>DASXJW010000045.1:0-21372 GCA_036497165.1 Solirubrobacteraceae bacterium
CCGGGAAGGAAAGGGAGATGTTCCGCAACGTCCTCGTCGTGATCGACGGATCGATCGATTCCAGCCACGCCCTGGAGCAGGCGATCGACCTCGCCCAGCGCGAGCGCAGCCGGCTCACGCTGATCGCGGCCGAGCGCCGCGTCCCGATGTGCGCCTACCTCGGTGTGGCCGCCGCCGCCCCGCTCGCGGTCCCCACGGCGGACACCGGCGCCTGTGACCTCATGCGTGAGGCCCTCGCGCGGGTCCCGAGCGACATACCGGTCACCACCATCGTCACCGCGCTGCCCATCCGCGCCGCCCTCATTCGCCAGATCGAGCGCGGCCAGCACGACCTGGTGATGCTCGGCCAGGCCCCCGGCGGGCGGCTGCGCTCGCTTCTGGGCGGCCTGGGCCATTACCTGGTGCGCCACAGCCCGGCGCCGGTGCTCGTCGTACATGCCCACCGGCCTTCGAGCCCCGCGACAATCCGGCCCCCCGGGGCACGGCGACGCCCTCGCCGCTGGCGGGCATCGACTCGCTCGCCGGCAACCTGAGCCGGCGCGATGGCCCGGCCCGCCGTCGGCGGGCTGGAGCCTGCGAGCCGGCGGCCGCACAAAGATACCCCGCTAAAACCTGTTAATCGCAGTTCGATCAACCTCGTCTGGTAGGCTTGCGCCAACGAGGGGACGACCCGCCGGGGCTTCGTCTCCGTGGCCTGTCAGGTGGCCCTGCCGGTGCGAATCGTTGACCTGAGCCATCCCTTCGCGGAGGGGATGCCCGTGTTTCCGGGCCTCCCAGAGCCGTCGTTTCGACCCGTGGCCAATGTGCCGGAGGATGGGTACGCGATGACCGAGCTGTGCCTGGTCAACCACATCGGCACCCACGTCGACGCACCCGCGCACCAGATCGCCCAGGGCGACACGTTCGACGACATCCCACTGGACCGCTTCGTCACCCACGCGCTGACGATCAACGTCGCCGGACGTGAGCCCGGGCCGCTGCCGCTGTCCGAGCTGGAGTCCCAGCTGCACCACCTGCATCCGGGAGACATCCTCTTCATCTGCTCTGACAACGCCCGCAACTGGGGCACCACGGCGTACTGGACCGGATGGAGCTATCCCGATGCCGAGTGCGCACAGGCCCTGGTGGAGCGCGGGATCTCCGCAATCGGCTTTGACGGCCCCTCGGCCGACCCGGTGGACTCGACCACCTACGACCTGCACCGGCTGTGGCTGTCGGCGGGCCGGATGATCATCGAGAACGTGGCCAATCTCACCGAGCTCCCCCCGCGCGCACAGGTGGTGGTGGCGCCGATCAAGCTCGCGCGCGGCAGCGGAGGGCCGGCTCGCATCTTCGCCCTGCTGCCCGGCCGCGACGACGCTCCGTGACCGAGGGCGCTGTGCGTAGAGCGCGGGCACGCCGCCCCGCGGTCGGGGTCCCACCCCGGCGGAGCACGCCGGCCACGCGCCGGGCGGGGTGCGCGGTCAGCGCGCTCCCACCAGCGCAGCCTGTTCGCTCACAGCCAGCTCGGTGAGCTCGTGATGCAACGACGCGACGAGCGGCGAGCCGCCGAGGCGTTCGTCGAGCAGCTCGGCGCAGTGGCGGTAGTGGGCCAGCTTGCGCTGCGGCTTGGAGCCTCGGCGAAAGCTCGGCGGCCGGCCTGCCGTGGCCAGGGAGAGACGCAGCTCCCGCGCCTTGGAGACCTTGTCCGCGGCGAATACCATCAGCGCCTCGTCATCGGCGGCGCGCACCTGGTCGCGCAGCGCCCCCTTGCGCTCCTCGTAGCCCGAGATCTCCGGGTCCTCGCTGAGCGCGACCACCAGCGCCGTGATGCGGGGTCCGAACCGCTCGCGGAGTTCGTCAGGCTCGGCGGCGGTCTTCTCGAGCGTGTCGTGAAGCACTCCAGCGGCAACCACGTGATCGGGCGCGCCGACGTCGGCCAGCATCGTCGCGACCTCGATGGGATGGAGCATGAACGGCGCCCCGTCGGCGTCGCGCCTCTGACCGGCGTGGCGCTCGACGGCGTAGGCCAGCGCGGTCAACGTCTGGTGAAGACCCGATCCGACCAGCGGAGCGCGGCGGCTGGTACCCACAGGGCAGCGATTCTATTTCACGGCGCAAGCTGCGATTAAGTCCTGGTGGAGGGTTGTCCACAGGGGCGCCGGGTTGTCCACGGCGGCGCACCGCGACCCACCCCACGCTCCACGTTGTTGGAACGTTCCATGCAGGCGGGAAGAATGGCGCGCCGACGACGTCCTGGGTGATATGGACCGGGAATATCAGGCATCTGACGTCTCGGACAGACCTGCGCACACCGTCGAGCTTGGGACCACGGGGTCATGACCGCGTTTGCACTTGCGGTTCTCGCTGGGTGCTCGGCGTGGGCGCTGATGGCGAGGGGCCGGCGCGCGGGTGCGGCGCGCCGGCACCGCCAGATGGCCCGGCATGCGGCGCCGACCTTCGTCTTCGCCGATCTCGTGGGCTACACCGTCCTCACCGAGCGATGCGGCGACGAGGCCGCGATGCGGGTGGCCCGTGAGTTTCGCCGGGTCATGTCGCTGCTCAGCGACCAGCACGGGGCGTGCCACGTCAAGTCGATGGGCGATGGGGCGATGATCTGGGTGCCCGACGCGACACAAGCGGTGGCGCTGGCCGAGCGCACGCTGGTCGAGGTGGGCACGCGTGCGGACCTGCTGCCGGTCCGCGTCGGCGCCCATACGGGCCCTGCGGTCATGCACGAGGGCGACTGGTACGGCAGCGCGGTCAACGTCGCCGCGCGCCTGGCCGGCGCGGCCCAGCCCAATGAGGCGCTGGTCAGCGACTCCACCCACGCGGCCGCCGGAGCGGGCGTGTGGCGGGCACTGCGCCGCCGCGACGTGGTGGGACTCCGCGGCGTCGAGCGCCCCATCGGCGTGTGGCCGCTCGCCGCCGAGCGCCGCGAGGCGAGCCTGCGCCACGAACACGCCCTGATCGCGATCATCCATGGAACGCGTTAGGTCGCCTTGCCGGCCGCCCACGCGCCCGTCGGATCCGCCTTCCCCTCTCGGATAAGGACATGGGGCCACCACCCCATTGCGCCCGCGCTCCGGCGCGGCGACGATGACGCGATGGACCGGACAGCAACGTGAGCAGCGCAACGCGGCCCACGCTCCCCCAGCTCCGCGACCGGCTGTTTCTCACCGACAGCGGCCTGGAGACCACGCTCATCTTCCGCGAGCACCTCGACCTGCCCTCCTTCGCGGCGTTCGTCCTGCTCGAAACCGAGGCCGGCCGCCGGCGCCTGCGCGCCTACTTCGAACGCCACCTCGCCATCGCGCGCGCCCACGGCACCGGGTTCATCGCCGAGGCCCCGACCTGGCGGGCCAACCCCGACTGGGCCCGGACCCTCGGCTACGACGAGAGCCGGCTGGCGGCGATCAACCGCACCGCGATCTGCGAGCTGGCGGACATGCGCGTACGCGAGGGCGAGACGCCCGAGACGTTCGTCATCAGCGGCTGTGTGGGCCCGCGCCGCGACGGCTACGACGCGGGCGTGGGGATGTCGGCGCGGGAGGCCGAGCGCTACCACGATGCCCAGATCCAGACATTCGCGGATACGCCCGCGGACCTGGTCTGCGCGCTGACCCTCACCTACGTCGACGAGGCGATCGGGATCACGCGGGCCGCAGCGCGGGCCGGGCTGCCAGTCGTCATCTCGTTCACGGTGGAGACCGACGGCCGGCTGCCCACGGGGACGACCCTCGAGTCCGCCATCGGCGACGTGGACGCCGCCACCGACGGCGGACCGGCCTACTACATGATCAACTGCGCCCATCCGCAGCACTTCAGCGCCCCCCTGGAGGCCGGCCACCTGTGGCCCCAGCGCGTTCGCGGCATCCGGGCCAACGCCTCGCGGCGCAGCCACGCGGAGCTCGACGACGCCGCCACCCTCGACGATGGCAACCCCTCAGAGCTCGCCATGGACTACCGCCGGCTCGTCACGGCCCTGCCCCAGCTGAGCATCCTGGGCGGATGCTGCGGGACCGATCATCGCCACGTCGCCGCCATCGCCGACGCGTGCGCCGACCTCTACCAGCCGGTCCGCGTCCAGCGCCCCTGAGCGTCCCCGCCCACCGCCGGGGAGCGGCAGGTCAGTGCCCGGTGGCGGAGAAGTGCTCGGGATCGGCGGCCCCCAGCACGCCGCCGACCAGCTTGTACGGGCCGGTGTAGCCCTTGAGCACCTGGAGGAGCGCAGCTGGGTCGGTGACATCCACCGCACCCCCGGGGTACTGGGTGGACTCGTGGTTGGACTTGCCCGCCGGGGCGCTGAAGGCGCCCGAGGCGTTGATCGACGCTTGCTGTGAGTAGCTGCGGTAGCCGCTGGTGACGGTGCCGGTCCAGCCATGCTGCGAGGCCCAGTCGAGCACCGGGACGATCCAGCCTGCGATCGGCTTCTGCTCCGGGTTCCAGGAGGCCTGGGCGACCGCGGCGCCGGGATCCGCCGCGCCGGTCGAGACGACGCCGGTCGAGGCGACCCCAGTGGTGGCGACGCCGGAGGTGGCGGCCGGGTCCATGCCGGGGCTGGCCGGGGAGGCCGCGGCGCCCTGAGCCATGGCCAGCGCGCTGGCAAAGCTGGTGGACGTCGCGGCGCCGGCGGGTTGCGAGGCGATCGTCTGGGTCCCCGCGAGCAGGGCGCCGACGGAGCCGGCGGCAGAGGAACCGATGGGCGAGGCGAGCTGCTGCTGGGCCTGCGCGATGTCACCGATCCGTGAGATCACGGCCTCAATACTCATTCTCCTGACACATCGGCCCTCGGCCGGGGAACTTGAACGCGTACGACCGCGTGGCCGGGTAGGGTCGCCTTCGACGGTGTCCCGGTTGCAGACAGCGTGGGTGAGATCCGGCCGTCGGCGGCCGGTGACCGTGGTGGCGGCCGCCGGCCTGGTCGCGGTCGCGCTATGCGGCTGCGGCGGATCCGGGAGCGGAGACCGCACGGCCACGGCCCGGGACGGCATCAGGGCCAGCGTGGGCACCTACGTCAGCGCGCTCGCCAAGCACGACGCCGCCCGCGCCTGCAACGTCGTCACCACCGCCTACTGGTCGGCGACGGCCGTCGAGCTCGTCGCGCAGCTGCACTCAAAGACGTATGCCGACCTCCCCGGCGAGAGCTGCCGGCAGGGCCTACAGCGGCTGTTCTCCGGCTCGGAGGGGTCTGCGTCGGTGGCGAAGTTCGCCGTCTCCGACCTCCACGTCAAAGACGGCGTCGCCACCGCACACCTGACGCTGGGCAAGTCCACGAGCGACGGGTCGGTGGCCAACGCGCGCTTCGTCAAGACCCCGAACGGCACCTGGCAGATCGACTGCTGCACGGGCTCGCAGCTCTCCAAGCGCCCCCCGGGGCTGCCGGGCTGAGGCCGGGCGCGGTCGGCTCATGGGATCAGCGGGCAGGTGTCCCGCGCGGCGCGGGGTCCGCGACGGCGGCCGCGCGCCGGCGCTGCATGCGCGCCACGCGCCCCCCGGCGGCCGACAACAGCGTTCCCGCCAGTGCGGTGACCACCACGAGGAAGGGTGGGAAGCTGCCCAGCGACACCTTGGCAGCGTCGTGGATGAGCTCGTGGACCAGCAGCAGGCTCGTCCCGTAGATGACCCCGCCGAAGAAGCCGCGATCAGCCGCGTCCCAGCCGTCCGAGTGCTCCAGCCCGCCCAGGAACGCCCCGACCCCGGCCAGAATCGCCACGACCCAATAGGCGGCGGCCGAGACCCCGACCAGCCAGCCCGCCAGGCCGCCCACGAGCGCGGGGATGACGGCGCCGAGCAGCACCTTCTGTCCCTCGGTGCGCTCAGAGAACGGCGGAGGCGAGTACATCGTGGCGAGACGATCTCACGGCAGCGGGGTGCGATCAAGCCGCGGCGACATCCGTAACATCCCGCCCATGGACCGCGATGAGCTGATCGCCGTGCAGGGCCCGCTGAAGGAGCGCTACCGGGCCGATCCCGAGGCGGCGCGGGTAACGCTCTCGGCCGAGGGCGTGCTGGAAGAGGGCGTTGCGTGCTCGGTCCAGACAGGGCGTGCGCTGGCACAGGCCGGCCTTCACCCCGCCACCGGCGGCGACGGGACGCTGCTGTGCTCGGGCGACATGCTGCTCGAGGCCCTGGTCGCGTGCGCCGGCGTGACCCTGCAGGCGGTGGCCACCTCGCTGGAGCTCCCGGTCACCTCCGGCCGGGTCCGGGCCGAGGGCGACCTCGACTTCCGCGGCACGCTGGGCGTCGACCGCGAGGCGCCGGTGGGCTTCAGCGCGATTCGCCTGTCCTTCGAGCTCGACGGCGACCTCGACGAACAGCAGCTAGCCACCCTGCAGAAGCTCACCGAGCGCTACTGCGTCGTCTATCAGACGCTCGCCCGGGG
Organism: Solirubrobacteraceae bacterium; assembly: GCA_036497165.1. Classification (GTDB taxonomy): domain Bacteria; phylum Actinomycetota; class Thermoleophilia; order Solirubrobacterales; family Solirubrobacteraceae; genus Palsa-465. The sequence continues at coordinate 6,365 of DASXJW010000045.1, forward strand.
ACCGGGGCTCTCGGTGAGCTTCGGCACAGCGGCGGCGGCGGCCTGACGATCTACGGGCCGCCGGTCACCGTCTCCTGAGCCCAGCCGGTGGCGCGCGGGCCGGTCGTGGCCGCCGCGGTGATCACGACGCTGCCCGGGGGCGTCGGCACCGTCGCGCTGAAGTGACCCTGGGCGTCCGCAGTGGCGGCGGCGGCGGAGGTCGTGTTGGCCGACGACCCCGGCTGTCCGGCGGACACGTCCACCGCGGCTCCGGGCGTGGTCGTGCCCGTCACCGTCGTGGTCGCGCTCGGCGTCATCGCCCCGGCGGCGGGCGACGTGATCGTCACCGGAACGGTGGACGGCGGCCCCGTGTCGACGTAGCGCGCCCGCACGACCTGCGGCTGATCGAGCAGGCGCCCGTCGGCGAGGTCGAGCACGAGCCGGAGATACTGGGCCTGGCCCCAGATGAGCGGTCCAGCCGAACCGGCCGCCTTGCCGTTGATGAATCCGATCGAGGCGGTGGTGGGGTCGGTGCCGAACGGGGAGGCCGGGATGTTGGGGTCCTCCCACACCTGCTCGGGGACGTAGCCCAGCCCCCAGGTCATGCGCTGGAAGGTCGCCGCCAAGCCGGAGGCGGCGGAGCCGGCCCCGGACTGCAGATCCTGCTCGGCGCGCTCGCCGTCGAGCAGCGGCCACAGGTGCCCGGAGCCGACGGCGTGGGTGAACCAGCCCTCGCCGGTGGGCGAGCAGTTGGTCAGATCGGGCACGTAGCAGTCGCCGTAGCCGTCGGTAGCGCCGCTGGCCTTGATCCCATAGCGGTGCCAGCCCGGCCCCGACGCCGTCTGGCTCTCCAGGACGTCGTCGACGACCTTCAGCGACGCGCGCACGTCGGGGTCGGACGCCGGGAGCTCTCCCATGCGCGTGAGCTCCAGGAAGCCCGCGTCGATGATCGAGCGCTGGTCGACGTTGTCCAGGCTGCCGTTGCCGAGGTTGTAGGTCTGGTTGGTGTTGGGGTTGCCCGACACCGACTCGCGGATGAAGTAGCGCGGTCCGTCCGGCCCCGTGGTGGTGACCGTCCAGCTCTTGACATTGCGCTGGTAGTCGTCGGCGGTGGCCAGGTAGAGGTGGGCACGGGCAGTGTCGCCGGCGGCCTGGGCGAGCCGTCCCGCCGCGACCAGGCCGGCGATCTGGGCGGCGATGGTGGCGGGCGAGTAGCCGGGGTGCTCCTCCCAGCGCTCGGCGCCGGTGCTGGGACCGTGATCGACGATGTAGTCGGCCGCTGGGCGGATGTGGCTGTCGTAGAAGGACACGTTGCCGGCGAGCCCCGCCTGCCACGCCATCAACAGCGGATAGCCGACCTCGTCGATCTCTGACAGACCGAAGGTGTCGGGCGCCACCGCACCGTCCAGCTCGGAGTCGCGCGGGAAGCTGCCGTCGGGCTGCTGGGTCTTGTCGAACAGGAACAGCACCATGTCGCGGGCGCTGGCCCGATCGCCGTCGGCGAGCAGACCGGTGAACGTCTCGTAGCTGTCGCGAGCGAACACCTCACGGTAGGTCCAGCCCGCGTGCGTCGTGGACGCCGGCACCGACTGCCCCCAGGGATCGGTCGGGGAGGCCACGAACGCTCCGGCGTTGGTCTTGTCCTCGGCGGCCTTGATGACATTGGCCGACAGCCAGTACGTGCTCCGCATCGCCCCGTCCTGGGCGGACGAGAAGCCGGGCAGGGTGCGCGGCGGGCGCCGCAGCGAGGCGTCGTAGGCACGCCATCCCGCCTCGTACTGAGACAACGTCCGATCAAACGACTGGCCCGCGCTCTGGGTCGCCGTCGCGATGGCGCCGCCGGCGGTCGGGGCGAAGCCGAGGGCCAGCGTGAACGGCCGCCCGGGCGCGGTGGCGACGAGCGCGGTCTGCACCACGTTGCCGTCGCCGGCCGACCGGTAGTCCTGGAGGAGCCGGTGGTGGACGTCGAGCTGGCTGAGCCCGTCGCTGGGGGTGCCGACGAACCCGCTGGACTCGGCGCGGAACCTCCGGTTGGCGACCAGCGCGCCGACAACCTTCGCGGCGAACGGCCCCGTTGGCGCGGTGGTGTCGGAGGAGACCAACGCGGTGGTGGAGGGGTCGACGGTCGCGTTGTTGGCGCCGCCGTTGGTCTGGCCGCCGCCGCCGCTGTTGTCGATCGTGGCGTCGTAGCGGACGTACACCTTGAAGTGGCTGGCCGCCCGGGCGTGAGCCGCCAGCGGCTGCAGGACGGTGCGCACCACCACGCTGGCCCGCGCGGGGTCGGTGATGTAGTCGCTCACCAGCCGGAACCCGTGGGCGCGGTCGGTGCTCGTCACCCGGCACACCATGCCGCTGGGGTCCGGAGAGCTGACCGCGTAGGTCATGTCGCGCTGCTGTGAGTCCGCGAAGGTCCGGCCGTCGGTGACGATGTACTGGACGGTGTTGACGTTGGTGGCCTCGATGGACGGGCTGAACACGTCTGAGAGCACGCCGCCCGCCACGGTGAACCACACCTTGGAGGTGGTGTCGCGCGCCGTCCCGAAGCAGTCCTTGCGCGCCACATCGAGATAGGACTGGGCGCCGGGGCCGCCGGGCGCCTGCCCTGACGGCGTGACCCGCGGCGCCGCGGCCGCTGCCGACGCGCCGACCACGACCAGTGAGAGGGCGCACCCCATTGCCGCCAGCCCCTGCCGCAGCCCCCCGGGGGCGATCGTCTTGCCGGACATCAATCCTCCCTCGATTCGGTGGCGTCTAAAGGCATACCCCCGGCCACCCGCGCGGCAAACCCCCCGTCGTCGCTCCGCGTGGGTCTGAAATGATGCGTGTCGTGGCGGCGAGCCTTGTCAGCCCCGTCCTCGTGGGGCGCCGAACTGAATCAGCTGCGTTGTCAGACGCTCTGCAGCGCGTCGTGGCCGGAGAGCGTGTCACGGTGCTCGTCGGCGGGGAGGCCGGCGTGGGCAAGTCCCGTCTGGTCGACGAGCTGGTGCGGCGCGCTCGCGCGGCCGATGCGCGGGTCCTGACCGGCGGCTGCTTTGAGCTTGAGGGCGGCGGCATCCCTCTCGCTCCCATGATCGACATGTTCCGGGCCCTCGCCGCCGACGTGCCCGAGGAGGAGCTGGACGAGCTGCTCGGCGCCGCGCGCGGTGAGCTGAGACGCCTCGTGCCCGAGCTCGATGATGGCCGCTTCCACGAGCCGGCCGGGGAGCGCGATCCCTCGCGGCTGCTGGAGCTCATCGTCGCCGTGATCGGGCGCCTGGCCTCCGCGCGACCGCTGGTGCTCGTCTTCGAGGACGTCCAGTGGGCCGACGAGGCCACGCTCGACCTCCTGGCCCTGCTCGTGGGCGGCTCGATCAGCCGCCCGCTGCTCCTCGTCCTCACCGTGCGCTCCGACGAGCTGCACCGAGCTCACCCGTTTCGCCGCATGGCCGCGCGCTGGGAGCAGCAGCGCGCGCTCGAACGCCTCGAGCTTGACCGCTTGGGCGCGATCGAGGTCGCGGCCCAGATGGAGGCGATCCTGGGCGAGCGTCCCGACCGGAAACTGGTCGACCTGGTCTTCGAGCGCTCCGAGGGAATCCCGCTGTTCGTGGAGGAGCTGGTGGGCGCCGTGCGCGCCGGCGGGATCAACCATGACTACCTCCCGCCCTCGTTGCGCGACGTCGTGCTGGCTCGGGCCGATCTGCTCTCCGACAGCGCCCAGCACGTGCTGCGCGTGGTGTCGGCGGCGGCGCGCTGGGTGCCTGACTGGCTGCTCATGCGCGTCGCCGATCTGCCCGACGGCGACCTTCACGCCGGGCTGCGCGAGGCTGTGGAGCAGCAATTGCTGGTGGTCGACCGGTCGGGGCCGGGCTACGCGCTGAGGCATGCCCTGGCGCGTACGGCGATCCATGAGGACCTGCTGCCCCACGAACGGGCGGGCCTGCACCGCGCCTACGCCGAGGCGATCGAGCGCCGGGCCGCGGGCCATGACGACCAGGATCTGGACACGAGCACGATGCTCGCCCACCACTGGCTGGCCGCGCACGACGTTCCTCAGGCGCTCCCGGCCACGGTGCGCGCCGGCCGGGCCGCGGCCGCGGCATCCGCGCCGGCGGCGGCCCAGCGCCACTTCGAGCTCGCGCTCGAGCTCTGGAGCCAGGTGCCTGACGCCGAGCAGCGCGCCGGCATCGATCACGTCGCGCTGCTCGATGCCGCGGCCTCGGCCGTCCATCGTGCCGGAGATCCCGAGCGCGCACTCGCGCTCGCCGACCAGGCCCTGACCGAGCTGGGCCAGAGCGGTGTGCCCGAGCGCCGCGCGCACCTGCTCGTCCGACGCGGCGAGCTCTTGGGCGACCTCGGCCGCGAGGAGGAGGGGCTGGCCGATCTGGATCGGGCGGGCGGGCTGCTCCCGGCGCAGCCGCCGACGGCGGTGCTGGCCCACGTGCTCAGCGCGCAGGCCAGGGCGATGGCCCGCCTGGCGGACTTCCGCCGTGCCGGCGAGGTGGCCCAGCGAGCCCTGGCCGCGGCGGATGCGGCCGGCGCGACCGAGGACAGGCTGGAGGTCCAGGACACTCTGGCGCATTGCATGCTCTACGCGGGCGACTTCGATCGGGCCATCGAGCTGGAGCGGCGCAACGGAGAGGAGGCCCTCGAGGCGGGGCGGACCTGGCTCGCGATGCGCTCGCTGATCGGCCTGTCGGACATGTACCTCATGCTCGGCCGCTACGACGAGGCGATCGCCATCTGCGATCGAGGCGCCCCGCTGAGCGAGCAACTCGGGCTCGGCCGCACCGCCGGCGCGTTCCTGCGCGGCAACAAGGCCGAGGCGCTCCTGCGCCTGGGCCAACTCGAACAGGCCCTGGAGTGCTCAGCCCCTGGCCTGGAGGCGCCGGGAGTGTTCGCCGGAACGCTGACGCTGATCCGCTCAGAGATCCATCTCGTCAGCGGCCGGCTGCCCGAGGCCGACCACGACCTGCGTGAGGCGCGCGGGCACCTGCGCACGTCCTCCGCCGCCCAGTTCGTCTATCCCCTCGTGATGCTCGAGGCCGAGCTCGCGCGTACGCGTGGGGACCTCGACGCGGCACATCAGGTGCTGGAGCGAGCGCTGGCGCGCGCCGGGCTGGCCGAGGACCAGCGCTACCGCTGGCCGCTCCTGTCGCTGGCCGCCCGCATCGAAGCCGACCGGGGACAGGCGGCGCGCGACGAAGGCGGCCCCGTGCCCGAGGACGCGATCGCGCGTGGCGCCGCCGTGCGCGACGAGGCCGTCACGATGGAGGCGCGGACCCCCGCCGATCAGGGTCATCGGGCGCTGGCGCTCGCTGAGCAGGCCCGGCTGCACGGCGAAGGCGAGGGCGAGGCGTGGGCGCAGGCGGTCCACCGGAGCCGGGAGATGAACGAGGTGCTGCCGCTGGCCTATGCGCTGTACCGGCAGGCCGAGGCACGGATCGCCGCCGGGGACGCCTCGGCGGCCGCGGACGCGGCGAGCGAGGCGCTGAAGATGACGCAGGCCGCCGGCGCGCAGCCGCTGGCGAGCGAGGTGGAGGCGCTGATCCGCCGGGCCCGGTTGCGCGCGGGCGCCGCGGTCAACGGCGACGGCCCGGCGACGGGCGCGGCCGTCAGCGAGCCGGGTGAGCCCGACGCGCTCGTGCGCCTGGGTCTGACCGCGCGCGAGGGCGAGGTCCTGCGCCTCGTGGCCGACGGACGCTCCAACAGCCAGATCGCCGAGGCGCTCTTCATCTCACGCAAGACCGCGAGCGTCCACGTCTCCAACATCCTGTCCAAGCTGGGCGTGTCCACTCGGGTTGAGGCCGCCGCACTGGCCCATCGACGCGGGCTCGCCGACGCGTCCGTAGCCGGCGGCGAGTGAGGGCGGGGCCCTCGCCCGCCGAGTCAAACCACACAAGGAGCTCACTCGATGACCCTGACCCGTGAAACGATGACCGACGAGCAGCGCAAGTCCGTCGTGCTGGAGTACCTCAAGGCCTTCGACAACGGTGGCGTGACGTCGAGCGGCGACAGCATCCTCGAGCTCTTCGCCGTGGACGCCCAGGTGATGTTCCCCAAGTGGGGCATCGCCAACGGCCGCGAGGAGATCGGCACGATGTTCGGTGACGTCGGCGCGACGCTCAAGTCGATCCGTCACGACTACGCCAACTTCAACTGGATCTTCTCGGGCAGCGACACCGTCGTCTGCGAGGGCACCAGCTACGGCGAGCATCAGGATGGCCCGTGGCGTACCGGCGCGCCGGAGTGGGGCGCGGGACGCTGGTGCGATGTGTTCGAGATCCGCGACTGGCACATCCAGCGCTGCTTCATCTACCTCGATCCCGACTACGCCGGCAAGGACACCGCCCGCTATCCGTGGCTGGCCGCGATGGCCGAGCAGGTCCCCGCCTGAGGGGCCAGCTCTCACCCGTAAACCCCACTCTGGGTGAAAACCCGCCGTTTTCCGGCCGGTTTTCGCCCAGAGTCGCGCGCGGCGTCGCGGCGTCGCGGCGTCGCGGCGGCGCGAACGGGGCCTCGTGGGTCGTATCACGATGTCGTGCCGCGATATCGTGCCGCGACATGGACGACCTCGACGCACGACTTCCTCCGATCCTCACGGACGCCGACTACGAGCGACTGGCCGAGCTGCGCTACAGCCTGCGTGGGTTTCTGCACTGGAGCGCGCAGCGGGCGCGGGAGGCCGGCATCACGCCGACCCAACACCAACTGCTGCTGACGATCCGCTCCTCCCGCACCGCCCGCGGCGCGACGATCCGCGAGGTCGCCGAGGTGCTCCTCATCCGCCACCACAGCGCGGTGGGACTGGTGGACCGGGCCCAGGAGGCGGGGTTGATCACGCGCGAGCGCGATCCCGAGCAGCAGTCCGTCGTCCACCTCAAGCTGACGGAGTGGGGCGCCGTCACCGTCAGCTCGCTATCCGCGGTCCACCTCCGCGAGCTGACCCAGTTGGCGCCGACCATGCAGGCGCTGCTCGCCGCCCTCACCGAGGGGGAGGCCGCACGCCTGAAGCTGTTCCGAACATGACGCGTTGGCCGGCGAGTGGGTCGCCCCGGCCGAGCGTATCGTGCTACGATATCGTGGCACGATACGAAGGAGGCAGACCATGCCCGCACCAGCCGTTTCCCACTACCACGATGTCCGCAAGGAGCGAGTGGGCAGCTTCGCCGGCGCCCGCGCCGTCGAGCCGGCGGCGCCCTTCGGCAAGTTCGCGGGACCGCCGCGTCGCCGCTGGCAGGCCGCCGGCGGATTTGCCGGCGCGCCGGACCGCCAGCGTCAGGGCTCGTTCGCCGACATGCAGGTGGGCCGCCGGCGGCGACCCACCTGAAGCCGCCGGGCGGGCTACGCTGTCTGCCCGATGGCGGAGCCGCCGCTTACGCTCGCCGATCTCGAACGCTGGGAGCTCTTCGGCGCCACCTGGCGCGTTGTGGAGCTCTCAGACGAGCATGCGGTGCTGGACATGTGCGCGTGCACCGGCGACCGGGTGGAACGGCGCGCCTCCGATGACCCCGCCCTGATCGACTACGTGCGCGCCGCGCGGACCTAGTGGCGTGAATCGTTTATTCGTGAGCAGTCTCGGGAGTGGCTGGGCGTGGCTGGCGGGGGGCGACGACCTGAGTCGTACTGGTGGTTCGGCGTGGTCGTCGCCTCCCGTCAGGCGCGTCCAGACGCCGCGAGACTGCCACCGAATTAGCGACTCACGACACTAGACGGCGGGCAGAGCCCACTCGATGCGGCTCGCCACCAACTCGGCGGCGTCCTCCTCCTCCTCGAGGATCTGCTGGGCGATGACCTCGGTCGCGTGGTCGTGCAGCCGCCGTGCGAGGCCACGCAAGGCGTGGTACACGCCGATCTCGAGGTTCTCGAGCGTGTAGGCGCAGATGGCCAGCTCCGCCGGCGTGCAATCGGCGCCCGGATCAAACTCGATCTGGAAGGCGGCCACGCGCACGGCCGCTTCGGTCGCGGCCGGCGGGGAGACCTCGTGCGCGGCCATTCGCTCGCCGATCAGCCGCAGGTGACCGCGCGTCTGCTGATGATGGCCGCGATAGATGTCGGCGGTCGTCTCGTCAGGCTCGAGACGGCAGCCCTCGTCAAGGACCCGCAGGCCGATCTGCTCCAGCGCGTGGGCCTCGGTGAGGTACTGGATCAAGGCGCGGTCAAGGCCCTCAGACAACATCGCACTGGCCACGGTACCCCCGCACGGGAGCCCGCGGTCAGGAATCTGCGCCGGCCTGTTCGTCCCCGTACATCGAGTCGCCCTCGACGACCAGACCCAGCCGGTCAGGATGCTCGAGGGTCTCGATGGCGCTGTTGGTGAGCAGCCACCGGTCCGAGCGCTCGCGGATGAGGAACCCGGCGCGGGTGAGGCGCTGCAGGGCGATCGTCACCGTCGGACGATGCGCGCCGATGAGCATGGCCAGGACCTCGTGGGTGAGCGGCAGCGTCACGTACACGCCGGCGGTCCCGACCCTCCCCCAGCGCTCGGCCAGCAGCCAGAAGAGGATGAGCAGGCGCGCGTAGGCGCGGGGCAGATGGGTGACGGCCTGGGTCAGCGTGAGGTACCGGGCGCGCTGGGCGATGCGGCTCACCAACCGGCTCGAGATCATCGGCCAGCGCGCGATCCGAAGGACGAAGGCCGTGTCGAGCACGGCCAGCCGTGCGTGCTCGAGCACCAGCCAACTGACCGTGATGGGCAGTGGGTCGTACTCGCCGTCGGTGTCCCAGGGACGGATGATGTCGGTGGGGCCGAAGAGTTCGCACGCCGACCGCTTGCCGACCTCGACGCGCCGGAGCAGGAGCCCGTCGAGCACGAACAGCCCGAGCCACCCGGGCTCGGCCCGCTCGGCGAGGTCGCGCGTGTCCCAGATGGGGGGCTCGAGCTCGATGACGTTCGCCACCGCGCGAGCCCGCGCCAGCGGCATCTCCGCGGCGGGCACGCCGGCGGCGAGATCGGGATCCGCGTCCAGCAGGGCGACCCTGTGGCGGGGATCGAGCTGGGCGAGCACACCTCAAACCTACCGCTGCCGGCCGCCGCGTGTCCGCAAGCGAACCGACCCGGTTCGCCAGATGACCGCCCGGCGGGCACGGCGCGCAGCGATCGGATATGCCTCGCGATATGGCCTATCTGAACTGCAGTCGCTGCGGGCTCTCGATCCGCAGCCGCAACCCCCTCACCGACCGCCAGTACTGCCCGCGCTGCCGTGCCCGCGGCCGCGCGGTGGCGCTGTTGCGCTCGCCGCTGCCGCCGCGCCGACCGCAGCGACCGCCACGCCTCCACGGCGACGCCTCCACCGCCGGGTGAACGGTGACGCCCGCCGGCACGGCCGGTTGCAATCCCTGGCGTTCCGCGGGCTGAAGGCGACGCGCGGCGCGCGCCTGGAATGCCTCGAGCGCCTCAGCCGGCCGGCTCGGCGGCGAGGGACTGAAGCGGAGTGTCGGGATCGCGCAGCGCGTCGGCGTCGACCGGCTGCCGGGACCGGATGAGGGCCTGGACCTGTTCGTTGACGTCCCACACGTTGACGTTCATCCCACCCACCACGCGTCCCTCCGCGAGCCAGAAGGCGACGAACTCGCCACCCTCGCGGTCGCCGCGGAAGACCACCTCGTCCCATTCGGTCGCGTAGCCGGAGTACTCCATGCCCACGTCGTACTGGTCTGAGAAGAAGTAGGGGATCCGGTCGTAGCTGACCACGTCGCCGAGCATCGCCCGCGCGGCGGCCGGCCCCTGGTTGAGCGCGTTGGCCCAATGCTCGACCCGGACGTGACGGTCATAGAAGGGATGCCACGCGGCGGCGAGGTCGCCGGCGGCGAAGACGTCCGGCGCCGATGTCCGGAGCGCGGCATCGACCTGGATGCCGTCCTCGACTCTCAGGCCCGCCGCCTCCGCGAGTCCTACCCGCGGGATCACGCCGATGCCGACGACCGCGAAGTCGCACTCGACCCGCCGGCCGCTGCGGGTGCGCACGGCGCTGACCCCGCCGTCGCCCTCGAGCGCTTCGACGCCATCGCCCAGGACCATCTCGACGCCGTGGGCGGCGTGGACGTCGCGGTAGAAGGCGCCTATCTCGGGGCCGAAGATCCGAAGGTTGGGGAGCTCGAGCGGGTCGATGACCGTGACCTCGAGTCCGGATTGGCGCGCGGAGGCCGCGAACTCGCTGCCGATCCAGCCGGCGCCCACGACGGCCACCCGCCCGCCGGTGGCGAGGCGGTCGCGCAGGGCGTCGCAATCCTCGAACGTACGCAGGTAATGGACGCCGTCGAGGTCGGCCCCCGGTACCGCGAGCCGGCGCGGCTCCGCCCCGGTGCTGAGCAGGAGACGGTCGTAGGCGAACTGCTCGCCACCGTCGAGGGTGACCGTCGACGCGTGGGGATCGATTGCCTCGACCTCGGAGCCGAGGCGCAGCTCGATGCCCTGGCGCGAATAGAAGTCCTCCTCGTGCACGTAGGCCTTCGCGCGCTCGGACTCGCCGCGCAGATAGTCCTTAGTCAGCGGCGGGCGCTCGTAGGGGCGCTCGGTCTCGGCCCCGACGAGAACGACACGGCCGTCGAAGCCGCGCTCGCGCAGCTCCCCGGCCGCCTTGGCGCCGGCCAGGCTGGCCCCCACGATCACGAACGTCGTCTTGCTCATCACGTCCTACCTCCCGTCAGGCTGAGAAATTCCCCGCGGGTGCGAGGGTCGTCGCGCACCAGTCCATGCAGCGCCGAGGTCACGGTCCGGGCCCCCGCCTTCTGCACCCCCCGCAGCGACATGCACAGGTGCTCGGCTTCCACGACGACGCCGACGCCCTTGGGCTGGAGCTCGTCGTCGATGCAGGCGGCAACCTGCTTGGTCAGCCGCTCCTGCACCTGCAGGTCACGCGCGAAGCGCTCCACCACGCGCGCCAGCTTGGAGAGCCCGATTATCCGCTCCGCCGGCAGATAGGCCACGTGAGCCACACCGTGGAAGGGCAGCAGATGGTGCATGCACACCGATTGGAAACGGATGTCACGCACCAGCACGAGCTCGTCATAGCCCTCCTCGTTGGGGAACGTCGTCAGGCTGAAGGGCTCGGGCGTGAGCAGCTCGGCGTAGGCGGCGGCGACTCGCCGCGGCGTGTCGCGCAACCCCGGGGAGGCCACATCGGCGCCGAGGGCGACCAGCAGATCCTCGGCCGCGCGCTGCGCCGCGGCGAGATCCACGCGGCGGGTCTCCCCCGCCACCACCTGGAGCCGGCGCGTCCTCATCAGATGGTCCTCAGCAGATCCTTGAGACTCATGTGCTCCTCTGCGCATGCCGGGCAGCCGCTGAGGTGCTCGCGCATGCCGGGGACCCGCCGCTCGGCGTTCTTCCCCGAGAGCTCGGTGTCGACATAGACGTCGAGGAGGTCAAAGCACTCCTCGCAGCTCAGCTCGGGACCCGCCGGCCCGAGCAGCCCGGCGGCGACCTCCGCGTGCGTGCGTGCGCGCCCGGTCACGTCGTCGCCCCCACCACGGCGCGCAGCTTGCGCCGGGCATCGTGCAGCGTCTTGTACAGCGCTCCCCGAGTCGTGCCGAGGCGCTCGGCCAGCACGTCGATTGGCACCCCGGCCAGCACGAGCGCGCCCAGCACCTCGCGCTGATGGGGCGAGAGCTCGGTCCGGACCGCGGCGATGATCGTTCGCAGGCGCTCGCGGCCCTCGAGAACCTCGGCCGGATCGAGCGCCCGGGAGGGCAGGCGGGTCCAGGCGTCGGGGTCGATCGGTAGCTCCCGGTCCTGCCAGGCGCGGCGCCGCGCCCGCGTCGCCGCCTCCAAAACGGCGAACTTGTACGCCCAGGTGGTGAACCGGCTTTCGAAGCGGTAGTCGTCAAGCTTGCCCAGGATGGCGCTCAGGGCGTCATCCGCGCTCTGCATTGCCAGGTCGTCGGCCGTCTCTCGCGTGGCCGCCACCATGCCGCGCCGGCGCGATAACTCAAAGCGCGCCGCCCGCAGCAGCATCGCATGCAGCTCGCGAGCGGCGGCCTCGCGATCGGAGCCACCGGCTCGCAGCGCGGCCAGCCAGGCGCGGGCTTCGGCATCACGGTCCGGCGGGGCGAGGCCGGGGACGCGCTGCACCGCGGGCACGCTACCAGCCACGGGGCCCGCCCCTCTCGGCCCGGGTCCGTAGCTCGGCGCTCAGCGGCCCCCGACGCGGATCGCCGAGCGGCGCGTCCAGCGGCGCCAGGATGCGCGCGGCCAGGTGCGGCGGGCAGCCGCGGTCCACCAGCTTGAGGAGCTCGTGCAGATCAACGCGCTCCTGGTGGGCCAGGACCTCGGCCAGATGCGGAGTGAACCCGGCGCTCAGCAGCCGGCCCTCGCGCCACTGCACCCACCGCTCCACGTCACCGGTTGCAAGTTTCTGAGGCCTCACACATCTGTTTGCTGCGGGCGGGGGATCCGTCTTACTTCCGCCGCGCCGGATGGGGGATGGCCCCCATTGCGGGGCGATCCAGCAGCCAGCAACCTGCGAGACGCCAACTCCAAGGAGGACCCGACGATGACAGCCCCAGTGCAGGAGCCGGTCGTGAGCCGCAACGGCACCGGCATTCGCGAGACCGCGCAGAGCCCCCTTCGCTGCCTGGTCGTCGACGACCACCCGGCGATCCTGGCCGGACTGCAGGCGCTGCTGTCCTGCGAGCCCGATCTGGACGTGGTCGACGCAGTGGACAGCGCCGAAGCGGCCCTGGACGTCGCGGAGCGAACGCCGCTGGACGTCGCCATCGTCGACTATCAGCTGCCCGGGCGATCCGGGCTGTGGCTGAGCCGCAAGCTCAAGCGCCTGCCCGAGCCTCCGGCGGTCCTCATCTATTCGGCCTTCTCGGACTACCTGCTGGCGGCGGCCTGCGTGGTGGCGGAGGCCGACGGGCTGCTGAGCAAGGCGGCCTTGGGCTCGGACCTGCACGACGCCATCCGGCGGGCCGCGAACGGCATGGCCCGGCTGCCGCCGGTGCCGCCGACGCTGGCCGACGGTCTGCGCCGGCGCTTTGACTCACTCGAGCAGGCCATCTTCGGCCTGCTCCTGGCGGGCATCGGTCGCGAGGAGATCGGACGGACGCTGCACATCGAGCCCGGCGAGTTGGAGTCTCGCCAGTGGGCGATGCTGCGTAAGCTCGAGCGCGTGGGTTGACGCAGTGAGAGCCTCGTGAGCGAACCGCCTCCCCGGAGAAAGTACGTGCCTCTGGTCTACCGTGTCGCCGGCGTCAACGCGCTGGTACTGGTGGCCGCGGTCGCCGTCACGCTGATCGTCCTCGCGCCGCGCAAGCTGTCCTCGTTCGCGATCGACGAGGCGGCGGTCCTCATCGGCGCGCTCGTGCTCGTGGCCCTGGCCAACCTTCTGGTCCTGCGCCGCATCGTCCGGCCCCTGGAAACGCTGACCGCGCTGGCGCGTCGGGTGGATCTGACGCGTCCGGGCGCGCGCATGCCAGGCGCGGCCGCCTCCTCTGAGGCGGGGGAGCTGGCCCTCACCTTCAACGAGATGCTGGCCCGACTGGAGTCCGAGCGGCGCGAGGCCACCGGCCGCGTGCTGGAGGCGCAGGAGTCAGAGCGGCTGCGCATTGCGCTGGAACTCCACGATCAGGTCGGACAGGAGCTCACCGCGGTACTGCTCGGACTCGCCCGCGTGCGCGGGATGCTGGACGATTCGCTGCGCCGCGATGTCGAGGACATCCAGGAGGCGGTGCGCGCCAGTCTCGAGGACGTCCGGCGCATCGCGCTCGAGCTCCGGCCCGAGGCCCTGGACGACCTGGGGCTGGTGAGTGCGCTGGCGGTGCTGTGCGAGCGCTTCTCGCAGCGGACGGGGATCCAGGTGGGCCAGCACCTCGACGAGCACCTGCCCGAGCTCGGCGGCGACGAGGAGCTCGTGGTCTACCGCGTCGCCCAGGAGGCGCTGACCAACATCGCGCGCCACTCCGGGGCCGATCACGCGGAGCTGTCGCTCAGCGGCCGCGACGGAGGCCTGGTGGTGACGGTCGCCGACGACGGTCGGGGCATCCGCGCCGGGGGCGAGCCGGGCAGCGGGATCCGCGGCATGCGCGAGCGGGCGGCCCTCATCGGAGCGACTCTGGAGGTGGGGACCAACGAGCAGGGGCGCGGCTGTGCCGTGCGTCTGGAGGTCGAGGGCGCCCCCGCGGAGGCCCGCGCGTGACCCCGCTGAAGACCCGGATCCTCCTCGCCGACGACCACGCGCTCGTGCGCCGCGGCCTCAAGCTGGTGCTCGATGCCGAGCCCGACCTCGAGGTCACGGCCGAGGCTGGCGACGGCGCCGAGGCGCTGCAGCTGGCGCTGGCGCTGGACAGCAGTGTGGACCTGGCGATCATCGACATCTCGATGCCGCGGATGACCGGGCTGCAGGCGGTGGCCGAGCTGCACCAACGCCGCCCGAAGCTCAAGTCGCTGATCCTGTCCATGCACGAGAACGAGCGCTATCTCTACGAGGCGCTCAAGGCGGGCGCGTCCGGCTACGTGCTCAAGACCGCCGCTGACCGCGATCTCGTGGAGGCCTGCCGCGCCGCGATGCGCGGCGAGTCGTTCCTGTACCCGGGCGCCGAGACCTCACTCATCCGCGACTTCCTGCGCCACGCCCGTGACGACCAGACCGTGCGCGCCGACCCGCTCACGCCGCGCGAGCAGGAGGTCGTCAAGCTGATCGCGGAGAGCTACAGCACGCGCCAGATCGCCGACACGCTGGTGATCAGCGAGAAGACCGTGGACCGCCACCGGGCCAACATCCTGGAGAAGCTCGGCATGCACGACCGGGTGGAGCTGACGCGGTACGCGATCCGTCAGGGCCTCGTCGAGCCCTGAACGCGGCGCGTCGTGAACCGGCGGCGGGCGGCGCCCCGGCGCTCAGGCACAAGACCCCAACGCCGGGACGGGGGGGCCGCACGTCCTACGTGCGACCCCCACCCCCGGTCCCCGCGCCGCGCCCCGGAGCGCTGTGGTCTGCGTGCCGAACGCTATACGGAGCCTGCGAGACGGCCAATGGGGTCCAGACCCCATCAGGGTAGGGCCACCCTTGTGCATGCCTAGGCCCCGCCGGGGCACCGCGGCGAGTTGC
>DASXJW010000046.1:0-23242 GCA_036497165.1 Solirubrobacteraceae bacterium
GCACCTCAAAGCTGATCCCCTGCAGCGCTTTGAGCTGCCGCTGGGATGTGCGTCGCAGCGGATGCACCATCCGCTCCTTGAGCGTGTCGACCTTCTGATCGGGCACCACGAACGTCTTATGCAGATCACTGACACTGATCACCGCAGGCCGCGTGCTCAGCTGTGCCCGCCGCGCGGCGCTACCGGCCACGATGGCCTCCGGCCGCCGTCGACGGGATGCGGCGGCGCCTGGCGTTGGGAGTCCTGCGATGGGCGCCGTGCATCGCCGCCAACGTTACCCCGTCACCCGCCCGGTGAGATCCGGTCCGGTCGGCGCTCAGAGCTTCATCGACCTGCGTCGTGGCGCGAGCGCGCTCCCCGGCGCCGGGCATAGCGGCTGACCGCTCTCAGCGGCGCGGTCAGCCTCCATCCCAGGCTCGTCGTCATGATCTCCAGCTCCTGGCGGTGGCGGACCTGCCGCGCCTCGGTCTTCATCTCGGTTGACAACGCCACCGCGCGGGTCACGGCCGCTTCTGCCTCGGCTCGCCGGGCCCGTTGCCTCCAGCTGCCGCCGCCGCTGCCGACCCCCGGCATCCGCCCATCCCACTTCTCGGCCACCGCGATGTTGGCCTGCGCCCAGTGCTCCAGGTCGCTGGCCAGCTCCAGCGAGTGGTTGTGGATGACCTTGAAGTCGGCGGTCACCACCTTGCGGCCGGCTTCCCGGACCTGGAGGCAGAAGTCGAAGTCATAGCCATGCAGCGCCTGCCCCAGTGACTCGTCGAAGCGGATGTGCTCCACCACCCAGGGAGACAGCGCGAGCACGAAGCCGTCGACGGTGTCGACCTCGCCCAGGCGCGCGTACGGCGGGCGCTGCGCTTCGTTCCAGGTCAGCGACGGCACGTCGCCGCCCTCAAGCTCGGAGTAGCGGTGCACGAAGGACGCCCAGGTGACCGAGCCCTCCCACCAGGCGATGGAGCGGACCCCCACCGACCCGACGCAGCCCACGATGCCCACCCCGGGGTCGGCCAGCGCCGCCCTCAGCTTGGCGCAGAAGTCGGGGTCGGCGATCTCCGCGTCCTGGTGCAGCAGCACCAGGGCCTCGAGCCCCGGCATGTGCGCCGCCTGATCGAGGATGGCGTTGTAGCTGGAGAAGATCGAGCCCGTGGCGGCAAAGGCCAGCGTCTGCGAGTCGGGCTCGGAGGCCAGCGCGATGCCCGGCGCGGCGCAGGCGCGGTAGGTGGGCGACGAGGTGACGGCGGAGGCGAAGACGATCATGGCGGTCGGCGGGCTGAGCCGAGCAGGCGGGCGAGTCTAAGGCGCCGGGGTCCGCGGCAGGCGCCAGGCTGGGCGCCAGGTCCCCGGCTAACATCGCCGCGCGCGTGATCGCCTTTGGGTGTTCGATACTCAGCCCCGACGTCTACCGGGCCGCCGCCGAGCCGGGCATCGCGCGGGCGCTCGAGCCCGACTCGGTGCTCCTGGCCAACGCGGCCGCAGGCTCGGTGGCGCGCAGCTGGAATCTGCTGCTCGATCAGGCCGCTCAGCTTGCCGACCTCGAGGCGCTCGTCATCCTGCACGAGGACGCCGAGCTGCTGGATGCCGACTTCGGATCGCGGCTGCGGGCCGTGCTCACCGATCCGCGTGTCGCGGTCGTCGGCTGCGTGGGCGCCACGGGGGCGCGCGACATCGCCTGGTGGGACGGGGAGGTCACCTGGAGCTCGCTGATCTACCGGCCACCGGAGACCGCGGGCCTCGAGCTGGCCCTTCCCGCGGCCGGCGCCGGTGTCCCGGGCGAGGTCGACGTCGTCTACGGCGTGATGCTGGCGCTGTCGGCGTGGGCAGTGCGCCACCTGCGCTTCGATGAGTCGGTCGGCATGCTGCACGGCTATGACGCCGATGTGTGCCGGCAGGCGCGAGCCGCGGGCCGCCGGGTCGTCGCGGCCGATCTCCGGGTGGCCCACCACCACTCCCTCGATCTCGTCTCCCAGATCGAGATCTGGGTGGGCGCCCACATGCGGGCCGCAGCGCTGTGGGACGAGCAGGGGCCGGAGCCCGAGAGCCCCGACGAGGACTGGAAGGCGCGTGCCCGGGCCGCGGAGGCCGCCGCCGCCGCCGCCCGGCTCCTGGCCGCCTCCAGGCTGTTGCAGGCCGACGCCCGCGCCCGGCGCGACGATCGTGAGCTTCAGACCACCCGCTCCAGCCGCAGCTGGCGAATGACCGAGCCTCTGCGATGGGGCAACGCGCGGCTACGGGCGCTGCGGTCCCGCGCTGGGCGCTGACGCCGTGCGGTCCCGCACTGGCGCTGACCGGCGCCCGGCGTTACCGATCCTCGAGGGCCCGGTTGATCTCGGTCGTCGACACCGCCGGCGAGCCCGGGGCGATCCCCACGCGCACGCGCAGCCGGGACAGGGCCTCGGCCAGCTTGAAGGCGCTGGACGACGTGATCCGCCGCAGCACCGCCTCCTGGCGATGGAGTCGATCGTGGGCCGCCGCCACCTCCATCATCTGGTGATGCATGGCCGCGAGGTGGTAGGTGCGGTTGGCCTCCAGCCGCGCGATGATCGGATTGCGGTCAAGCGGCGCCAGGATCTCCTGCAGCCGCGCAGCGTAGGGCGCCTCGACGTGCCAGACGATGCCCAGCCCGAAGAACGAGGGCACGATGGCCAGGCGAAGCAGCTCTGCAGAGCCCACGTAGTCCTCCACCGCGGTCAGCACCCCATTGCGCGCGCCGCCCTCGTGGTCGGCGGGCCATTTATAGGGCAGGCCTCCCGGGCGCGGCTCCGAGATCCCCGGAAACAGGCCGCCCCCCTCCACCGTCGGCTGACGGGACTCGGCCGGGATCCCCTCCGGCGCGTAGTAGTCATCGCGGCGGGCATGGGGCCAGCCCACGTCGTGAAACAGCAGCAACGGCGTGCGACCTTCGGCCACGCGGGAGACGATCAGCCGGATCTCCTCGGTGACCGTCCAATAGTTGTGATCGCCGTCGATCACGTAGGCGTCCAGCAATGGCATCTCGTCCAGCGCCTCATGGCTGGTCGCGCGCACCAGCGTGAGATCGGCGCGCTCGGCGTCGAGCGCGGCGAGCTCGGGCTGGGGCGAGGGATCGATCGCCCACACGCGGGCGCCGCGACGCTGGGCCCAGTCCAGCAGATACCGGGTCAGGTCCCCGGCGTACGCCCCCACCTCCGCCACCGATGTGGCCGCGGCGGCGTCGAGGCAGGCGATCATGACCTCGGCGTTGTTGATCAGCGACGCCCCCCACTGACCCGGGTCGCTGGCGAAATCGCAGGCCGGATGCAGCGTCCACGGCAGCTCGCCTCGCCGAAGCGCCCGCACGATCCCGTCCGTGCTGAGGTTCAATTGGACCCTGGCCATGGAGCGCGGGGAGTCTAGTGGTCCTCGGTGTCTTACCCTCCAGAGCTCACATGGCTCCGCCGTCTCCCACGTCGACCGCTCCGGGTGATCGCCTGCCAACTCCGGCGCCTGGCGCCGAGGCGCTGCGCACGGCCTACCTGGAGCTGCTCAAGCTGAGCCTGTGCGACCTGGCCGGCGCCGGCACGCGGGAGGTGCGCTGGACCGGCGACCGCCGCGTGTTCTGGCGCTCGCTCACCGACGAACAGCAGCTGGCCCATCGCCGCGAAGGCAAGGACTGGCCCCTGGACGGGCTGACGATGGTCGGGCTGGCGCGCCTGGGCGACCTCCAGCGGTGCGTGGAGACGATCGTCGCCGAAGGGGTGCCGGGAGACCTGATCGAGGCCGGCGCGTGGCGCGGCGGCGCCTCGATCCTGATCCGCGCCACCCTCGACAGCCTCGGGGCCGCCGAGCGGACATTGTGGGTCGCCGACTCCTTCCGCGGCTTCCCTCCGGCCGACGAGAACGCCGCCGCCGCCTCCTCCGATCGCGAGCTCGAGGCCCACCTGAGCCGGATCGGCTACCTGGCCCCGAGCCTGGACACCGTCCGCCAGTACTTCGCCCGCTTCGGCGTCGACGGGGGCGTGCGCTTCGTGCCCGGCTTCTTCGAGGAGACGATGGACGGGCTGCGGGGTGGCAGCTGGGCGTTGATCCGCCTGGACGCCGACACCTACCGGGCCACCAGGCTCAGCCTCGAGGCGCTTTACGACGGCCTGGCGCCGGGTGGGTACGTGATCGTCGATGACTACTTTCACCCCTATCTCCCGGATTCGTGCCGCCGGGCCATCGACGAGTTCCGGGAAGGGCGGGGGATCGAGGACCCGGTCGAGCAGATCGACTGGAACGGAGCTCGCTGGCGCAAGACCGCGGCGTCTCGACCCGGTCCCGGCCTCGACCCGCCGGCCTCTCCCGCGCTCGCTGCCGATCGGCGCCCCGCATCCGGCAGCGCTGCCATCATCCCCAGCGATCGTGAGCTGCAGCTGCAGGACCAGCTGGCAGCGCTGCGCTCGCAGCTGGACGCCGCGCACCGCGAGCTGGCGCGGCTGAACTCGTCCGCGGTGGGCCGGCTGGCCCAGCTCGCCGGACGACGCGCGCGCGGGCCCGAGTGACTCAGCGCCGCCGCAGCGCCACCACCACCTGGTGAGGGTCGCTGAGCAGCAGCGCGAAGGTCGCCAGCTCGAACAGGTCGGTCCAATGGCGGCGGATGTAGGCCGGGGTGACCACGGTCTCGCCATAGGTGACCTCGCCATCAACCCGGTCGGCGCCGAGCGGCTGGCCCTCGTGTGCCGCGAACAGGTACAGGGGATCCCCCAGCCGGGCCGCCGGATCGTCTCCAAGCGAGCTCAACGCCGGCGCCAGCAAGTCCGACTGCCGCAGATACGCCGGCGGGCGCACCGTCACCACCAGCAGTCCGCCGGGCGCCAGCGCGGCGTACAGCGCGCGCAGACAAGCGTGGTGGGCCCGTTCAGAGAGGTGGGTGAATACCGAGAAGGCATAGATGAGGTCAAACGGCTGCGCGAACGGCAGGCGCTCGGGCACGAAGTCACATCGAACCAGCTCGGCGGGTACCCGGCACGAGCGACAGACGTCGAGGATCGGCTCGACGGGATCGCAGCCGAACAGGTTTCCGGGAATCACGTCGCGGGCCAACAAGCGCGTCAGTCGCCCCCAGCCGCACCCGAAGTCCAGCACCCGGCTCGCTTCCAGCGGCCGGGCGCCGTGTCGAGCGTTCAGGTCTCGGAGCCTGTCGTAGAAGGCGACGCTCTGCGCGGCCAGCGCCGCCCCGCTGGTGCCGTTCCACGTCGCCTGCAGGCCGGCATCGGGGACGGCGGGCAGCGCCGCCCGGATATGTGGATAGACGTCGTACTCCTGGCTGAGCAGCGCCCCCCAGACGCCGGAGTCAAGCGCGGAGAAGGCGTCCCAGCGCACCGGCCCCGGCGCGGCGCACATCGCGTCGAGCGTCTCCAGTGCCGGTCCCCAGAACGCCTGCAGCCACGAGTCAAAGCGGCCCCCGGTGGCGTCCGGGATCGCCGGCGAGCCGCGCCACTGCCGCCCGGCCTCGCGCCGGAGAGCGCCGATCAGGCGCTCAGCCCGCGCACGGGGGGCGGGGGAGCGGTCGGCGGGCATCGAGCGAGGTCGGAAATGGCGTCAAGCGGTGGTTTCGGCGATCATGAACGCTACACGCGGCCGCGCCGGGCCGCTCCCGAGCATCCGTGGCTTCTCGATACGACAGTGGGCTGATCGTCGCCCTCGACGCCCCGCTTCCGTATGAGGTGAGGGTCGGGCGGGGCACGGCCGTGTTCGTCGCGGGCACCTGCTTTCACCGCGACACCGCCATCCTGGCACTCGAGCTCGTGGTCGACGGGGTGTCACAGCCGGTGACCCACCAGGGGATGCCACGGCTTGATCTGTTCCGCTCCCTGCACCCCGATCTGGACGCGTACGCAACGGCGGGTCTGACCCGTGATCCGGCCTCGGCCGAGGATCCGTGGCTGTACAGCTATCGCAGCGGGTTCTGGGGGATCGCCGAGCTCGCGCCCGGACCGGCGGGCCCGCGCACCCTCGAGCTGCGCGCCGTCCTTGACGGCGGCGCGACGGCGACCCATCGCCTGGCCACCCTGGACACGGCCGCCGCACCCGGGCGGGTGCCCGTCCCCGAGGGCAGCCTCGCGGCGGACGGCGAGCCGCTGGTGGCGGTGGCGATGGCCACCTATCAGCCGCCGCTCGAGCTGTTTCGCCGCCAGATCGAATCGATCCGCGCGCAGACGCACCGCAACTGGTTGTGCGTCATCAGCGACGATGGCTCCTCGCCGGGCCGGCTGGCCGAGATGCGCAGCCTCCTCGGCGACGATCCGAGGTTCGTGCTGTCGGTCTCGCCGCGCCGCCAGGGCTTCTACCTCAACTTCGAGCGCGCGCTGGACATGGTTCCGCGGCAGGCGGAGTTCGTCGCCCTTGCCGACCAGGACGACACCTGGTTTGAGTCCAAGCTCGCCGAGCTCCTGGCGCGGATCGGCGACGCCCAGCTCGTCTACAGCGACGCACGGGTGGTCGACGACGCCGGCCGGCTGTTGTCGGAGACCTACTGGGTCACCCGGGTCCACAACCACGACTCGCTGTCGGCGCTGCTGCTGACCAACTCGGTCACCGGCGCGGCGTCACTGGTGCGCCGATCCGTGCTGGACTATGCGCTGCCCTTCCCGCCGGCCCAGTTCGCCCACTTCCATGACCACTGGATCGCTCTGGTGGCACTGGCCCTGGGCCGGATCGAGTTCGTCGAGCGTCCGCTCTATGACTACGTGCAGCACGGCGGCGCCGCCCTCGGCCACATGGCGGCCAACCGCATGCCCGGGCTGCGCAGCCGCGCACGCCGGCTGACGCGCCACCCCCGTGACCGGGTCGTCCTCTGGCGCCACCACTACTTCGTGGACGTCTGCCGCCTGACCGTATGGGCGACGATCGTGCGGATGCGCTGCCGCTGTGAGATGACACGCGAAAAGCACCGCGCGTTGGAGCGCTTTCTGGCCGCCGATCGCTCCCTGCCCGTGCTGGCCGGTCTGTGGCGGCGCGGCGCCCGGGAGGTCCTGGGCCGCTCCTCGCGGACCTTGGGCGCGGAATGGATGCTGGCCTACGCCTTCACCTGGCGGCGCCTGCTCAGCGCGAGCGTGCGCGATCGGCCCTCGCCGCGGCTGCGCCTGGATGCGGTCCCGCCGCCCGAGCTCGTCTCGGCCCCGGGGCGCCGGGCGGGTGACAGCCCAGCGGTGCGGACGATCGCGGACAAGATCGCGCCGCTGCCGCTCGTCGTCTCCGGCGCTGCCCCGTCACGCATCAACCTGCTCATCCCCTCGATTGACCTCCCGCACCTGTTCGGCGGCTACATCGGCAAGTTCAACCTGGCTCGGCGCCTGGCCCAGCACGGACACGCGGTGCGGATCGTGACCGTGGACCCCCACGGGCTGCTCGCGCCCGACTACCGCGAGCGGGTCGAGCGCTACTCGGGACTTCACGGGTTGTTCGAGGATGTCGAATTGAGCTTCGGGCGTGAGATCGCAGCTCTCCAGATCAGCGCTGAGGACCACTTCATCGCCACCACCTGGTGGACGGCGCACATCGCCCATGCGGCCACCCGGCTGGTGGGGGCGGAGCGGTTCCTGTATCTCATCCAGGAGTACGAGCCGTTCACCTTTCCGATGGGCAGCTATGCGGCGCTGGCGGCCGAGTCCTATGAGTTTCCGCACCACGCCCTGTTCTCCACCGAGCTGCTGCGCGAGTACTTCCGCGCCCACCGGATCGGGGTCTTCGCGCCGGGGGGCGCGGGGGCCCGGTCGGCCGCGTTTCAGAACGCGATCGCCGGCGTCGCGCCGCCGTCCGCCGACGCCATGCGCCGGCGTGACACGCGGCGGCTGCTGATGTACGCCCGGCCCGAGCCCCACGCCAGCCGCAACATGTTCGAGCTGGCCGTGCTGGCGCTTCAGCGCGCGCTGCACGACGGCGCCTTTGCCGGTTGGGAGCTGCGCGGGATCGGTTCGGTGGGCGGAGCACGACGCCTGGGCCTCGAGGGCGGGGCGGAGCTGGAGCTGGTGCCGCGTCGGGAGGAGGGGGACTACGCGAAGCTGCTGTGTGACCATGACGTGGGCCTGGCGCTGATGTACACCCCCCACCCCAGCCTGGTCCCCCTGGAGATGGCCTCCGCCGGGATGCTGACGGTCACCAACACGTTCGAGAACAAGACCGCCGGAGCCCTCGCGGAGATCTCGGCCAACCTGATCGCGGCCCCGCCCACCGTCGCCGGGATCGCCGCGGCGCTGCGCGAGGCGGCGGAGGGCGTCGAGCGCTTCGACGAGCGCGTGCGGGGCAGCACGGTGCGCTGGAGCCGCGACTGGCACCACTCCCTGCCCGATGAGCTGATCACCCGCGTGATCGGCTGGCTGCGCGGCTGAATGGGCGCGGCGGCGGCGGTGAAGGAGCCCGCGGGGGCCGCGCCTTCGCCCGCGGTGGCCCCGCCTCCGGGCAGCCCGCGCTTTCCCCTGGTCGACTCTCTGCGGGGGATCGCCGTCCTGTGCGTACTCACCTACCACGTGACCGCGATCAGCGGCGCGCTCAACCGGCCTGTCATCGGCGATGTGTTCCCGGTTCTCTCAAACCAGGGGCTGACGCTGTTCTTCGCCATCTCCGGGTTCCTGCTCTACCGCCCGTTCGTGGCCGCCCGGCGGGCACGGCGCCAGGCGCCCACCATCGGGCGCTACGCCCGCCGCCGGATCCTCAGGATCGTCCCCGCCTACTGGGTGGCGCTCACCGTCCTGGCAATTTTTCCGGGCATCGTCGGCGTATTCAGCGGTCACGGGTGGCGCTACTACCTGTTCCTCCAGGGCTTCTCGTCGCGCACCGTCGTCAGCGGCATCCCCTCGGCCTGGAGCCTCTCCGCCGAGATCAGCTTCTACATCGCGCTTCCGTTCTGGGCGATCCTCATGGGGCGCGTCGACGCGATGGCCGGCGGCGCCCGGTGGCCGCGCTGGGAGCTGGGCCTGCTGGGTGCGGTGGCGCTCGCCGGGGTGGCGGTGCAGGTGCTGGCGTCCCGACTCGCGGTGTCCAGCCTGCTCGCCACCACGGTGCTGGGCGAGTCCACCTGGTTTGCCGCGGGCATGGCGCTGGCGGTGGTCAGCGTCGCCACCCAGGAACGGGCGCGTCCGGGCCCGCTGGTCGGATGGATCTCCGCCCACCCCGACCTCAGCTGGGTGGGGGCGATCGCCTGTCTGATCGGCGCGGTCGCCGTGCTTCATCCCGACGGCCTGTTCAACATCATCGTGTCGCTGCGCACCCCGCAGCCGCTCGCGCGCACCCTGGGCTCGATCGCGCTCACCGGGGGGTTCTGCCTGCTGATGATGGCACCGGCGCTGTTCGGCGCCTCGGCCGGAGGCGCCGCCCGCCGGGTGTTGAGCTGGCGGCCTCTGCTGTACCTGGGCCTGGTCTCCTACGGCGTCTACCTGTACCACCTGACGATCGCCGAGCTTCTGGGAGAGCCCGCCGATCCGGGCCACTTCAGCGCGCAGGGCGTAGCCCTGGCCGCGCACGACAGCCATCTGCGCACGGCCGTGCTCTGGTTGGCCACCCTGGCTGTCAGCGTCGCTGTGGCCACGGTCAGCTACCGGGTGGTCGAGCTGCCGCTGCTGCGCCACAAGGAGCCCGGGAGGCGCTCGTCTGCACGGGATGGGTGATGGGTCAGCGGCCCACCGCGCGGCGGTCGGCCGGATCCAGCGCCGCGATACGGGCGGCGCCCAGCCGAGCCGCCGGGCGGCCGAGGTTGGCTCCGGTGAACCAGATCCATGCGTCCAGGTTCTGCGGCTCGTCGGCGACCACGCCGGCCAGGATGCGGCGCGCCTGCGCCGGCCGGTGCTGCTTGAGGTCCAGGCGGCCGCGGTCGATGTCGACCGCGCGATCGGGGTTCAGGAAGGCTGCCGCACGCAGCCGTTGCCCCGCCGCGCGCAACTGCCCGGCCGCCGGGTGGGCGGCCGCGATCGTGTTCTCCGCCTGGTCGATCTCGTGAGACTGGCGGATGCCGAGCGCAAACCACGCGCAGGCGGCGAGGGCCAGGGCCAACAGCGCGGGACGCAGCAGGCGCATCGCGCAATGATCGCCGATCCGCCACCATCGGGCGCTTGAGCGAGGCAGATCCCTCACTCCCGCCGCCGGCCGTCTCCGTCGTGGTGCCCAACTGGAACGGCCGCCGGTGGCTGCCGGGCTGCCTGCGCTCACTGTCGCACCAGACGCTGAGCCCCCTTGAGGTGATCGTGGTCGACAACGGCTCCACCGATGGCTCGGCGTCGTACCTGGCCAGCGACCACCCCGAGGTCCGCGTCCTCGCCCTGGCCGCCAACAGCGGCTTTGCTCATGCCGCCAACCTGGGGCTGCGGGCGGCCGAGGCCGAGCTGATCGCGCTGATCAACACCGACGTGGTGCTGGAGCCCGATTGGCTCGCGCGCATGGCCTCAGCGGTGCGATCCGCGGCCGGCGTCGCCGCGGTGGCGTGCAAGATGGTCGAATTGGCCGCCCCGGCTCGCATCTACGATGCGGGCGATGTGCTGCGCCGCGACGGAGCGTGCGAGCAGCGGGGACGGTTCACGCTCGACGATGGACGCTTTGACGACCCCGGCGAGGTCTTCGGCGCCTGCGCTGGGGCGGCGCTGTACCGCCGCGCGCCGGTCCTGGCGGTCGGCGGCTTTGACGAGCGCTACTTCGCCTACCTGGAGGACGTCGATCTGGCGCTTCGCCTGCGGCTGGCCGGGTGGAGCTGCCGATACGAGCCGGCGGTGGCGCTCCACGCCGGAGAGGGATCCTCCACGGCCCTGGCGGGCGGGCACCGCTTCCTGGTGGCGCGCAACACGCTGCTGCTGCTGGCCAAGTTCTGGCCGGTCCGGTGGCTGGGGCTCGTCGCCTACCGGCAGCTGGGGTGGGCGTGGCATGCCGCGCGCGAGCGGCGGCTGCGCGCTCACGCGCGAGCGCTCGCCGCGGCCGTGCCGCTGCTTCGCGGCGCCCTGCGCGCGCGCCACACGGTGCACCGCTCCGCGGTGGTGCCGATCGAGGCCGCGATTCCGCCCCGGCCGTGGCGGGGCCCGGCGGCCGAAGGCCACCCGGCCCGGCACGCGCGGTGACGCGGACACCCGCCTGGCGGCGTCGTGCGCTGCCGGCCCGTCAGGCCGCGGAGCCGGCGGCGGCCCGAACCGACCGCGACTCGCGCAGCCGCTCGGTCCGGTCCAGGGTCGCCTTGCGCAGCCGCACGGCGTGCGGGGTGACCTCGACGCTCTCGTCGGCGCGCAGGAACTCGAGCGCCTGATCGAGGGAGAGCTCGCGCTTGGGCACCAGCCGCACGAGCTCGTCGGCGGTGGATGAGCGCATGTTGGTGAGGTGCTTCTCCTTGGTGGCGTTGACGTCGAGGTCCTCGGGCCGCGAGTTCTCGCCCACGATCATCCCCTCGTAGACCTCGTCGCCGGGCTCGACGAACAGCGTGCCGCGCTCCTGGAGGTTGAACAGGGCGAAGGCGGCCACGGCGCCGCGCCGGTCGGCGACCAGGGAGCCCGTCGGCCGGGTGCGCAGGTCGCCGTGCCACGGCTCCCAGCGATCGAAGACGTGGTGCACGATCCCCGTGCCCCGGGTCTCGGTGAGGAACTCGGTGCGAAAGCCGACCATCCCGCGCGCGGGCACCAGGTACTCCATGCGCACCCACCCGGTGCCGTGGTTGACCATCTGCTCCATCCGTCCCTTGCGCAGCGCCAGCAGCTGGGTGAGCACGCCCACGTACTCCTCCGGGATGTCCACGCTCATGCGCTCGACCGGCTCGTGGGCCCGGCCGTCGATCTCACGCGTCACCACCTGCGGCTTGCCCACCGTCAGCTCGAAGCCCTCGCGTCGCATGAGCTCCACCAGCACCGCCAGCGCCAGCTCGCCGCGTCCCTGGACCTCCCAGGTGTCGGGCCGCTCGGTGGTCGACACGCGCAGCGACACGTTGCCCACCAGCTCGCGCTCCAGCCGGGCCTTGAGCTGACTGGCGGTGACCAGGGAGCCGTCCTGTCCCGCCAGGGGGCTCGTGTTGATGCCGATGGTGACGCTCAGCGACGGCTCGTCGACGGTGATGACCGGAAGCGGCCGGGGATCCTCGGCGTCGGCCAGGGTGTCGCCGATGGTGATCTCGGGGATGCCGGCGACGAAGATGATCTCGCCCGCCGCCGCCTCCTCGGCCTCCACGCGCTCCAGCGCCTCGTTGACGTACAGCTCGGAGACCCGGACGCGCTCGATCGAGCCGTCGTGCCGGCACCAGGCGACGGTCTCGCCGCGGCGGATGGTCCCGTGGCGCACGCGGCAGATGGCCAGGCGACCCACGTAGGGCGAGGCGTCGAGGTTGGTGACGTGCGCCTGGAGCGGGTGCTCGGGGTCGTACTCGGGAGCCGGCACGTGCTCCACCAGCAGGTCGAGCAGCGGCTGCAGGTCGGTGGGGTGGGTGGCATCGAAATCGGGGTCCAGCGACGCCTGGCCGGCCCTGGCGTTGGTGTAGACGATGGGGAAGTCGATCTGGGACTCGTCGGCGTCAAGGTCGAGGAACAGCTCGTAGACCTCGTCGATCACCTCGTCGATGCGGGCGTCGGGCCGATCCACCTTGTTGACCACCAGGATCACCGGGAGCCGCGCCTCGAGCGCCTTGCGCAGGACGAACCGCGTCTGGGGCAGCGGTCCCTCGGAGGCGTCGACGAGCAGGAGCACGCCGTCGACCATCGTCAGCCCGCGCTCGACCTCCCCACCGAAGTCCGCGTGGCCGGGCGTGTCGACGATGTTGAGCTTGACCCCGCCGTAGCGCACCGCCGTGTTCTTGGCCAGGATCGTGATGCCCTTCTCGCGCTCGAGGTCCATCGAGTCCAGCACGCGCTCGGCCACGTCCTGGTTGGCGCGAAACGCGCCGGACTGCCACAGCAGGGCGTCGACGAGCGTCGTCTTGCCGTGGTCGACGTGGGCGATGATCGCGATGTTGCGGATGTCCTGGCGGAGAGCCATGCCACGGTCGAGGTTAGTCGGCGCCCGCGCCGTGGCCGCTGCCCTTCACATCCGCGTCATGAACCGGCTGACGTGTCGCCTCCGGCCGGCGGCCGGTCGGCCTCGGCGCCGGGCGCGCCGTCGGCGGCATCCTCGTCGGCCGCGGCTCCGGGGCCCAGCTCCGCGCGGCGCGCCGCGTCCAGCTGCTGGGCGACCATGGCATCGAGCGCATCGATGTCCGACGTGTGAGCCGGAGCCGGCGTCGCCTCGCTCGGCCGGGACGTCGCGCCGCCCAGGGCTTCGACGATCGGGCGCACCACGTCGACGGGAAAGACGATCGTGGAGTTCTGGCCGCCGCCGATCTCGCGCAGGGTCTGCAGGTAGCGCAGCTGCAGGGTCACCGGGTTGCGGCCGATCACGTCCGCGGCCTCGGCGAGCTTGGCGGCCGCCTGGGCCTCGCCCTCGGCGTTGATGATCTTGGCGCGCCGCTCGCGCTCGGCCTCGGCCTGGCGGGCGATCGCGTGCTGCATGCGCTCGGGGATCTCGACGTCCTTGATCTCGACCGTGGTCACCTTGATCCCCCACGGCTCCGTCTGGGCGTCGATGACCTCCTGCAGGGAGGTGTTGAGGTGCTCGCGCTCGGACAGCAGGGTGTCGAGGTCGACCACGCCCAGCACCGAGCGCAGCGACGTCTGCGCGATCTGCAGCGTCGCGGAGGAGAAGCTCTCCACCTCGGTTATCGCCCTGCTGGGATCGATCACCCGGTAGTAGGCCACGGCGGTGACCCGCGCGGGGACGTTGTCGCGCGTGATGATCTCCTGGGGCGGGATGGACAGGGTCACGGTGCGCAGGCTGACCCGCACCATGCGGTCAAGCGACGGGATGAGGATCTGAAGCCCCGGGCCGCGGACCTCCATGAGCCGTCCCAGCCGGAACACGATGCCGCGCTCGTACTCGCGCAGCACCCGGACGGCGCTGGCCAGAGCCGTCAGCGCCACGACCAGGATCACGGCGAGGATGACGATGATCGCGGTGACCATGGGCTAGATCAGCTCCCATTCCTCGGCGGGGCGCACGGACAGCGTCAGCCCGCTGAGATGCTCGACGACGATCTTGTCTCCCGTGTGCAGCTCCGGCGGCCCGGAATCCTCGTCGTCGGGGTGCAACGACCGTCGCGCCCGCCACAGGGCTCCGTCGACGGCCACGCTGCCCGACGAATCGGTCCAGTTCTGCACGGTGCCGATGTGGCCGACCATGCCCTCCGCGCCGGTGCGCACCCGACGGTGCCGGACCGCGCCCCCCTTCTTGAGCGAGACGAGCACCCCGCCCGCACCGGCGGCCGCCAGCGCCCCCCCGGCCAGCAGGGCGACGACCACGGCGCCCCCGAGTCCGGTGATCGCCAGCACCGCCCCTACGGCCATGATCAGCACGCCGATCCCGCCGGCGATCCCCTGCGTGGGATAGTGCGCCTCCGCGACCGCCACGACCGCCCCGATGACCAGCAATGCCAGACCAAGCGGTGTCATGGCTTTAATCGTACGCCGCTCGAGATGACCGATCGCCGCCTCCGCAACACTGCCCTCCTGGTCGCGGGTTGCTTCTTCATGGAGAACCTGGATGGGACCATCGTGACCACCGCCGCGCCGCGCATCGCCGATGCCCTGCACGTCGCCTCGACCTCGGTGGGGATCGTGATCGCGGCCTACATGGTGACGCTGGCCGTGTTCATCCCTCTCAGCGGCTGGATCGCCGCGCGCTGGGGCGCGCGTCCGGTCTTCCTGTCGGCGATCGTCATCTTCACCGTGTCCTCGCTGTTGTGCGCTGCCAGCACCAGCCTGGCCGAGCTCGTCGCCTTCCGCATCACCCAGGGCATCGGCGGCGCCATGATGGTGCCGGTCGGTCGCCTCGTGGTCCTGTCGCGGACCGCGAAGGGGCAGGTGCTCGCGATGATCGCGCTGCTGGTGTGGCCGGGGTTGATCGCGCCGGTCGTCGCCCCGCTGGCCGGCGGTGTCATCACCACCTACGCGAGCTGGCAGTGGCTGTTCCTGGTCAATCTGCCGCTCGGGGTGGCGGCGTTCGTGGTCGCCTGGCGGCTCATCGACTCGCCCCACACCGACGAGGCTGCGCCGCCCCTGGATCCGATCGGCGGATTGCTCACGTGCGGGGGCCTGGCCGCCGCCACGTACATGGCCTACCTCCTGTCCCAGAGCCGGGTCGCGTGGTCGGGGGTGATCGTCTGCGCGCTCGTCGCGGTCGTGGCGCTCGGTGGCGCGACGGTGCACCTCCTGCGCGTCCCGCATCCGCTCGTCAACCTCCGGACCCTCCGCGTCCCCACGTTCCGCGCCGCCCTGAGCAGCGGAACGCTGTTCTGGACCGCGATCACGGCGGTCCCGTTCGTGCTCACGCTGCTGTTCCAGGACGCCTTCGGCTGGAGCCCGGTGAAGTCGGGCGCGCTCGTCGTCTTCGTCTTCCTGGGCAACGTGGCGATCAAGCCGACCACGACGCCCCTGCTGCGGCGCTTCGGCTTCCGTCCCGTCCTGGTGGCCTCCACCGCCGGCGCGGCGGCGACCATGGTGGCCGCCGCATTCCTGCACGCCGGGACGCCCCTGGTGATCATCGCCGGGGTCGCGGTGCTCAACGGAGTCGGTCGCTCTGTCAGCCTCACCTGTTACTCGACCATCGCCTTCAGCGACACGCCGCATGAGCAGATCCGCGACGCCAACACCCTCCAGGCCACGGCGCAGCAACTGGCGGTGGGGCTGGGCGTCCCCCTGGGGGCGGTGGCCATCCGCGCCGGCGGCCCCCTGGCGGGCGTCCTGCCTGGCGCCACCACCGCCGCCGGCTCCTACAGTGTCGCCTTCCTGCTGCTGGCGCTCGTGGCCCTCGTCGGTACGGCCGCGGCACTTCGCCTGCACCCGGACGCGGGCTCCGCGGTGACGCGCCGGCCGGGCGCGGCGCCCGCGGCGTCCCATCCGTCCTGATCGGTCATTTCGTCTGACCCATAACGCCATTCGGGTGCTATTACTCGAATGCGGCGGATGTTTTCAGTCTGCATATTGCGCGCAATTCAGCACTGCACGGCCCCGATCCAGAGGAAGGCCAGATGACCAACGAAGAGATCCATCAGCTCGCCCAGCGTCTGCGTATCGACTCCATCCGGGCGGCGGCCGCCGCCAACTCCGGGCATCCCACTTCCTCGATGTCCGCCGCCGATCTCATGGCGGTGCTGATGGCCCGCCACCTGCGCTACGACTACGCCAACCCGGAGAACCCCAACAACGACCACCTCATCTTCTCCAAGGGTCACGCCTCCCCGCTCGTCTACGCCATGTTCGCCGCCGCCGGCGCGATCACCGACGAGGAGCTGCTGACCTTCCGCCAGTTCGGCTCCAAGCTCGAGGGGCACCCGACGCCCGTGCTGCCGTGGGTCGACGTCGCCACCGGGTCTCTGGGCCAGGGCATGCCCGTCGCGACCGGACTGGCCCTCTGCGCGCGCGACCTTGACCGCCTGCCCTACCGCGTCTTCACCCTGTGCGGCGACTCCGAGATGGCCGAGGGGTCCATCTGGGAGGCCGTGGACCATGCCGGCGTCGCAGGGCTGGACAACCTCGTCGCCGTCATCGACGTCAACCGCCTGGGGCAGCGGGGCGAGACCATGCACGGCTGGGACCTGCAGTCCTACGCGCGGCGCGCCGAGGCGTCCGGCTGGCACGCCATCGAGATCGACGGCCACGACATTGCCGCGATCGACCGCGCCTACTCCGAGGCGGAGGCCACCGCCGGCAAGCCCACGATGATCGTCGCGCGGACGATCAAGGGCTACGGCGCCACCGAGACCGCCAACGTTGAGGGCAAGCACGGCCAGCCGCTCAAGGATCCCGACAAGGCGATCGAGGAACTGGGCAACGTCGGCCCCATCCACGTCGACGTGGCCAAGCCCGAGAGCACGGGCAGCCCGCATCGCTTCGACGCCGATCCGTCGGCGCCACTGCCCACCTACGAGGTCGGTGGCGACAAGGTCCCGACTCGCAAGGCGTTCGGCGAGGGTCTGGCCGCCATCATGCAGCGCCGCGGCGACGTTGTGGTCATCGACGGCGAGGTCTCGAACTCCACGCACACCGACGAGGCGCTCAAGAAGACGCCCGAGCGCTACTTCGAGGCCTACATCGCCGAGCAGATGATGATCTCCACCGCGATCGGCTTCCAGGTCCGCGGTTGGACGCCGTTCGCGGCCACCTTCGCCGCCTTCCACGCGCGGTCGTATGACTTCGTGCGCATGGCGGTCATCTCCAAGGCCAAGCTCTGTCTCAACGGCTCGCACGCCGGGGTCTCGATCGGCGAGGACGGACCGTCGCAGATGGCGCTGGAGGATCTGGCCGAGTTCCGCGCGCTGGGCGGGTCGGTCGTCCTCTACCCGTCGGATCCCAATCAGACGGTCAAGCTCGTCGAGCTCATGGCCGACCACGACGGCATCTCCTACCTGCGCTCCA
The DNA here is from genome assembly GCA_036497165.1 of Solirubrobacteraceae bacterium. Taxonomy (GTDB): domain Bacteria; phylum Actinomycetota; class Thermoleophilia; order Solirubrobacterales; family Solirubrobacteraceae; genus Palsa-465. The sequence goes on from DASXJW010000046.1 coordinate 17,394, forward strand.
CCCGCGCCGGCCTGCCCACCCTCTATGGCCCTGACGAGGAATTCAAGATCGGCGGCGCCAAGGTGGTGCGCGAGTCCGACGATGACCAGGTCACGCTCATCGGCGCCGGGGTCACCCTGCACGAGGCCATCAAGGCCGCTGACACGCTCGCCGCTGACGGCGTCAACGCTCGCGTCATCGACCTCTACTCGGTCAAGCCGGTAGACGTCGATACGCTGGCCGCCGCCTCCCGGGCGACGGGCGGACGGCTCGTGGTGGTCGAGGACCACTGGCCCGAGGGCGGGCTCGGCGAGGCCGTCCTGAGTGCGTTCGCGGACGCCGACGAGCGGCCCCGCATCGTCAAGCTGGGCGTCTCGCATCTGCCCGGCTCGGGCAAGATGGCCGAGTTGCTCCACGACGTCGGCATCGACGCGGACGCGATCACCGCCGCGGCGCGCCGCCTCGTGGAGCTGGGACCGCAGATCGGCAGCGCGGCCGCGGCCGGCGCTCGCTAAGCCCCGACGCCCGCCGGCCCCGGCCGCCGGTCGCAGGACACTCCGGGTCATGGCCGAGCCCGACGAACGCCCCCCGCCCCGTCCGCAGCGCGACCCCGCCGATCCGGCGGCCGAGCCCCAGAAGCTCAGCGATGAGCTCGAGGCATGGCTGGACGGCGACGGCGACAAGACGCTCGGCGGCCTCGTCAACACGTTCGGTGAGAAGAGCTTCGCCGTCCTGTTCGTGCTGCTGCTCGGCGTCCCGGCCCTGCCGCTCCCCACCGGCGGGGCCACGCATGTGTTCGAGGTCATCGCGGTCCTCCTCGCCCTCGAGCTCATCGTCGGCCGCCGCATGGTCTGGCTGCCCCAGCGCTGGCAGCGCCTCGAGCTCGCGGGCGCCCGCCAGCAGAAGTTCATCGCCTCGCTGACCAAGCTCATCCGGCGGCTGGAGCGGCTGTCGCGTCCCCGCTTGGCCTTCCTCTTTCACCACCGCCTCTCCAACGCGGTCTTCGGCCTGCTCGTCGTCGGCGGCACGGCCGGCGCGTTCTTCGCCCCGCCCTTCACCGGTCTGGACACGCTGCCGTCGCTCGGCGTCGTCGTCCTCTCCCTGGGCGTGCTGCTCGAGGACTTCGTCGTCGTCTTCGCCGGGCTCGCCATCGGCATCGTCGGCGTCGCACTGGAGATCGTGCTCGGCGCCGCCGCGCTGCACGGCCTGCGCTCCATCTTCTGACCCGGTAGGCCCGGCTTCACCCGCGCGCGAGGGCATCCTCGCGGCTGTAATGGCCGACCGAGTCAAACCATCGCTTGGCGTGCAGCCCGATCCGGAGGTCGCACTCGGCCTCGACGATGCCCTCCTGGTCATACAGCGGTCCTGCGATCACCTCGCCCGAGGAGGGCTCGATCACGGCCGCCCCGCCGCGTCCCAGAACATCCTTGTCCGGGGGCAGCGGCACCGGGAAATCGGCCGGGAACGCCGCTGCCGGGATGAACTGCGGCACCGACACGACGAAGGCTCCGGACTCGATCGCAATGTGGCGCATCGACGCCAGCCAGCCACCGCTGTCATCGGCGGTCGGCGCCACCCAGATCTGCGGGCCGCCCTGGTACACGCGATAGCGGGCCAGCGGCATCCGGTTCTCCCAGCAGATCAGGCCGCCTACACGTGCCTGGGCGATACTCACGACCGAGAGATCGTCTCCGGCGCCGATCCCGTGAAAGAGCCGCTCGTGGTGGGTGGGCATGAGCTTGCGATGGCGCGCCAGCACCCCCGCGGGACCCAGGTACACCATCGTGTTGTAGAGCGTCCCGGGTCGCTGTGACTCGCGCTCGTTGACACCGATCACGCAGAACAGCTCGCGGTCGCGACATACCGCCACGAGGCGATCCAGCAGCGGGCCGGGGACGTCGACCGAGTTCGCCCACAACCGCTCCCACAGCTCGTCCCAGCCGCCGAAGCCCGCCGCCCCGCGGCCCCAGGCGTTCGATGGGTACAGCGGGATGAAGCACTCGGGCAGCACCGCGAGCTGCGCGCCCCGATCGGCCGCCTCGTGCAGCAGCCGCTCTGCCTTGGCCACGCACCCCTCCGCGTCGAGTACCACCGGCGTGGCCTGGATCGCCGCCACCCGCACGGTGGGAAACGCGGTCATCCCCGCTGCATCCACCGGCCCCGGTCCTTTGCGCTCGCCATGGCTCGTTGCTCGCCTGTGGGGAGTCTACGACCATCGCGCGCCGCCGGTGGCGACCACCTCACCTCATCGGGATGATGTCGGGCCTGCGGTCCACCCCCAGCCTGTGGCGGTTGGGCCTCGACCGCGAACAGGGAGCAGCGATGACTGTGGAGACGACGAGCGACGGCGCGAGCACCTCGGCACTGGTACTCGAGCAGGCCATCAGCGATCTGTGCCATGACGAGATCTTCGAGCATGGGACCGGCACCGAGGTGGCCTATGACCTGATCGCCAACGAGCTGCTGCTCGACGGCAGCGCGCGCCTGAACCTGGCGACTTTCGTGACCACCTGGATGCCGCCGCGCGCCAAGGCGCTGATGGGCCTCACGGCGGACAAGAACATGATCGACAAGGACGAGTATCCGCAGACGGCCGAGATCGAGCGCCGGTGCGTCAACGTCATCGGACGCCTCTGGCACGCGTCGGGCGACGACGATGTGACGGGCACCTCCACGACGGGCTCCAGCGAGGCTGCGATGCTCGGCGGCCTGGCGCTGAAGTGGCGCTGGCGCGAGCGCATGCGCGCCGCGGGCAAGCCCACTGATCGCCCCAACCTGGTCACCGGCGTCAACGTGCAGGTGTGCTGGGAGAAGTTCTGCCGGTACTGGGACGTCGAGCCCCGCCTGGCGCCGATGGAGGGCGACCGCTACCACCTGGACGCCGAGCAGGCGGTCAAGCTCTGCGATGAGAACACGATCGGCGTCGTTGCCGTGCTGGGATCGACGTTCGACGGAAGCTATGAGCCGGTGAGCGAGATCTGCGCCGCCCTCGACACGCTGGCCGCCGATGGCGGACCCGACGTGCCGGTGCACGTCGACGCCGCGTCAGGTGGGTTCATCGCGCCCTTCGTCCAGCCCGACCTGGAGTGGGACTTCCAGCTTGACAGGGTCCAGTCCATCAACGCGTCGGGCCACAAGTACGGTCTGGTCTATCCCGGCGTCGGGTGGGCGTTGTGGCGCGACAGGGAGGCGCTCCCCAGCGACCTCGTCTTCGACGTCAACTACCTCGGCGGATCGATGCCGACGTTCGCGCTGAACTTCTCACGCCCGGGCAGCGAGGTCATCGCCCAGTACTTCATGTTCGTATCGCTGGGGGCCAACGGCTACCGCGCCGTCCAACGCGGCTCCAGCGCGGTGGCGCAGCACATGGCGCACGAGATCGAGGCGATGGGGCCCTACTGGCTGATCACTGACGGCAGCGATCTGCCCGTGTTCGCGTTCGCGCTGAAGTCCGAGGTGACCAACTACACGGTCTTCGACGTGTCGGCCCGTCTGCGCGAGCAGGGCTGGCTTGTTCCGGCCTACACCTTTCCCGAGAACCGCCAGGACCTCTCGGTCCTCAGGGTGGTGGTGCGGGCCGGGATGTCGCGCGACATGGCCGACCTCTTCCTGGATGCCCTGCGCAAGCAGACCACCGCGCTGGAGGGCCTCACCGTCCCGCTGCCGGCGCGCCCGCTGGAGGAGGTCTCGAGCTTCAAGCATTGAGCAACCGGTCCCCCGCGCGTCGCGCCCGCCCGCGGGTCGCGTGCCGGGCGCCGCGGTCACGGGACGGCCGCGGCGGTCACGCGGGCGGCCCGGGGAGCCCGAGCAGCTGGATCACCGAGACGACCAGCAGAACGCCGGCGACCCCGATGAGCCCGTAGCGGGCGACGCGAACCGGGAACCGGCTCCCGATGCCCACCAGGAACAGGACGGCGGCGAGCAGCACCGTGAGCCGCACGTACTTGTCGCCCGTGCCCGCGGCCGCCTCGCCCTCGGAGAAGTAGGCGTCGGCCCGCGCGTTGAATACCCGGGCCGCCGCCTCCTGCGGGATGCGGTACTGGGGCATGTAGGACGGATCCGGCGGCGCGTGACGGTTCTTGAGGGGATGGGTGGCCAGCCAGGCGTTGACGGCGGGGCGGTAGCCGGGGCGCATGCGGTTGAGCGCGAGCCGGAACAGCGGCGCATTCCCAGCCGCGTAGGCCGTCTCGGCGGCGTTGAACGTCACGGAGTCCAGAGTGCGGATCTGCGTGGCCTGGATCTGGTTGAGGTTGGCCTTGGTGCGGGTCGACGATGCCTTGGCCAACGACAGGGAGGCCTCGGTGCTCCACTTCGCCGCCGAGTACCCCGACCAGGCCGCCAGCAGGGCCACGACTGACAGGATGAGCGCCTCGACGATGGAGATCATGCGGTCCCGGCCCACGTGGGCGGCATGCTCGGAATGACCGCCGCCGGCGTGTTCGGCGTGTTCGGCGTGCTCGCGATGCTCCGCGATCTCCTTGCCGACCTCGGCGGCCGAGAGCCCCTCAGGCATCGCGGGCTCCGCGCTCGCTCTCGGGCGGTTGGCGCTCTGACACGACCGGGCACGGTAGGTCGCCGCGCGCGCTTCGCATCATGCCAACCGGGTGATGCTCGCCCGGTTCCCGCCGCCTACCGTGGGCGGCCCGAACCGAGCTCGAGGAGGCGTCATGAGCGACGCGGACAAGCGGCACGTCGTGATCGTCGGTGGTGGGTTCGCCGGGTTGGCCTGCGCTCAGCGCCTGGCCGGCCACGACGCGATCCATGTCACGCTGATCGACCGCAACAACTACCACCAGTTCCAGCCCCTGCTCTATCAGGTCGCCACCTCGCAGCTGTCCCCCAGCGATATCGCGCATTCGCTGCGTGCGGTGTTCGCCGAGGATCCCAGCGTCGACATCAAGCTGGCGGACATCGCCGAGGTCGATCCCGCCGCGCGGACGGTCACCTCGGGTGATGGTCAGACGTGGTCGGGCGATGTGCTGGTCTTGGCCGCGGGATCTCAGCCGAACTTCTTCGGCACCCCGGGCGCGGCCGAGAACGCGTTTCCGCTGTACTCGCTCGACGATGCCACCAACCTGCGCTCGCGCATCCTGGGCCTGTTTGAGCAGGTCGACCGGGATCCGAGCCTGATCGAGCGCGGGGCGCTCAACCTGGTGATCGTGGGCGGTGGGCCGACCGGCGTCGAGGTGGCCGGCGCCATCGCCGACATGGTCAACGTGACCCTTCCGGCCGTCTATCCCGATCTCGATGCGGGGGCGGCGCAGGTCCATCTGCTCGACTACGGCGACGCGCTGCTCAAGCCGTTTTCAGACCGGGCCCACGCGTACGTGGCCAAGGTGCTGGGCGACAAGGGTGTGAAGATCCATCTGGGCACCGGGGTCAAGGAGGTCGCCACGGGTCACGCGGTGTTCTCGGACGGCACGACCGTCGCGACACGCTGCGTCGTGTGGGGCGGGGGCATCACGGCGGCGCCGGTGGCGGGCGACGGGGACCTCGCCCGCGGGCGCGGGGGCCGTGTGGACGTCGGGCCCGACCTGACGCTGGCCGGTCACGACGGCGTCTACGTCATCGGCGACGTCGCCAACATCCCCGATGGCGCGGACGGCGCGCTGCCGCAGCTCGGGTCGGTGGCGCTGCAGAGCGGCGCCTGGGCGGCCGAGAACATCCTGGCCGAGCTTGCGGGCAAGCCGCGCAAGCCGTTTGCCTACCACGACAAGGGGATCATGGCCATGATCGGGCGCGGCGCGGCGATCGCCGAGGTCGGCAAGCATCACCACGAGATCCACGGCGAGCTGGCGCACATGGCGTGGCTCGGGGTTCACGCCAGCCTGATGACGGGCACCAAGGCCAAGATCGAGACCTTCGTGGAC
>DASXJW010000047.1:0-35741 GCA_036497165.1 Solirubrobacteraceae bacterium
CGTCGAGCAGCTCGCGGCGCAGGTCGCGGATCTCGTCGCGCAGCTTGGCGGCGTACTCGAAGCGCAGCTCCTCGGCCGCGGTGAGCATCTCCTCCTCGAGCTGCACGATCGTCGACTCGAGCTCCGCCGGCGACATGTCGACGGTCTTCTCGCGGCGGCGACGGCGGCCCTTGGGCACCTTCGACTCGCCCATCAGGAACTCGGAGATGTCCGAGATGCCCTTGACGATCGTCTCCGGCGTGATGCCGTGCTCCTCGTTGTACGCCCGCTGGATCTCGCGGCGGCGGTCGGTCTCGTCGAGCGCCTTGTTCATCGCGTCGGTTCGCTTGTCGGCGTACATCAGGACCTTGCCCTCGACGTTGCGCGCCGCGCGCCCGATGGTCTGGATCAGGGAGGTCTCGCCGCGGAGGAAGCCCTCCTTGTCGGCGTCGAGGATCGCCACCAGCGACACCTCGGGCAGGTCGAGGCCCTCGCGCAGGAGGTTGACGCCGACCAGTACGTCGTACTCGCCCATCCGCAGCTCGCGGATGATCTGGATCCGCTCCAGCGTGTCGATCTCGGAGTGCAGGTAGCGGACCTTGAACACCATCTCGAGCAGGTAGTCCGTCAGGTCCTCGCTCATCTTCTTCGTGAGCGTGGTCACCAGCGTGCGCTCGTTGCGCTCGACGCGCTTGCGGATCTCCCCCAGCAGGTCGTCCACCTGGCCCTTGATCGGCCGCACCTCCACCTGCGGATCGAGCAGGCCCGTCGGCCGGATGATCTGCTCCACCACGACGCCCGCCGATTTGGTCAGCTCGTACGGCCCGGGCGTCGCCGACACGAACACCATCTGAGGCGTGATCGAGAGGAACTCGGCGAACGTCTGCGGCCGGTTGTCCAGCGCGCTGGGCAGGCGGAAGCCGTAGTCGACGAGGGTCTGCTTGCGCGAGCGGTCGCCCTCGTACATGCCGCCGATCTGGGGCACGGTCTGGTGGGACTCGTCGATGAAGCAGACGAAGTCGTCGGGGAAGTAGTCCAGCAGGCAGTACGGCCGGTCCCCGGAGTTGCGGCCGTCGAGGATCCGCGAGTAGTTCTCGATGCCCGAGCAGAAGCCCAGCTCGCGCAGCATCTCCATGTCGTACTGCGTGCGCTGGCGCAGACGGTGGGACTCCAGCAGCTTGCCCTGCTGCTCGAGCTCGGCGCAGCGGGCGTTGAGCTCGCGCCCGATCTCGGCCACCGCATCCTCGATCATGCCCTCGCGGACGTTGTAGTGCGACGCCGGCCAGATGGCCACGTGCTCCAGATCGTCCTCGATCAGCTCGCCGGTGACCGGATCGAAGTGCTGGAGGTGCTCCACCTCGTCGCCGAACAGCACGATCCGGTAGGCGGTCTCAGCGTAGGCCGGGAACACCTCGAGCGTCTCCCCGCGCACGCGGAAGGTGCCTCGGGAGAGGGCGGTGTCGTTGCGGGTGTACTGGATCGAGACGAGCTTGCGCAGCAGCTTGTCGCGATCGATCATCTCGCCCTTGTTGAGCGTCTGGAGGTTCTCGTCGTAGACCTCCGGCGAGCCGAGGCCGAAGATGCACGACACGCTGGCCACGATGACGACGTCGCGGCGCGCGAACAGGCCCGCGGTGGCGGCATGTCGCAACCGGTCGATCTCCTGGTTGATGGCCGAGTCCTTCTCGATGTAGAGGTCCTTGGAGGGGACGTAGGCCTCGGGCTGGTAATAGTCGTAGTAGGAGACGAAGTACTCGACGGAGTTGCTGGGGAAGTAGGTCCGGAACTCGTTGCATAGCTGCGCCGCCAGCGTCTTGTTGTGGGCGATGATCAGCGACGGGCGCTGCACGGCCGCGATGGTGGCCGCCATCGTCATCGTCTTACCGGTCCCGGTCGCGCCCAGCAGGGTCTGAAACCGCTCTCCGGACTCGATGCCGCGCGCCAGCGCGTCGATCGCGGCGGGCTGATCGGCGGTCGGCGAGAAGGCGCTGTCGAGCTCGAACTTGGGCATGTCCTCCCCTATGAATCTAGCGTCGGCGCAGGAGCGGCGGGCGTGCTCAGCGGCCAGGACCTGACCGCATTGGCGAGCGGAGCGCCGGGCCGCCGGTCAGCCGAGGCCCAGCTGCGAGGCGTAGGTCCTGCGGTAGTCGGCGCGCGCCTGGAGCACGCGCTGCACATACGCCCGCGTCTCCGGAAACGGGATGTCGCCGATCCGGAACCGCTGCCGGTCCGCCTGGGCGGACTTCACCCAGTCATCGACGTTGGTCTCGCCCCCGTTGTAGGCCGCCAGGGCCAGGACGGTGCTGCCGTGATACTCGTCCAGGAGGTAGCGCAGGTAATAGCTGCCGTAGGCGATGTTGACGTCGGGCGTGGACAGGTCGGCCGTGGAGAAGGTCGTCGCCCCGGAGCGCCCGGCCAGGAAGGTCGCCGTCCGGGGCATCAGCTGCATGAGGCCGACGGCCCCGGCCGTCGAGGTGCGCGGGTCGAACTTCGTCTCGGCGTAGATGACCGCGGCCACCAGCGCGGGATCCAGGTGCTTCTCCGCCGCTTGGCGCCGGATCACCGACGAGTAGTGCAGCGGCAGCCCGAACGCGTTGACCGCCCGCTTGGCCAGCGGCAGCGCCATCAGCAGCGCCACCACGGCCGCGGTGACCGCGACCACGCCCAGCGCGATCCGCCGGCGGCGCCTGACCGTGGCTCGGCGGCGACGCGCGGCCGCGGCGGCGCTGGGGCGGCTACGGCGGCGGGGTGGTGCGGTGGCGGTCACGCGGCAATGAGATCTGGTCAGCAGAGCATGTCAAGGATCGCCGACAGCTTGTGCTCCAACTCCCGCTCGCTGCCGTCGTTGACGATCGTGTACGTCGCACGCTGCGACTTTTCCTGCTGGCTGAGCTGCCGGGCGGCTCGCTCGGACAGCGCCTCATGGCCGCGACCGGCGGCGCGCTGCTGCCGGATCGCCTCGTCGGCGATGACCGCGATGGTGGCGTCGAAGCCATGGTCCGAGCCGGACTCGAACATCAGGGGGATCTCGACCACGGCGGCGCGCGGCGGAGGCTCGGCCGCCCCGGCGTGGGCGCGAAAGGCGGCCACCCGCTCCCCCACCCGCGGCCACAGCAGCTGCTCGAGCCAATGGCGGTCCTCGTCGGTGGCAAACGCTGCCCGGGCCAGGGCCGCGCGGTTCACCTGCCCGTCGTCGACGACGCCGGGGCCGAAGCGGTCGGCCACCGCATCGCGGACCTCGGCGGACCCGTAGAGCTGATGGACCACGGCGTCGGTCGAGAGGACCGCCGCCCCCAGACGCTCCAGCGCTGCCAGCGCGGTGGACTTCCCAGCGCCGATCCCGCCGGTCAGCCCGATCCAGGGGACCACGGCCTCAGGTCAGCTCGGGGAGATCAGCTGCCCGCGGCGTCGGCGTCGGCGTCGGTCTCGTCCGCGGTGTCCGCGGTGTCCGCGGGCGTGCCCTCGGCGGCCACGTCCTCAGCGGGCGTGCCCTCGGCGGCGACGTCCTCAGCGGGCGTGCCCTCGGCGGCAAGGTCCTCAGCGGGCATGACCTCGGCGGCTGGGGCCTCGGGCGGGTCGGGCACGGCGACGGCCGTGTCCTCGGCAGCCGAGGCCTCGGGCGGGCCCGGCACGTCGGCGTCAGGATCTGGCGTGATCTCGGCTTCGACGATCTCGGTGGGGTCGACGACCTGGGTCGCGGCAGGCGCCTCGTCGGCGGCGAAGACATCCTCCGACAGCCCAAGCTCGGGGACGTCGTCGTAGCTGTCGCCGCCGGTCGGGGGCTCGATCGGCCGCACCGGGAGGATCTGGCCCTCGACCCGTTTGATCGACAGCGACAGACGCCGCCGCTCGGAGTCGATCTCCAGGATCTTGACGCGCACCGGGTCGCCCGGCTGGATGATCTCGCGCGGGTTGTCCACATGGTGCTGGGCCAGCTCGGAGATGTGGACCAGACCCTCGACGCCGTCCAGGATCTCGACGAAGGCGCCGAAGGTGACGACCTTGGTGACGTTGCCCTCGAGCTCGTCGCCGATGTTGTAGGTGTCGACCACCCGCTGCCACGGGTCCTCCTGGGTCTGCTTGAGGCCCAGCGAGATCCGCTGGCGCTGGCGGTCGATGTCCAGGACCTTGACCGAGACGGTGTCGCCGATGCTCAGGATCTCGGAGGGATGGTTGACGTGCGACCAGGACAGCTCGGAGATGTGGATGAGGCCGTCGATCCCGTCGAGGTCGACGAAGGCACCGAAGTCGACGATGTTGGAGATCGTGCCCTCGACGACCTGCCCGGGCTGCAGGCGGTCCAGGATCCGCTCGCGGTCCTCCTTACGCTGCTCCTCGAGCACGGCACGGCGCGACAGCACGACGTTGTTGCGGCTGCGGTTGAGCTCGATGACCTTGCACTCGATGCTCTGGCCCATGTACTCGTCGAGGTTGGGGACCCGGCGGATGTCGACCAGCGACGCTGGCAGGAAGCCGCGCACGCCGAGGTCGATGATGAGCCCGCCCTTGACGACCTCGATGACACCGCCTTCGACCGGCTCGCCGGACTCGGCGGCGGCCTCGATGCGGCGCCAGGCCTTCTCGAAGCGGGCCCGCTTCTTGGACAGGATCAGGCGGCCGTCCTGGTCCTCCTTGGTGAGGACCAGCGCGTCGACCTCCTCGCCGAGCGAGACCTCGTCGGAGGGGTCCACGGACTTGCGGATCGACAGCTCGCCGACGGGGATGACCCCTTCGGACTTGTAGCCGATGTCGACCAGCACCTCGTCGTTGTCGATGCGGACGACATGGCCGGTGACGACGTCTCCCTCCGCGAACGGGTGCAGGGTGGCGTCATAGTTGGGGACGATCTGGCCATCGATCTCGAGCAGCAGGCCGTCGGAGCCTTCGACGATCTTCGCGTTGGATTGATCGGTGGGCGGCGTCAGGGTGGAAGTTGAAGACATGCGCCTTCGGAGGATAGCCGCCCTGTAGCGCAGATGTGGCCTCTAGGCGGGGCGGATCTATCATCGGCGCCTCGATGCCCACGCGCGCGACCAAACGCGGAGTGCAGCGGACCCCCCTGAACCGCGATTGCGACGTTCTCATCTGCGGCGCCAGCTTCGCGGGGCTGGCGGTGGCGCGCGAGCTGGCGGGCACCGGCGCCGACGTCATGGTGGTCGATCGCTACGAGATCGGCGAGCGCCAGACGTCGGCCTGCGGGATCCCCACGACGTGGCTGACCGCGTTGGGGCTCGAGGAGGCCCTGCAACAGACGTTCTCAGAGCTCGTCATCCACACCCCGTACACGACCGTCCGCTATGACCTGCCGTGGACATTCTCCACCTTCGACTACCGGACGCTGTGCGGCGCACTGGCCGCCCAGGGGTCCTTTGCCTTCGAGACGGCCAAGGTCGAGGGCCGCGAGGGCGACGTGGTGGTCACCGACCGGGGACCGATCCGGGCGGGCCTGGTCGTGGACGCCCTGGGCTGGCGGCGCGTGCTCGGCACCGGCGCCAACATCCAGCCCCCCGACGCGCTGCTCTCCCGCGGTCTCGAGGTCCACCCCTCCGGGGGCGGCTCGGACCTCGAGGTGTGGGTCGACCGCGAATATGTCCCCGCCGGCTACGGGTGGAGCTTTCCCGCCGGCGAGGAGGTCCGCATCGGCGTCGGGTCCTTCGACCCCCGGTTTCACGTGCGCGAGCCGACGGTGCGCCTGGCCGAGGATCTGGGCGCCGACACCGTCCGCTACCAGGGCAACTGGATCCCGCACGCCCTGCGGCCGGCCACCGATGCCGGCGTGTTCTTCGTCGGCGACTCCGCGGGCCACTGCCTGCCCCTGACCGCCGAGGGGATCCGGACGGCCCTGTACTTCGGCCTGGCCTGCGGACGCGAGCTGGCCCGGGTGATCGCCGGCGAGCAGAGCCACGGCCAGGCGCTGGCCCGTTACCACCAGTTCTCGGCCGGCCATGCCGTGCCGTTCCGCTGGATGCTGCGGGTGCAGCGGCTCGTCCCCCGGGTGGCGCCGCGGCTGCTGGCCCCGGGACTGCACGCCATGGGGGCCAAGCGCTTTGTCGACTGGTCGTTCGGCCATTACCTCGAGATCGCCCATCCGTCGTTCGCCGCCGCCGGCGGGTCCCCGGCGCGAGCGGCCGCCCTCGCCGCGCCGGCCGCCGCCTGAGGATCGCGTCAGCCGCGGCGGACATGGACGTGCCCTCCGGGCGGGCGTAGGATCGCCTGCTTTCTCATCCTACGAGGAGGGTTCTTCATGCCGCAATTGCCGGCCAACATCCGGTTGAGCGCGATGATTGCCGTCGCCACCGCCGCGCTCGCCCTGACGGCGCTGGTGGCCGCCGCGCCGACCTACGCCAGGACGGCGCACGCCGCGAGCAAGACCGTGCACGTGATCGAGCACGCCGTCACGGACACCGAGGTTCCCGGCGTCGGGGGCAAGGATGTCAAGGGCAACATCTTGACCTTCAACAACCCGGTGTTCGACACGGCTGACAAGAAGCAGGTCGGGCACGACGAGGGCTTCTGCGTCCGGCTCCAGGTCAAGCTGGGCATCTGGGAGTGCCTGTGGACGACGTTCCTCAAGGGCGGCCAGATCACGGTCCAGGGTCCGTTCTATGACACCCGCAGCAGCGAGCTGTCGATCACCGGCGGGACGGGCGCCTACAAGGGCGCGAGGGGGCAGATGGACCTCAAGTCGCGCAACGGCGGCAAGGAATACGACTTCATCTTCCACCTGATGTAGCCGCGTCGCGGGTTTCCGCGTTCGCGCGGAAACCCGCCCCCACCGGCCCGACGACCGCCTACTTGGCCGACAGCCAGTCCGTGCCGATGCCGGCGTCGACCGCCAGCGGCGGGTCGAGCTCGTAGGCGTTGGCCATCTCGCGCACCGCGATGGCCTCGACCCGCTCGGCCTCGTCGGCGGGCCCCTCGAAGAGCAGCTCGTCATGGATCTGGAGGACGAGCTTGGACTGCAGGCCGCTCTCGGCCAGCGCCTGGTCGCAGCGCACCATCGCCATCTTCATGATGTCGGCGGCGGTCCCCTGGATGACCATGTTGACCGCGAAGCGCTCGCCCTGCTTGCGCAGGTCCCAGCGGCGGGAACGCAGCTCGGGCACCTGCCGGCGGCGTCCGAAGAGCGTCGAGACGTAGCCGTGCTCGCTGCCCTGCTCGATCGTCTCCTCGATGAAGCGGGCCACGGCGGGGAAGCCGGCCATGTAGCGCTCGATGAACTGGGCGGCCTCCTCCTGCGGGATGTCGAGCCGGTCGGCCATGCCGTAGGCCGACAGCCCGTAGACGATCCCGTAGTTGATCATCTTGGACTTGGAGCGCATCCCGGGATCGATCTGGTCCGGGGTCACGTTGAAGACGCGGCAGGCGGTGGCCGTGTGGACGTCCTCGCCGCGCCGGAAGATCTCCTTGAGCACGTCCTCGCCGGCGATGTGCGCCAGAAGGCGCAGCTCCACCTGGGAGTAATCGGCCGAGACGAGCAGGTTGCCGGGCTCGGCAACGAAGCAGGCCCGGATCTCGCGACCCAGGGGCGTGCGGATCGGGATGTTCTGGAGGTTGGGATTGTTGGACGAGAGCCGGCCGGTGGTGGCCGCGGTCTGGTTGAAGGTGGTGTGCAGGCGGCTGGCGGCGTCGACCAGGAGCGGCAGGGCGTCGAGATAGGTCTGGGCGAGCTTGGTCAGCTCCCGCCAGCGCTCGATCTTCGGGATGATCTCGTGCTCGGCGCGGATGGCCTGCAGGACGCGCGCATCCGTGGAGTAGCCGGTCTTGCCGCGGCGCCCGCGCGAGAGCCCGAGCTTGCCGAACAGGATCTCCTCCAGCTGCTTGGGGGAGCCCAGGGTGAACTCCTCCCCGGCGAGCGCGAAGATCTCCGACTCCAGCCCGTCGGCCTCGGCCTTGACGCGCTCGGAGATCTCCTTGATCTGGTCGGTGTTGAGCTTGACGCCGGCCTTCTCCATGTCGCGCAGGATCCGCACGATGGGCAGTTCGACGTCTGAGAGCAGGTCGGCCAGGCCGCGGCCGCGGATCTCCTCGCGCTGCCAGCTGGCCAGCGCCTGGGCCAGGACGGCGTCGGCGCCCGCCTCATCCTCGACGTCGGCGGCGAGGCCGCGATCCTCGCACAGCTCGCGGAACGGGTACGCGCGCGCCGCCGGCTCGAGCAGGTAGGCCGCCACCTCGGTGTCATGGGCGAGCCCGGCGGGCACCTCCCCCAGGGACTTGGCATTGTGGGCGATGACGGGGCGGGAGCCGAGTGCCGCCACGAGGTCCTCCGGGCGCGGAACGGTGCCGACGAGAACCTGCTCGCTCGCGTCCTGGTAGATGCCGAACCGCCACTCGTTCTCGTCCTCGGCGAACAGGGCCCCCTCCGGGACGACGGGCGGGCGCACGGCGACCGCGACCTCTGCCTGCGGCAGGCGCTCCACGTCGCGGAGGGTGCCCTTGCGCAGACGGGCGCCGAGCGTGTGGGCCGCCACCGGGGCGGGCGCCGCCGCGTCGGCGGAGCCGAGCGCCTCCTCCAGGCGCCGCAGCGGCTCGCGCAGCTCGAACTCGCGGAAGACCTCGCGCAGCCGCGAGCGGTCCGGCCCCTGGGAGACGAGCTCTCCCACGTCGAGGCCGTCGAGCGGGATGTCGCGCTTGGCGGTGGCCAGATGCTTGGAGATGCGGGCATCCTCGGCGTGGTTGGTGAGGTTCTCCTTGCGCTTGGCGCCGCTGATCTCGTCGATGTGGTCGAGCACGCCCTCCAGGGACCCGAAGCGCTGGAGCAGGTCGGCGGCAGTCTTGTCCCCGATTCCGGGGACGCCGGGGATGTTGTCGCTCGTGTCGCCCTTCAGCCCGATGAAGTCGGGCACGAGCTCAGGCGGGATGCCGTAGCGGTCGATAACGCCCTGGCGGTCATAGACGCGGGTATCGGTGATCCCGCGGGAGGTGGTCATGATCTGCACCTGCTCGTCGACGAGCTGGTAGGCGTCGCGGTCGCCGGTGACGACCATGACCTCGATCGGCGGATCCTGGGTCTTGGCCACCTCGGCGAGCGAGGCGATCACGTCGTCGGCCTCGTAGCCGTCCACCTTCAGGTTGCGGTAGCCGAACGCCTCCACCAGCGGCTCGAGCGCCGGCCATTGCTCCCGGAGCAGGTCGGGCCGGCTGGAGCGCTGGGCCTTGTACTCGGAGTACACCTCCTTGCGGCCCGACGAGCCCGCGTCCCAAACCACGACCGTCGACTTGGGGCCGTAGTCACTGAGGATCTTCACCAGCATCGAGGCGAAGCCGAAGATGGCGTTCGTGGGCACGCCGGTCGAGGTCGCGATCGACTCGGGCAGCGCGAAGAAGGCCCGGTAGGCCAGGCTGTTGCCGTCGATGAGGAAGAGCTCGTCCGCCATCAGAGCTCAGGCTATCTCCCGCAGCGGTGGCATCGACCGCCCGGGCGGCTTTCCGAGGCATAAGATGGCGGCGACGATGGGCCCCTCGGATCCTGAATCCCCCGGCGCCAACCCGAGCGCGCAGTACAGCCTCACGCTGCGCGTCGAGATCGATCACCGGCCGGGGATGCTCGGCAAGGTGGCGTCGGCCATCGGAGACGCGGGCGGCACCATCGGCGCCGTGGACCTCGTCGCGGTCGAAGGCCCGCACACCATCCGCGACATCACCGTCGAAACCGGCGACGCCGCCGACTGGCCGCGGCTCACCGACGCCGTCAACTCGGTGCCCGGCGCGCGTGTGCTCGACACCACCGACCGCACCTTCATGGTGCACATGGGCGGCAAGATCGAGGTCTGCAACAAGCACCCGCTCAAGACCCGCGATGACCTCTCGATGGCCTACACGCCCGGTGTCGCCCGCGTGTCCAGCGCCATCCGCGACGACCCGGACAAGGCCTTCCAGTACACGATCAAGCGCAACTCGGTGGCGGTGGTGTCCGACGGCACCGCGGTCCTGGGCCTGGGCGACATCGGCCCCAGGGCGGCGATGCCGGTCATGGAGGGCAAGGCGATGCTGTTCAAGGAGTTCGCCGGGGTCGACGCGTTCCCCATCTGCCTGGACACGACCGACGTGGACGAGATCGTGGCCGTCGTGAAGGCCATCGCGCCCGGCTTTGGCGGCATCAACCTCGAGGACATCTCCGCCCCGCGCTGCTTCGAGATCGAGACCCGCCTCCAGGCCGAACTCGACATCCCGGTGTTCCACGACGACCAGCACGGGACCGCGGTGGTCGTGCTGGCGGCCCTGCTCAACGCGCTCACCCTCACCGGGCAGCGGATCGGCGACATCCGGGTGGTCGTGGTGGGCCTGGGTGCCGCCGGGGTCGCGGTGTCCGACATCCTGATCGCCGCGGGCGTGCGGCATCTCATCGGCTGCGACTCCCGGGGCGCCGTCCACACAGAGCGCGAGGACTACCTGGACGGCACGATGAGCCCGGTGAAGCGCGCGCTGGCACAGCGGACCAACCTGGAGCGCCGCTCCGGCGGCCCGGCGGATGTGGTCGAGGGGGCCGATCTGTTCATCGGGCTCAGCGGCGGGCGCGTCCTGCCGTCCTCGGCGCTGGCCAGGATGAACCCGGACCCGATCGTCTTCGCCATGGCCAACCCGGATCCCGAGGTGTCGCCGGAGGAGGCCCTGCCCCACGTGCGGGTCCTCGCCACGGGTCGCTCGGACTACCCCAACCAGATCAACAACGTGCTCTGCTTCCCGGGGATCTTCCGGGGCGCCCTGGACGTCCGCGCCGCCCACATCACCGAGACGATGAAGACGGCGGCGGCCCGCGCGATCGCCGACATCGTGTCCGGCGACGAGCTGCGTGAGGACTACATCATCCCCTCGGTGTTCAATCGGGAGGTCGCGCCCGCGGTGGCGGCGGCGGTGGCCGACGAGGCGCGCGACAGCGGGCTGGCCTCAGAGCGCCCCCAGCACGGGTTCGCCGCGACCGAGGAGTTGCTGCAGGGCCGCTGACCCGGGCGCCGCCCCGGCCCCGTGTGTAACGACTTTCGCGCGGGGTGTGCCAGAAGTGCAACAACCGCGGGGTTGCCAGTGATCGGCCGGGGTCGCCTGTCGCACAATGAGAGCGATGGCGGACGAAACAGCCTCATCCTTGCGCGATCAGCCGTCTGAGGCGCCTCGTGTGCGATTCCGGGGCTTAGTCGACGCCGAGCCCACACGCACCGTTCAGATCGTCGGCGCTCGCACCAAAATGGTCGTTTGGGGCCCGCCCGACCGGCGAATCGGGATGATCGCCGTCATGCAGGCCGGCCGGGTGTCACGCCGGCAGCTGCGCGAGGCGGGACTGAGCGAGACTGCCATCCGGACGCGCGTGAAGCGGTCGCATCTGATCGCCGAGCACCCCGGCGTCTACGCCGTCGGCCATCAGGCGCCGCTGGGGTACGCCCGGGAGACGGCCGCCCTCCTGTCCGTGTGCGACGGCGCCGTCCTCAGCCACCACACGGCTGCGTCATTGTGGGACCTGCGAACCGCCGACGTGTCCGAGGCCGATCCGGTCGACGTCATGGTCGGTCCCGCCTGGACGGGACGCCGCAACGGCGTTCGCATCCACCGCACTCGCACGCTCCTCCCTCCAGACGTGACTCTGCGTCATGGCCTGCCGGTGACAAGGCCGGCGCGGCTCCTCCTCGACCAGGCCACGGAGATCTCCGATCGGCGTCTCGAGCTCGCCCTCGACGAGCTGATCGTCGCGCGCCGGATCCGTCTGGCCGACGTCGCGGATCTGCTCGATCGTGTCGCGCACCATCCCGGCAGAGGCAGGCTGGCCAGGCTGCTCGAGCACCACCGCGGGCCGATGCTCACGCGCTCGGAGGCCGAGGAACGGCTGCTGTCGCTGATCCGGGCGGCGGAACTTCCCCCACCGGAGGTCAACGCCGGCCTCGGTGGTTACGAGATCGACTTCTTGTGGCCCGACCATCGCTTCGCCGTCGAGGTCGATGGTTTCCGCTTCCACTCCGACCGTGTCGCGTTCGAGCGCGACCGCCGCAAGGACCAGCGGCTCCGCCGCCTGGGGGTCGACGTCATGCGCATCACCTGGCGCCAGCTCGAAGAGGAGCCGTACGCCCTCATCGCCCGGATCGCAGCTGCGCTGGCGCTGGCCGGGAGATCCGCCGCCTAGGACGGGGCCTGGGCGTCGCCGTCAGGGGGCGGCGCCGGGGAGGTGTCCGAGGGCGGCGGCGACACCGCGGAGGTGTCGGAGGGCGGGGGGGCCGGGGTGTCGGAGGGCGGCGGCGCGTCCGTCGGATCGGGCAGCGCCGGGCCGGTCGCCTCGGGAGTGTCGGCGCCGGTCGCCGGGCCCAGCGCGGGGATGCCGAGGGGTCGGCGGGCGCCCGGGTTGGGGAACGCGCCCTCCAGCTTCCAGACCGACCCGGGACGGCCCGGCAGGAGCAGCACGATGATGAAGCCGATGAGCGACAGGACCAGCCCGAACAGGAGGCCCACGCGCTCGGTGTAGCCCTTGCGGTCGGCCATCCAGGCGGCGCCGGCAGCTGACAGCAGCCAGATGAACAGCAGGTAGAGGGCGGCGGAGCCGATGGTGGCGAAGGCGAGCATCAGGTCCCCAGGTAGGCGCGCTGGACCTCGGGGTCGTCGCGCAGGAGGTCGGAGTCGTTGGCCAGGACGACGCGGCCGGTCTCGAGCACGTAGCCGCGGCGGGAGACGTCCAGCGCGTAGTTGGCGTTCTGCTCGACCAGCAGGATCGTCACGCCCGCCTTGTTGATCTCACCGATCGTCTCGTAGATGCGCTGGACCAGGATCGGCGCGATGCCCATGGAGGGCTCGTCGAGCATCAGGAGCTTGGGGCGGGCCATGAGCGCGCGTCCGATGGCCAGCATCTGCTGCTCGCCGCCCGACATGGTGCCGGCCTTCTGCTTCTCGCGTTCGTGCAGGCGGGGGAACAGGGTGAACACGCGGTCCAGGTCGGTGGAGATGTCCGGGCCCCGGCGGTGGTAGGCGCCGAGATCGAGGTTCTCGCGCACCGTCATGCGCGGAAAGCAATGGCGGCCCTCCGGGGCCAGAGCGATGCCGTAGCTGACGATCTCGTGGGCCGGCACGCGGGTGATGTCCTGGCCCCCGAAGCTGACCTTGCCGGAGCTCGCCGGCGTCAGCCCGGAGATGGAGCGCAGCGTGGTGGACTTGCCCGCCCCGTTTGACCCGATGAGGGTGACGACCTCGCCCTCCTCGACCGTCAGCGAGACGCCCTTGAGCGCCTCGATGGAGCCGTAATGGGTGCGGATGTCGGAGACCTCGAGGAGCGCCATGCCGATCACGCGCTCTTGCCGAGGTAGGCCTCGATGACTCGCGGGTTCGCGCGGACCTCGCTCGGCTCGCCCTCGGCGATCTTCTCGCCGTGGTCCAGGACCCAGACGCGCTCGGAGACGTTCATGACGACCTTCATGTCGTGCTCGATGAGCAGGATGGTGAGGTCGAGATCGTCGCGCATGCGTCGCATGAACTCGGTCAGCTGCGCGGACTCCTGAGGGTTCATGCCGGCTGTGGGCTCGTCGAGCAGCAGGAGCGTGGGGTCAGAGGCCAGCGCGCGGGCGATCTCAACGCGGCGCTGGTCGCCGTAGGAGAGCCACGAGGACAGTTGATCCATCGCCACGTTGCGCAGGCCGACGTACTGCAGGAGCTCACGGGCCCGGTCGCGGACCTCGGTCTCCTCGCGGCGCACGCGCGGCGGTCGCAGGATCGAGCCCACCAGTCCGGCGCGCATCCGTGCGTGCCGCCCGATCATCACGTTCTCCACCGCGCTCATGGCGCCGAAGAGGCGGATGTTCTGAAAGGTGCGGGCGACGCCCAGAGCGGTGATGCGGTCCGGCCGGGCCCGGCTGATGTCGCGCTCGCCGAGCAGGATGCGGCCCGCGGTGGGCTTGTAGAGCCCGGTCAGCATGTTGAACAGGGTCGTCTTGCCGGCGCCGTTGGGCCCGATGAGCGAGACGATCGACCGCTGCGGCACGGCGAGCGACACGTCGTTGACCGCCACGAGGCCGCCGAAGACCTTGGTGGCGCGCTCGACGGTGAGGGCTGAGGCCACCGCGGAGGATGGGGGGGCGGTGGCACTCATGGGGCGGTGGTCTCGACCAGCTGGGCGTCCTCGGCGGCGATCTGCGACGTCATCTCGAGCTTGCGCCGACGCTCCGGGATGAGGCCCTGCGGGCGGACCAGCATGACCAGCACGAGCAGGAAGCCGAAGATGCCGTACTCGATCTGGGTCATCGAGAAGTTGAGGCCGAGCTTGGACGGCACGTCGTTGAGCACGTCGGGAATGAGCCAGTTGTTGATGTAGCCCAGCAGCATGCCGCCGAGCAACGCCCCCCAGATCGACCCCAGCCCGCCGATGATCACCATTGCCAGGACGAAGATCGAGAAGCCGAACTGGAACTGCCCGGCGTTGACGGTGGTGTAGTACGTGCCGAGGAACGCGCCCGACATGCCACCGAAGGCGGCGCCCATGGCGTAGGCGGAGAGCTTGGTGCGCACCGACGGGATGCCCATCGAGACGGCCGCCACCTCGTCCTCGCGCAGCGCCACCCACGCCCGGCCCAGGCGCGAGTCGCGCAGGCGCAGGTTGACCCCGACCACGATGAGCAGGATCGCGAAGATGAGCCAGTACCAGGGTCTGAGGTTGAGCAGGGTGAACTGGCCGATCCCGGGGAAGTACGGCGCGTCCACGGCACTGATGCCGAGGTTGCCGGCGGTGAGGCTCATGCCGCCGCCGAGGTGCACGCTCTGGCCGTTGACGGCGACGGTGCCGATGATCTCGCCAAAGGCGAGGGTGACGATGGCGATGTAGTCACCGCGCAGCCGCAGGGTGGGCAGGCCGATGATGATCCCCGCCACCGCGCAGATGAGCGCGGCGCAGATGAGGATGAGGATGAAGTTGAGGTGGATGCCGATCTCGGAGGCGGCGATGCCGTGCACGCCGACGTGGACGTGAGCCTTGAAGAAGAAGTCCGACCCGAACCACCCCAGCGAATAGGCGCCGATGGCGTAGAAGGCCACGTATCCGAGATCCAGCAGCCCGGCGAAGCCGACGACGACGTTGAGGCCCAGCGACATCACCGCGAAGGCCAGCGCGATGATCGTGGCGTTCATGAAGCCGCTGTTGTTGGAGAAGAAGAACGGCAGCACGATCCCGACGATGAGCAGCGCGAAGGCCAGGAACCGCGGCCCCCACGGCGGGATCCGCCGGCTGAGCGCCGCACGCCACTCCCGTATCTGCGCCCGGAGCTCGGCCCAGCCGTCGATGGGGCGCGGCGGCGCCTCCGTGGCGCCCACGCCCTCGTCGCCGCGTCCGGCCGCACCGGGGACGCTCATCCGGCCTCCCTCGTCTCCTCGCCCAGCAGGCCGCGCGGTCGCAGGATCATGATCACGATGAGGTAGCCGAACACGACCGCCTCGGTCCACTGGGGGCCCAGCCGCGCATCGGACAGGGCCTGGATGACGCCGATGATCAATCCGCCCAGGACGGCGCCGCGGACGTTGCCGATCCCGCCCATCACGGCGGCCGTGAACGCGATCAGCCCGGCCTTGAACCCCTGGAAGTACCACACGTTGGTCTCATAGAGGGCGTACACGAGGCCGGCGGCGCCGGCCAGCATCCCGCCGAGCAGGAAGGTCAGCGAGATCGTCTGGTTGACGTTGATGCCCATCAGCCGCGCGGCCTCGGGATCCTGGGCGGTGGCCCGCATCGCCCGGCCGGCGCGGGTGTTGGAGATGAACCAGCCGAGCCCGAAGACGAGCGGGATCATCACCGCCAGCGCCAGCAGGTAGCCGCGGACGATGGGGACCCCGGAGATCCTGAACACGGTCTGGCCCTGGTGGATGAGGTCGTTGACGCCGAACGGCGACCCGCCGTTCCACAGCAGCCCGACGTTCTGCAGGATGAACGAGAACCCGACCGCGGTGATGAGCGGCGCCAGCTTGGGCGCGCCGCGCAACGGGCGGTAGGCGACGCGCTCGATGAGTACGTTGAGCGACCCGCACACGAGCATCGAGACGATGAGCGTCACGACGAGCCCCAGGACCAGCCCACCCGGGCCGGTGGTCAGGCCCAGGCCGATCGTGGCCCAGAACCCCACGGCCGTCATGGAGCCGATCATGAAGACGTCGCCGTGCGCGAAGTTGATGAGCTCGATGATCCCGTAGACGAGCGTGTAGCCGATGGCGATGAGCGCCCAGATGGCGCCGTTGGACAGCCCCTGGGCGAAGTTGAAGCCCAGCCGGCTGAGGTCGTGGTGGATGACGGTGTGACCGGCGACGACCCCCGGGTAGCCGTGGACCAGGTCGCGGATGCCGTAGTAGACGGGCAGCGCGAGCAGCGCCGCGATGAGGCCCCAGCGGCCGGAGGCCCGCCGGATCGTGGCCAGCGGTCCAGCCGCGGGCGCCGGCACGGAGGGCGTGAACGAATGCGCTTCCACGTCGTTGGTGGCCAAGGATAAGGACAGAGGGCGCCCCGCGGGGCGCCCTCTCATGAATCCGGGCTACTTCGCGCTGACCGTCTTGGTCGGCGTGATCGTCTTGAGGAACACTGGCTCGCCGTCAGATCCGACCTTGTAGAGGCCGTAGGACTTCAGCGTCGTGTCTCCGTTCTTGTCGAACCCGTAGGTGCCCAGCACCGAGTTCCGGCTGGTGGTGGCGAACAGAGCGCTGAGCACGGCGGCCTTGTCGTTGCCCTTGGACCCGAGCTTGGCGATCGTCTGCAGGCCCAGCTTCATGACCTCATAGCCGTAGATCGCGTACGGGTCTGGGTTGGCGTTTCCGTACTTGGCCTTGTAGGCCTTCAGGAAGTCCTTCCCGCCCGGGTAGGCCGCGAGGTCCTGCGTGGCCACCGTGCACTGCATCAGCGGGTCGATGGCAGCCGGCACGCCGCCCTTTGACTGCGCCGTGTAGGAGTCCGTGCAGACGCCGTCCCCGCCGAAGATCTTGGCCTTGGGGAGCGCGGCATGGACGTCCTTGGTGATCTGCACCGCACCGTTGGAGACGATCCCGGCGAAGAAGAAGCAGTCGGCGCCCTGGCCCTGGATCGTCGAGGCGTAGGAGCGGAAGTTCGGCGACGTCGGGTCGATGCCGGTGTCGGAGGTGATTGTCACGCCGTAGAAGCCCTTCTCCAGGCCCAGCAGCGTGGCCAGACCCTGACCGTAGGCCTCCTTGTCGTTGGCCACGGCCACCTTGGTGCAGCCGGCCTGCTTCATGGCAATCAGGTCGGCGGCCGCCTGGATGGAGTCGATGGGCACGATGCGCAGGTAGTTGCGCTTGCCCGTCGGGTAGTACTTCTGGGGCTCGCCGGGCGCGCTGCCGGGAAGGTTGGTGGTCAGGCCCACGTATGTGTTGGCGGGGCTGACCATCGGAACTCCACCCTGGTTGAGGATGGGGATGGAGACCTCCGACGCGCCGGAGTTGAACTCGCCGATGTAGTAGACGGCCTTGGGGTCGGCCGCCACCTTGCGCGCGTTGGCCGCCGTCTGACCCGGGTCCCACTTGCCCGCGGCAGCGGTTGAGTCGTCGAGCGACTGGTAGTTGACCGTAAAGCTGCCGGCCTTGTTGTTGGCCTCGGACAGCGCCAGCTTGATCCCGTTGACCATGGGATCCGTCTGGGCTGTCGAGGCGCCCTGCAAGGGCAGGCTGGAGTAGATGTCGACGGAGTTACCGCCGCCGCCGCCTGACGCGGAACTGCTGGACCCGCCTCCCCCGGCGGCGCTGCTGCTACTGCTGCTGCTGTTGCTGCTGCCGCAGGCAGCCAGCACGAGCAGCGATCCGACGATCAGACACACGCTGATCGCCTTTGCGCGAACACTCATAAACGTCGTCCTCCTCTAGGTCGACCGGGCTGTCAGTGCCCTCGATTGCGGGAGAGTAGTCGCGCGTTCGGATCCCAACAACCTCGAAGGCGATCTTTGGCCATGGGGCCAAGGCTCCTAACCGAAAGCAAACGAGTGATCAACGGTCACGACGCCATCGCCTTCCAGAAGACCAGGTGCCCGTCGCGAACCCGATAGACCCCATATCGGTGCAGCGTGGTGTCCCCGTCGCGCTCCACGCTGTAGGTGCCCAGGGCGCTGTGGCGATCACGCGTGTGAAGCAGCGCGGCGAGCACCGCGGCGCGGCCCGCCTCGCCCCGCCCGAAGCCGGTGACCCGGCGGATCGCGTCCAAGAGCAGGCTCATCGCCTCATAGCCGTAGACGGCGGCGGACGGCGGAGGCCCGTAGCGGCGGGCATAGGCGAGCGCGAACCGGCGCTCGGCGGGGGGCTGCCCCGATGTGCCCAGACCCGGATCGGTCAGGACGAGCTGGGGCGCGAGCCAGCCCGGGATCCCCCCGGCGGCAGGGTCGACGTAGGCGGGCGCGGCCAGGCCGGACCACCCGAACAGCATCGTTCCCGGGGCAGCAGCGGCGATGCGCTCGGACAGCCGTGCCGCCGCGTGGTCGTCCAGGCCGGCGACGAGCACGCAGTCAGCCCCCGAGCGGGCCGCCGAGGCTGCCGCGGCGCGGTCATCCGCGGCAGCGAACGGCTCGGGGCCGATCACGCGCAACGAGGATCGCCGGGCCAGGGCGGCGAAGGTCAGGGCCGCGTCGCGGCCGTCGATGTCGCCGTCCTCGAGCACGGCCGTGCGCCGGCAGCCGGCCTCGATCTGGGCCTGCCGCTGGACGGCGGCCTGCACGGCATCGTCGGGCGCGAGCCGGATGAAGGTGCGCCGCTGCGTGGGGTAGTACTTCTCGGGCTCGCCAGGGAACGCGCCGGCCCCGCCGGTGGTCAGTCCCACCGCCGTGCTGGTCGGGCTGATCTGGGGGATCCCGGCGCCGTTGAGCAGCGGGATCGAGACCGCGCTGGCGCCGGAATCGATCTCCCCGATGTAGCCGATCGTGCTCGGATCGGCCGCGGCCCGGCGGGCGTTGGCCGAGGTCTGCCCCGGGTCCCATCCTCCGCTCTTCGCGGTGGCGTCGTCGAGCACGCGCAGCGCGATGCGGTAGCGGCCCTCGTGATGATGGGCCGCGTCGAGCGCAATCTGCACCCCGCCCACCACCGCCCGGGCGTCGCTCGCCGAGGACCCCGCGAACGGGGCGCTGACGTAGACGGTGAGGCGGCGGCCGGCGACGTGGTTCTCGGCCGAGGCGCTGGCGCCGCATCCCGCGGCGAGGGCGGCGCCCCCGAGCGCCGCCATCAGCCCCCCCATCCAGCGCACCCGTCGCATCGTCAGCCCTGGGTGCCGGCGACCAGCCTTCCACCCCGGAAGCGGCCGAACACGAAGGGTGCGATGTTCGTGTCACCCGAGGAGATCGAGTAGGTCCCGAGCACCGATTGGCGGTTGTGCAGGTTCCGGAAGTCCTGGACCACGGCGGCGCGGCTGGCGGCGGCGCTGCCCGCCTCCTTGAGCACCGCGATGAGTGCGGAAGCGGCCTCGTAGCCGAAGATGGCCTCGGGAACGGGGGCGTGGCCGTAGGCGGCGGTGAACGTCGTGAGGAACTGCCGGGCCGATGGCGTGAGATCCGAAGCGACGAATCCGGGCGAGGAGATGTAGAGGTTGCGCTGGGCGGCGGCGCTGAGCCCGGCCGCGAAGGCATCGCTGTAGAGCGCCGACGGCGCGAAGAGCCTGGCCGAGCCCGCCGCGGCCGCCTCGTCGAGCCCCTTGATGGCGGCCGCCGGACTGTTGCCGCCGTAGAAGACAGCGTCGGCGTCCCCGGCGCTCACGGTAGTCGAGAGGCCCTGCTTGGCGGCGTCGCTGCGCACCTCGGCGGCGATGGAGGAGCCGTAGGGCGACCCGTCGTCGGACACGTAGAGCTTGGACAGCTGCAGCGAGTGCATCTGCGCCGCGATCGCCTTGGCCTCCTGGGCGCTGTCGGGCACCACGCGAGCGAACGTCTGGTGATAGGTCGAGCTCGACGGATAGAAGGTGCCCGGCGAGCCGCTGACCCCCGGAGTGGCCTGCGTGAGATAGACGGCCGTGTCGGTGGGGCTGACCTCGAGCAGGCCGACCTCGTTGGTGATCTGCACCGAGTTCTGGGAGGTCCCGGGGCCGATCTCGCCCAGGTAGGCGATGGCCGACTTGTCCTGGACCGCGCTGCGGGCGTTGTCGGAGATCTCGGCGCCGTGCAGGGTGCGCGAGCGCAGCGTGAACGTGCCCAGCTTGCTGCCGGCCTGACGCAGCGCCAACTGCTCGGCGTCGAGTACGTCGGCCGCCGTCTGCCCCTGTGCCGCTCCCGGGGGCTGGCTGAGGTAGATGGTCAGCGTCTTGCCCGAGACGGTGACGGCCGAGTTGGTCTGCGTGGCGCAGCCGGCCGCGGCCAGGGCACAGAGCAGCCCTGATACGCCCAGCACGCGCAGCCGAACGAGCGACGCGCCCAGCATCGGTGGGACTAGTCCCGCCGGCCGGGCAGGTACGGGAGCAGATTGCGGACGCCGATGGCGATCAGCACCATGACGATCGCGATCATGATCGCGTCCAGGCCGCTGACGTTGAGCGACCAGATGACGATCCAGATGCACAGACCGGCGGTGGCGGTGAGGACCAAGCCCATGGGATCGCAGATCCTAACCGAGCGCGGTGTCGAGAGGCTCAGCGGGCCGGGACAGCGCCGCCGAGAAGCCGGCGACGAGCTCGCGGGCCGCGGCGGCGGGATCGGACGCCTCTGCGACGGCGCGGACGAGCCGGCTGCCGACGATGACGCCGTCCGCGCCCGCCTGCGCCGCCGCGGCGGCATGCTCCGGGGTCGAGATGCCGAACCCGACCGCGACCGGGACGTCGGTGTGCGCGGCCGCCCGCGCGATCACGGCCTCCAGGCCGCCGGCGACCTCGGCGCGCTCGCCGGTCGTTCCCGTCAGCAGGACGGTGTAGAGGAAGCCGCTGGCGCCGGCCCCGATCCGCTCCAGGCGCTCGGCGGGGGTCGTGGGGGCGACGAGCGGCACGAGGGCCAGGCCCCGCCGGCGGCAGGCCGGCCGCACCTCCACGGCCTCCTCCAGTGGCAGATCCGGCACGATCAGGCCGCTGACCCGGGCGCCGACGAGCTTGTCCAGGAAGCGGTCCAGGCCCTGGGAGAGGATCGGGTTGGCGTAGCACATGACCACCACGGGGACGTGCGCGGCGATGTCGCGTGCCACCTCCAGCACCGCCGGCAGGTTGGCGCCGGCGCGCAGCGCGGCCGTCGCGGCGGCGTGGATGACGGGACCGTCGGCCAGCGGGTCGGAGAACGGCACGCCCAACTCGACCAGATCGGCGCCTCCCTCGGCGTAGGCGAGCCCGATCGCCCGCGAGGTGGCCACATCGGGGTAGCCGCCCATCAGGTAGGGCATCAGGGCCGCGCTGCGGCCATTGGCGTGGGCGCGGGCGAAGGCCTCGGCGATCGCCTCGATCCCGGTGGGGGCCTCCATGGCGGTCATGGCGCCGCTCACCGATCCTCGAGCGCCTCGAGCGCTTCGAGCCCTTCGAGCGCTTCTAGCGCTTCGAGCGCCTCGGCCAGGTCCTTGTCGCCGCGGCCCGACAGGCAGATGAGGTCGAGCTCGGACGCGGGGTGCGCCAGCGCCCAGGCGATCGCATGCGAGCTCTCGAGTGCGGGAATGATGCCCTCCAGCCGCGCCGTCCGGCGGAACGCCTGCAGGGCCTGCTCGTCGGTGATCGCGGTGTAGGTGGCGCGGCCCTGATCGCGCAGCCAGGCGTGCTCGGGCCCCGAGCCGGGGTAGTCCAGCCCGGCGGAGATCGAGTGGGCCTCCAGGATCTGGCCGTCCTCGTCCTGCATGATCGCCGAGAAGGCGCCGTGCAGGACGCCGGGGAGCCCGGCGGCGGTGAGCGGCGCGCCATGGCGGCCGGTGTCGATCCCCGCGCCCGCTGCCTCGACCCCGATGAGCTTGACCTCGCCATCGGCCACGAACGGGATGAACACGCCGATCGCGTTCGAGCCGCCGCCGACGCAGGCGATCACCCGCTCGGGCAGGCGCCCCGCGGCCTGCAGGATCTGGGCCCGGGCCTCGTCGCCGATGACGCGCTGGAGGTCGCGGACGAGGGCCGGGTACGGCGCCGGACCGACGCACGAGCCGATGATGTAGTGGGTGGTCTCGACGTTGGTGACCCAGTCGCGGATCGCCGCCGACACCGCCTCCTTGAGCGTGCGGGCGCCCTCCTGCACGGGCTCCACGCGTGCGCCGAGCAGGCCCATCCGCTCGACGTTGGGCTTCTGGCGGCGCATGTCCTCCGTGCCCATGTAGACGACGCACTCGAGGTCGAGCAGCGCGCAGGCGGTGGCCGCGGCCACGCCGTGCTGGCCGGCCCCGGTCTCGGCGATGATGCGCCGCTTGCCCATCCGCGTGGCCAGCAGCGCCTGGCCGATCGCGTTGTTGATCTTGTGGGCGCCGGTGTGGTTGAGGTCCTCCCGCTTGAAATAGATCGGGTGCCCGGCGGCCTGGCTCAGGCGGCGGGCGAGATACAGCGGCGAGGGCCGTCCCACGTAGTCGCGCAGGAGCCCGTCGAGCTCCTGGCCGAAGGCGGGATCCTGGCGCGCCGCCACCCACGCCAGCTCGAGCTCGGACAGCGCCGGCATCAGCGTCTCGGGGACGTACTGGCCGCCGTAGGGGCCGAAGCGATGCTCGACGACGCTCATCCTTGGGCGGTCCGGGCCAGGGTCATCGGGCTGGCGGCCACCGCGGCGGAGAACGCCCGCAGCTTGTCGTGGTCCTTGCGCCCGGGCGTGACCTCGACGCCGCTGGCGACGTCGACGGCGTAGGGCCTCACAGCCGCAATCGCGTCACTCACATTGCTTGGGGTCAGGCCGCCGGACAGGATCACCGGGACGCCCTCGGAGTGGACGCGCGCCAGCTCCCAGGCGAAGGTCTCGCCGGTGCCCCCTGGGAGCCCGTGGGCGTAGCTGTCGAGCAGATGGAAGTCGGTGTGGAAGGCGCTCAGCGCCTGGATGTCCGCCCGGCTGCGCACACGGGCCGCCTTGATCACGCGGCAGCCCGTTCGCCGGGCTGCCTCGCCGCAGAAGACCGGCCCCTCGTCGCCGTGCAGCTGGAGCATGCTCAGCCCGATCTCGTCGGCCGCCCGCGTCACCTGCTCGAGGGTGGGGTTGACGAACACCCCGACGATCTGCGCGTGGCGCCGGTGGACGGCCGCGATCTCGGCGGCGACCTGCGGCCGGCAACGGCGCCGCGAGCCCGGCCACAGGATCACCCCCAGCGCCCACGCGCCGGCGGCGATCGCCGCGTCGGCGTCCGCGGGGTCGGTGATGCCGCAGAACTTGATCTTGGGGACGGGGTGCTCCACACCTCACATCGTACGAACGACGCACCGGCGAGCACGGCGTCGGCTTCGGCAAGGGGCGCTGCCGCACTCTGACTTACCGCCGATCGTCTGAGCGTCTGGGCACGACGCGGACGTACGTCAACCGCGGGCAACACAGGCGGCAGAAGCGGAACGTGGCCGGGAATCTTGACGTCTCACGTCGCACGCTCGCCCTTTTCAGACCGTGTGACGTGAGGAGTCAACATGACTCGTGTTTCGCGTCACTCCCCGCAAAAGCGGGCAGTGTGTGACGTGAGGAGTCAACGGTGTGGCTGCGACGCGAGCGCTCCCCTCCTTCATTGCCAGTCGTTGACGTGCGTCCGCGTCGTGCACCGACGACCGCGGCAGACGCGCCGACGCAGGCAGACCATCACGGGTGCCAGTGCACCCAAACCAAGCCCCAGGCCTCTGCCAGCCACCCCGGGGAGGAACTGCGGCAGCGCGCCGCTCCCGGCGCCTGTGGCCGGCCCGGCGCTACTTCTTGTCCGAGGGCTCGGTCCGGCTGCCCAGCGTCACCGAGATGGTGGAGCGGCGGTGACCGCGCCGGATCTGAAGGGAGACGAGCTGGCCCGGACTGCGCGTGGCCACGATGCCCAGGACATCCGTGATCGAGTCCACCGGCGTCGTGTCGATCCGTTGGATCGTGTCCCCCCGGCGGAGCCCGGCGGTCGCGGCGGGGCTGCCGGGGGCGACCGCGCCCACACTCGCCATCCCGCGCCGCTGCGCGCCCGGCCCCGCCGTGACGCCCAGGTAGGCCACCTTGAGCGCAGCCTGCTTGTCGACGAGCGAGAGGACGGAGTCCGCTGTGTCGATGGGGATGGCAAAGGCGAGGCGCTCGGAGGTCTGATCGCCGCCGGTGGTCAGCTGCGAGTTGATCCCGATGACACGACCGTCGGCATCCAGCAGCGGAGCGCCGGAGTTGCCGGCGCTCACGGCCTGATCGGTCTGGATGACGTTGTTGATGCTGCGCCCGTCGGCGGCCTGGATCTCGTGCTGGAGGGCCGACACGATCCCGTTGGTCAGGGTCCGGTCGACCCCGAAGGGGTTGCCGATCGTCAACGTCGGATCGCCGACGCGCACCGAGGTGGAGTCGCCCAGCGTGAGCGGCCGGACCGGCGGCACGCCGTGCATGTCGCCGCGCAGCACCGCGAGATCGTCGTTGGGGTCGACGGCGACGACGCTGGCGTTGCGCACGATGGCGTTCTCGAACTCGACGGTGACGCCCTTGGAGCGGTCTGCGCCATCGATGACGTGGTAGTTGGTGAGGATGTCGCCACGCCCGTCGACCAGGAACCCCGCGCCCGTCGAGGTGCCGTTCTCGCGTGCGTGGAACAGGTTGAAGGGGCTCGCGATGGTCTCCAGGAGCTTGGCGCGGACGAACACGACGCCGGGCGCGTTGCGCTGGTAGATGTCGTGGGGCGTCAGGCCGGACACCGGGTCCACCGCCG
The DNA here is from genome assembly GCA_036497165.1 of Solirubrobacteraceae bacterium. GTDB lineage: Bacteria > Actinomycetota > Thermoleophilia > Solirubrobacterales > Solirubrobacteraceae > Palsa-465. The sequence continues at coordinate 24,688 of DASXJW010000047.1, forward strand.
CCTCGTTGGCCACCGGTGACTGGGTGAAGATGGTCTCGGTGTGGCTGTGGCCCGCCACCCCGGAGACCAGGAAGGCGCCGCCGACGATCAGGCCGCCCACCAGCGCCGAGACGAAGGGCGACTTCAGCAGGCGAACCATGCGCACGAGTGTCGCGCCACCGCCTAAGTGCAGCTAAACGCGCCGGGCGGGCCGCGCGCCGCCCACAGCCAGCTTCAGGCAGGCGGCCTCGATGTCTGAGGCGCGCATCAGGGCCTCGCCGACGAGGACCGCGTCGACGCCGGCGCGGGCCAGCCGCTCGAGCTCGGACCGCGTGCGCCAACCCGACTCCGAGACGACCACGGCGCCGTCCGGCATCCCGTCGAGCAGCTCGAAGGTCCGCTCGGTGTCCACCCCGAGCGTGGTCAGGTCCCGGTTGTTGATCCCGATGACCTCGGCGCCGATCCCCGCCGCCACCTCGAGCTCAGCCCGGTCGTGGACCTCGACGAGCACGCCGAGGCCCAGGGCCACCGCCTCGGCGTGCAGGCGCTCGAGCTCGGCTGCGGGCACCGCGGCCACGATGAGCAGGATGGCGTCGGCGCCCGCGGCGGTTGACTCGACGACCTGGTAGGGGTCCACGATGAAGTCCTTGCGCAGGATCGGCAGCCCGGCGGCGGCCCGCGCTGCCGCCAGGTCATCGAGGCTGCCGGCGAAGCTGTGGGGCTCGGTGAGGACCGAGACCGCCGCGGCGCCGCCCCGCTCGTAGGCGGCGACGACGTCCTCGAGGACGAGGTCGTCGCGGATCACGCCGGCCGAGGGGGAGCTGCGCTTGTGCTCGGCGATGATGGAGATGCCCGGCCCCCGCAGGGCGGCGGCGAAGCCGCGCGGTGGATCGTCGCGCACACGCTCCTCGGCGGCGCGCCGCAGCGCCTCCGAGGGCGTGGTCCGCGCCCGGACGGCCACGTCGCGCCGGGTCTGCTCGATGATGGGCGTGAGCGCGTTCACGGGGCCAGCCCCTGGGTGGCGCTGACGAACCGGTCCAGCGCGCTCGCGGCCGCTCCGGTGTCGACGGCGCCCTGCGCCGCCGCGACCCCGTCCGCCAGCGTCGGAGCCCCGCCCCCGGCATAGATGGCCGCGCCGGCGTTGAGCACGGCGAGGTCGCGCGCGGCGCCGGCCTCGCCGGCGAAGATGCGCCGGGCGGTGTCGGCGTTCTGGGCCGGGTCGCCGCCGGGCACGGCCGTGGCGGCCGCTGTGGCCAGCCCGACGTCCGCCGGCGCCACGTCGTAGCTGGAGATCTCGCCGCCGATGACCTCGACAACGTAGGTCGGCGCCGAGATGCTGAGCTCGTCCAGGCCGTCGTGGCTGGAGACCAGCAGCGCGTGCTCGGTTCCCAGCACGGCCAGCGCGCCCGCCATCTTCTCCAGGTAGGCCGGGTCCGAGACGCCGATCAGCTGGCGGGGGGCGCCCGCGGGGTTGGTCAGGGGGCCGAGGAAGTTGAAGATCGTCCGGACCGCCAGCTCCCGCCGGACCGGGATGACGTAGCGGGTGGCCTGGTGATGGGCGGGCGCGAACATGAAGCCGAAGCCGACCTCCTCGATGCAGCGGGCCACGGCGGCCGGCGAGAGATCGATCCGCGCCCCCAGCGCCTCCAGCACATCGGCCGACCCCGAGAGGCCGGTGGCCGAGCGGTTGCCGTGCTTGGCCACCGTGCAGCCGGCGCCGGCGGCAATGAGCGCGGCGGTGGTGGAGACGTTGAAGGTGCGCCGACCGCCGCCGGTGCCGGCGGTGTCAAGGAGCCGGTCGCGATCGACGGTGACCGTCGCCGCGAAGGCCCGCATGGTGCTCGCCAGCCCGGCCAGCTCCTCCACCGTCTCGCCTTTTGTGCGCAGCGCGATCAGGAAGGCGGCGATCTGAATCTCCGAGGCGTTGCCCGACATGATCTCGGCCAGCACCTCGGCCGTCTGCTCGGCGCTCAGATCACGGCGGTTGGCGAGCTCGTCGACCGAGCGCGTCAGCAGGTCCGAGGTCATCCTCACCATGGCGAGGCATGGTCCGCCGGCTCGAGATCGGGCCACGGCTCGGGCGGGGGCCCGCCGACGGGCGCCGCCTGGGCCAGGAAGTTGGCCAGGAGGGCGCGGCCGTGCTGGGTGAGAACCGACTCGGGATGGAACTGGACGCCCTCCGCGGGCAGCCGGCGGTGACGGACCCCCATGACGATCCCGTCGGCCACGGCAGTCTGCTCCAGTACCTCGGGGAGAGCGGGCTCGGCGATGAGCGAGTGATAGCGGCCCACCTCCAGCGGGGACGGCAATCCCCGGAAGATCGTCCTGCCATCGTGCTCGATGCGAGCGGTCTTCCCATGGACGGGGTGATGGGTCACCACCCGTCCCCCCCACGCCTGCACCAGCGCCTGGTGGCCCAGGCAGACGCCCAGGGTGGGGATCCCGGCCGCGGGAAAGCGGCGCACCGCCTCCAGCGAGATGCCCGCCTCGTTGGGGGTGCACGGCCCGGGTGAGACGATCACGCGGTCATAGCCACGGATGAGGAGATCATCCACGGTGGCGCGGTCGTTGCGGACCACCTCGATCTCGGGGGCCGGGTGCGACGACATCCCCACGTACTGCACGAGGTTGTAGGTGAAGCTGTCGTAGTTGTCGACGACAAGGACCCTCATCGGGGCAACCGTACCTCAGAGGCCCTCTAGGTTCGGCTCACGGCCACTCGGGCTGAGCCACGGCCAGAGCGACGGCCTCGAGCACCGCGCGCGCCTTCGCCTCGGACTCGCGAAACTCGTAGTCGGGCTTGGCGTCGGCGACGGTCCCGCCGCCGGCCTGGACGTGGGCCACGCCGTCCTTGACCACCACGGTCCGGATGTGGATGCACGTGTCGAGCTCGCCGGTATAGCTGGCCCACCCGATCGCCCCGCCGTAGCCGCCCCGCTTGACCGGCTCGAGCTCGTCGATGATCTGCATGGCGCGGACCTTGGGCGCGCCGGACAGGGTGCCCGCGGGCAGGACCGACCGCAGCGCCGACAGCGCGTCGACGCCGGGGCGGAGCGTGCCCACGACGCTGGAGACGATGTGCATGACGTGGCTGTAGTTCTCGACCGCCATGAAGCTCTCGACCTCCACGGAGCCGTACTCGCACACGCGCCCGAGGTCGTTGCGCCCGAGGTCGACGAGCATCACGTGCTCGGCCCGCTCCTTCTCGTCGGCGAGCAGATCGCGCGCCATGGCGGCGTCGGCCTCGGGTGAGCCCTGGCGCGGGCGGGTGCCGGCGATGGGGCGCGTGGACACCTGGCGCCCGCGGACGGTGATGAGCGGCTCGGGGCTGGCGCCGGCGATCTCGAAGTCGCCGAAGTCCAGGAAGTACATGTACGGGCTGGGGTTGACGGCGCGCAGGCCGCGGTAGATCGAGAACGCCTCCACCGGCACCGGCGCCGACCAGCGCTGTGAGGGGACGACCTGGAAGGCGTCGCCGGCGTACACGTAGTCGATGATGCGCGCCACCATGGCCTCGAAGCCCTCACGGGGCATGTTGGAGGCGAACACCGGCGGGGTGCGGGCGTCGGACTGCACCGGCAGCGCCGACGGCCGGGCCAGCCGCCAGCGCACCTCGGCGATCGTCTCGACCGCCTGGCGGTAGGAGGCCTCCAGGTCATCGTCGGCGTAGACGTTGGCCACCACGGTGGTCGTCCGCCTGAGGTGGTCGAAGACGACCAGGGCGTCGGTGAGCATCAGCGCCAGGTCGGGAGCCCCGATGGGGTCGGGGTTGGGCTCGCCCAGCGGCTCGACCGTGCGGACGAGGTCATAGGCGAACATGCCGACGGCGCCCCCGGCGAACGGCGGGAGGTCTCCGACCGGCGCCACGCGAAAGCGGCTCAGCTCGGCGGCGGCGAGGGCGTAGGGGTCGCCGGGGTCGCCCAGCGACCACCTCAGGACCCTGCGCGGGCGAAAGCCGATGAAGGAATAACGCCCCACCCGCCCCTGCTCGGCGGACTCCAGCAGGAAGGAGGGATGGGTGGGATCGCGCAGCTTCAGGTATGCCGAGACGGGCGTCTGGCAGTCGTCGATGAACGTCTGGTGCAGCGGGATGAGGTTGTGGTGGACCGCGAGGTCGCGGACCTGGCCCAGCGACAGACTGGGGCCTGCGCGCCCGGGGGCGTGCGCCTCAGCGCCCGCGACGGCCATCCAGCACCCGCTCGGCGTCGGCCAGGCCCAGGTTGCGCGCGCGCAGCAGCACGGCGAGGTGGTAGAGCACGTCGGCGGACTCCTCGGCGACGCGCTGGTCTGATTCCTCGCGCGCAGCGCGGACGACCTCCTCGGCCTCCTCCTGGACCTTGGCGCCGGCCAGGGCGGGATCGTCGAGCAGGGTGACGGTGTAGGAGCCCGGCGGCCGCGTCCGGGCGCGATCGTCGATCGTGCGCTCCAGCGTGCTCAGCACCTCGCCGGGGGCCTGAGGCTCGAGCTCGCCGTGGTGAAAACAGGTGCGCTCGCCGGTGTGGCAGGCCGGGCCGGCGGGCTCGACCAGGGCCAGGAGGGCGTCGCCGTCGCAGTCGTAGCGGATCGCGCGAACCGCCATGGTGTTCCCCGAGGTGGCGCCCTTATGCCACAGCTCCTGGCGGCTGCGGCTGTAGAAGTGGATCTCGCCCGTCTCGCGCGTGAGCGACAGGGCGTCGGCGTTCATATAGGCCAGCGTGAGGACCTCGCCGGTGCGCCAGTCCTGCATGATGCACGGGACGAGCCCGCACTCGTCGAATGCCACCTCGGCGTCGTCCACAGGGACGGATTCTAGGTGGGGCCCGACCGGGGCCGCGGTCAGGCGGCGCGCAGCAGCGCGACGACCTCGTCGGGCTCCCAACGGGCGAGCAGAGCGGCGGTGTCCTGCGCGCTGCGCGCCGGCGAGAACAGGTGTCCCTGGCCGAACTCGCAACCCAGCGCATGCAGGCGCCGGAGCGCAAGCGGCGTCTCGATCCCCTCGGCGATCACGGGAAGCCCCAGGCTGTGGGCCATGGCCACCGTGCTCCGGATGATCACCTCGTCGGCGCCCTCATCGCCGGAGAGGCCGCCCACGAAGCTGCGGTCGATCTTGAGTGCGTCCACCGGGAAGCGCTGCAGCGCCGACAGCGACGAGTAGCCCGTCCCGAAGTCGTCGAGGTGCAGGCCGATGCCGCCGGCGCAGACCTCGGCGAAGACATCCCGCATGCGCTCGGGCTCGGTGATCAGCGTGCTCTCGGTGATCTCGAGCTTGAGCGAATGCGGCGGCAGTCGAGTCCGGGCGATCGCCGCCTGGACGGCGGCGGCGAGGCCGGGATCCTCGAGCTGGCGGGCCGAGAGGTTGACGCTCATGCACACGTCGTCGGCGACGAGCCCATCGCGCCGCCAACCGGCCAGCGTGGCCAGCGCCACCCGCAGCACGTGCTGCCCCAGTGAGCCGATCATCCCGGTGTCCTCGGCGATGGCGATGAACTCCGACGGGGGGACCGGCCCCCAGCCCTCGGGCCAGCGCGCCAGCGCCTCCATGCCACGGATCTCGCCCGTGGCGAGGCTGACGATGGGCTGGTAGTGAATCGTCAGCAGCGCGGAGTCCACGGCAAGGCGCAACTCGTTCTCCCGCGCCAGCCGATCGACCATCTGCCGGCGCATCCCCTCGTCGAAGAGAGCACACCGGCCGCGGCCGCGGCGCTTGGCCTTGTCCATGGCGATGTCGGCGCCGGCGAGCAGGTCGGCGGCGTCGAGACCCGGCGCCTGCAGAGCGATTCCGATGCTGAGGCTGGCGAACAGGTCATGGCCGTCGACGGCGAAGGGCCGATCCACCGAGCGCAGCATGCGCTGGGCCACGAGCATCGCCTCCGACGGGTCCGCGATGTCCTCGAGGAGAACGGCGAACTCGTCGCTGCCCAGGCGCGCCACGCTGTCGGCGGGGCGCAGCGCGGTGGCCAGGCGCGCCGCCACAGCCACCAGTAGCCTGTCCCCCACCGCGTGGCCCAGGCTGTCGTTGACCAACTTGAAGCGGTCCACGTCGAGGAAGAGCACGGCGCAGGCGGCGGCCGAATCGCGCGTGGCGCGCAGGAGACGCTGGTGCACACGGTCCATGAACAGCGTGCGGTTGGGCAGGCCGGTGAGCCTGTCGTGCAGCGCGTCGTGCTCCAGGCGCAGCTGGGCCATGCGGCGGTCGGTGATGTCCGACATCGAGCCCGCTATGCGCATGGGTGCGTCGCCGGCGCCCCGGCTGGAGAGGCCCCGGGTCAGCACCCAGCGCCAGCCACCGTCGGCGTGGCGCATGCGGTGCTCGGCGCGCAGGTGGGGCGTCCGGCCCTCCAGGTGGGCCGCGATGGCGGCTCGCAGCGGCTCGGAGTCCGCGGGATGGACGAGGTCGAACCAGGCCGCGGACGGCCGGTCGCCGTCGGGGTGGGGCCGGCCCAGGAGGGCGTGCCAGCGCGGTGAGAAGGACATGGTGTCCGTGACCAGGTCCCAGTCCCAGATGCCGTCGTTGGCGGCGCGGACGGCGAGCTCGAAGCGGCTCTCGAGATGGTCGATGGCGAGTTCCATGGGCCGGTGGGCAGGCAAACTCGATGGTGCGCGCCCTCCGGGACACCGACGCTTTGACTTTGCGCTGAAACCTGGGCCAATTGGGAGCCGAACCTCCACGCGTCCGGCGCCGTGAAATCGCGCTGCCGAGGCCTACTCGATGCCCAGCCGGTCCAGCACCCGCTCGTCCGCGCGCCAGTGGCGGCGCACCCGCACCGAGAGCTCGAGATGGACGCGGGTGCCCAGCTCGCGCTCGATGGTCCGCCGGGCGGCGACTCCGATCGCCTTGATCATCCGGCCCTGAGCCCCGATGAGAATCCCCTTCTGCGAGTCGGTCTCGGTGAGGACGACGGCCTCGATCCGTGTCAGGTCGGGCCGTGGCTGGGAGATGTCCTCCACCTCGACCTCGACCGCGTGGGGGATCTCCTCCCGCGTCCGCGCCAGCACCTGCTCGCGCACGAGCTCGGCGAGCAGCACCGCGGGTGACTGGTCAGAGCGCTGGGCGGCCTCGAAGTACAGCGGTCCCTCGGGGAGCAGGCCGACGAGGTGGTCGACGAGCGCGGGGACGCCGGCGCCGGTGCGCGCGCTCAAGGGAAAGATCTCGGTGCCGACGTCCAGCGCCGCGGCGTCGTGCAGGGTGGCCGCAATGCGGGCCTTCTCGGCACGGTCGACCTTGTTGACGGCGATCGTCACCGGCACGCCGGCCCCCCGGAGCAGCGACGCGATGAAGCGGTCCCCCGGTCCGAGCCCCTGCTGTGCGTTGACCACCAGCAGGCATCCGTCGGCGTCGGCCAGCTCGTGCTCGACGCGCTGCTGCATGCGCTCCGTCAGGGCGTCGCGTGGTCGCTGGACGCCGGGCAGGTCGACGAGGATGAGCTGCCAGTCGGGCCCCGTGGCGACGCCGCGAATGGCGCGGCGGGTGGTCTGCGGCTTGTCGGAGACGATCGCCACCTTGGCTCCCACGATGGCGTTGGCCAGCGTTGACTTGCCCACGTTGGGGCGGCCGGCGAGGGCCACGAACCCGGACCGGATACGGGCGTGAGCCGGCGTCCCGGGCACTAACTCACCCACCGCATCAGCTCCGCCTGCAGGGCGAGCATCTCGCCGTCGTCTTTCTCGTGATCCATGCCGCTGAGATGCAGGGCGCCGTGGACGACGGCCTCGCGCAGATCCTCGGTGTGCGGGGGGCAGATGACGATGTCGCCGAGCTCCCGCGGGCCGGCGCTGGCGCCGTCCTCGTCGACCCCGAACGAGAGCACGTCCGTGGGAGCGTCGATCTGGCGGTACTGGAGGTTGAGCTCCCGGCTGCGCTCCTCATCGACGAACTCGATCGCCACGTGGCCATCCTCGATTCCGGCCGAGGACAAAGCCAGGGCGCACAGCTCCTCCAGCTCCACCGCCGTCGGGGCGCCGTCGCCCGAGGCGACCTCGATGCCGATCACCTCCACGTCGAGCACGGTCGCCGCCGTCAGGCCCGCTTGCGCGGGCGCAGCTCCGGCGCGGCCCGCTGGGAATGCTCGTTGTAGGCCGCGACGATCCGCCGCACCAGCTTGTGCCGGACCACATCCTCGTCGCCGAAGCGGACGAAGTCGATCCCCTCCACGGAGTTCAGGATGTCGGAGACGACAATCAGCCCGGAGTCCTGGTCGCGGGGGAGGTCGACCTGGGTGATGTCGCCGGTGACGACCATCTTGGAGTTGAAGCCCAGCCGCGTCAGGAACATCTTCATCTGCTCGGGCGTGGTGTTCTGGGCCTCGTCGAGGATGATGAAACTGTCGTTGAGGGTCCGCCCCCGCATGAAGGCCAGGGGCGCCACCTCGATGACCCCGCGCTCGAGGTGCTGGGAGACCCTCTCGGGGTCCAGCATGTCGTGCAGGGCGTCGAACAGCGGCCGCAGATAGGGGTCGACCTTGGCCATGAGGTCGCCGGGAAGGAAGCCCAGGCGCTCGCCCGCCTCGACGGCGGGGCGGGTGAGGATGATGCGGTTGACCTCGCGGCGGCTGAGGGCGGCCGCGGCCAGCGCCACCGCGAGGAAGGTCTTGCCGGTTCCCGCCGGGCCGATCCCGAACGTGATCGTGTTCGCGCGGATCGAGTCGACGTAGCGCTTCTGGTTGACGGTCTTGGGGGCGACCTTGGTCGCGCGGTGGCGCCAGACCACGTCCTCGAGGATCTCGGACGGGGATTCGTGCTCGTCGAGCGCGCGGGCCACGGCCTCGACGGTGCCGGGAGCGATCTCGTGGCCCTGGGAGATGAGATCGGACAGCTCCCGCACCACGGCGGCCGCCTGTTCGACGGCGGCGTCGTCGCCCTCCAGCGTGAGCACGTTGCCGCGCAGGAACACGTCGGCGTCGAGATGGCTCTCGAGCGTCCGCAGCACGGCGTCCTGACTGCCGGCCAGCTCGGCGGCCACCGTGTTGTCGAGCTCGATCGTGCGGCGCACTATCGCCTGGCCACTCCCGGTGGGACGCCCGCTGCCAGACGCGCCTCGAATGCGAGCATGTTTGCGAGAGCCGCCACTAGGCTCCCAGCGCCTCGCGCACCCGCGCGGAGGTTCGCTTGCCGTCGGCTCGCCCGCCGGACGCGGCCATGACCGCCTTCATCACCTGGCCCATGTCCCGGGGGCTCGAGGCGCCGGTGTCGGCGATGGCGGCGGTGATCATCTGATCGAGCTCGTCATCCGAGAGCTCGGCCGGCAGGTAGCCGGTGATCAGCTGGGCCTCTGACTCCTCCTGGTCGGCAAGCTCGGGGCGTCCGCCGTCACGGAACTGAGCGGCGGCGTCCAGCCGGCGCTTGCGCTCGCGGCGCAGCACGGTCAGCTCGTCGTCACCACCCTCCTTCTCCGCCTTCTGGAGCTCGGAGAGGACGAGGCGCAGCGCGCCGACGCGGTTCTTCTCGCCGGCTTTCATGGCCCCGGTGATGTCGCTGCGAAGTTGCTCGGTGACGGTCATATATCCATCCCCCAGGATAGCCCTCGCCCCCCGGGAACCCCGTCACGCCGCCGTTCCCCGGAGTCAGCGGCCCGTTCAGACCGCGACGCACCTGATCCCGTCGGCGTGGAGCTCTGAGCACTCCACGTCGACCAGCGCGCCCCGCGGGCCGGCGCCCGCCGGCAGATAGCACCGCGTGTAGTCCGCGGTGTAGCCCGAACACTGCGTATCGGCCACCTTGTCGATGAGCACTCGCTCGCGGTGGCCGAGCCGCGCGTTGCGGTGCCGGCGCGAGCGCAGCTCCGAGCGGCCCCGCAGCACCTGGGAGCGGCGCTTCTTCTCGGCCGCGTCGACCCGGTCGCCGAGCTCCGCGGCCACGGTGCCCGGACGAGGGGAGTAGGGGAACACGTGCACGCGGGTGATGCCGGCGGCGTCGACGGCCTCCAGGGTCCGCTCAAAGGCCGCCTCGTCCTCGGTCGGGAAGCCGACGATGACGTCGGTGGTGACGTTGACCTCCGGGGCACGGGAGCGCACGCGTGCGACGTGTTCCAGGTACTCGCCGGCGGTGTAGTGGCGGCCCATGGCGCGCAGCACCTCGTCATCGCCCGATTGCATGGGCACGTGGAGGTGCGGGCAGACCTTGGGCTCGGTGGCCAGCGCGAAAAGCAGCGTGTCCTTGACGTGAATGACCTCGACGCTGGAGAGCCGGACCCGCTCCACGCCGGGCACCCGAGCCACGGCCATCATCAGCTCGCCCAGCTCAAGACCCTGCTCGGGGTCGCGGTAGTCCCCGACGCTGATCCCGGTCATGACCATCTCGGGCTGGCCGCCTCTGACCCGCTCGGCCACCTCGGTCAGGATGGCCCCGGCCGGCCGCGAGCGCGCGGGCCCCCGGACGGTGGGGATGATGCAGTACGCGCAGTGGCAGTCGCAGCCGTCCTGGACCTTGACGAAGCCGCGGGTGCGGCCGGCCTGGGCGTCCGGAGCGCGGGCGCGCTCGCGGGCGAGGACGTCGTGATCAACGTCGATGCAGGCCGGCGCGTCCTGGGCCCCGATGGCGGCGGCCACGTCGTCGGCGGTGCCGGCGAACGTCCTCACCCGGTCATCGATCTCGCCGAACTGCGCGGGGTTCAAGTTGACTGCGCAGCCGGCGACGAACACCTCGTCAGCCGTCTTGAGCGAGCGGCGGACCGACTGGCGTGACTTGGCCTCGGCCTCGCCGGTGATGCAGCACGTGTTGATGACGTGCAGCCCGGCCTCTGACTCCGGGGCCTCGGTGTGCCCGGCGGCCAGCAGGGCACGGCGGGCGAGCATGGCATCCGCCTGTGAGACCTTGCAACCGAGGAACTTGACCGCGAACGAGGCCACGCGCCGGAGAAGGTAGCGCGTGGCCTCGAAAGTGGCGTGCTCCCGGCGGGAGCACTTTCAGCTGCGATAGCCGCTCGCGACCGGAAGACCTTCGTACTCCTCGACGGCGATGTCATGCCGTGGTGTCCTCGAGACGGCGCGCTTCGAGAGGAGAGAGGGCTCTTGCGGTAGTCCAGCCCGAGGCTTGGGCCGTGGCGCAACGATGTCCAGGAGTAGGCCACCGAGAGTCACTCCGAACGCGAGTGGGTTTGG
>DASXJW010000048.1:0-13338 GCA_036497165.1 Solirubrobacteraceae bacterium
GGACGCGGAGACGAAGCCCACCGACATGGCGCTCGCTCCGGACGGGCGCGTGATGGAGATGCTCTCGGAGCACACCTGCGAGGGATGGCTCGAGGGCTACCTGCTCACCGGGCGTCACGGGCTGTTCTCCTGCTACGAGGCGTTCATCCACATCGTCGACTCCATGTTCAACCAGCACGCCAAGTGGCTGAAGGTGACACGTGACATCCCGTGGCGGCGGCCGATCGCGTCGCTGAACTACCTGTTGTCGTCGCATGTGTGGCGCCAGGACCACAACGGCTTCTCCCACCAGGACCCCGGGTTCATCGACCATGTCGTCAACAAGAAGGCCGAGATCGTGCGCGTCTACCTGCCGCCCGACGCCAACTGCCTGCTCTCGGTCGCCGATCACTGCCTGCGCTCCCGCGACTACGTCAACGTGGTGGTGGCCGGCAAGCAGCCGGCCCTCAACTACCTCACCATGGACCAGGCCATCGCCCATTGCACGCGCGGCCTGGGCATCTGGCCCTGGGCCTCCAGTGACGAGGGCGGCGAGCCCGACGTCGTCCTGGCCTGTGCCGGGGACATCCCGACGCTCGAGGTGGTGGCCGCCGCTGCGCTGCTGCGTGAGCATCTGCCCCAGCTCCGCGTGCGCGTGATCAATGTCGTGGACCTCATGCGCCTGGAGCCTGACACCGAGCATCCGCACGGGCTCGCCGACCGCGAGTTTGACGCGCTGTTCACCAGCGCTCGGCCGGTCATCTTCGCCTACCACGGCTACCCGTCGCTCATCCACCGCCTCACCTACCGGCGCACCAATCACGACAACATCCACGTGCGGGGGTACAACGAGGAGGGCACCACCACGACGCCGTTCGACATGGTGATGCTCAACGACCTGGACCGCTACCACCTGGTCATGGACGTGATCGACCGCGTGCCCGGACTGGGCGAGCAGGCCGCCGGCGTGCGCCAGGAGATGGCCGATGCCCGCCTGCGCGCCCGCGCCTATACGCGCGAGGTGGGGGACGACCTCCCCGAGGTGCGCGACTGGACCTGGCCCGGCGCCGAGCCCGCGCCCACCGGCGCCGCGTCGGCGATCAACTGACCTGCGGGCCTGCGCGCGCCGCGTTGCCCATCCTCACCGTCAACGCCGGGTCCAGCAGCGTCAAGCTGCGCCTCGTCGGCGCTGACGACGAGATCGTCGCCGAGCGCGAGCTGTCAGCGCCGCAGGCGGAGGTGGACCCCGACGAGCTGCGCGCTGCGCTGGCGGGGCCGCTCTCGGGCGCTGACGCCGTGGCGCACCGCATCGTGCACGGTGGCCAGCGCTACACGGCGGCGACGGTGATCGACGCGGAGGTCCGTCGGGCCCTGGGCGAGCTGACCGAGCTCGCTCCGCTGCACCAGCCCAAGTCCCTGGCCGCCCTGGACGCGGTCTGCGCCTGGCTGCCCGGGGTGCCGGCCGTGGCCTGCTTCGACACCGCCTTTCATGCCGACCTGCCGCCGGCGGCGTCCACCTACGCGCTGCCGGAACGCTGGCGCGAGCGCTGGGGGCTGCGCCGGTTCGGGTTCCACGGCCTCTCGCACGGCTGGGTGGCGCGCCACGCGCCCGACCTGGTGGCCGCGGGAGAGCGACCGCGGCGGATCGTCTCCTGCCACCTGGGCGCCGGCGCGTCCCTGTGCGCGATCTCCGACGGGCGCTCCGTGGACACCACGATGGGCTTCACGCCACTGGAGGGCCTGGTCATGGCCACGCGGTCGGGCAGCGTGGACCCCGGCCTGCTGCTGTGGCTGCTCGAGCGCGAGGCGGTCTCAGAGAGGGAGATGGCGGCCGCTCTGGAGCACGAATCGGGGCTGCTCGGGCTCGCGGGCGATGGCGACATGCGGGTCGTGTTGCAGCGGTCCGGGCGCGGCGACGCGGAGGCCGCCGCCGCGGTGGACGTGTACCTCCACCGGCTCCGGTCGGGCATCGGGGCGATGACCGCGGCGCTGGGCGGTGTCGATGCCCTCGTCTTCACGGGAGGCGTGGGCGAGCATGCGCCGGAGATCCGCGCCCGGGCCGCCGGGGACCTCGGCTACCTCGGCGTCGGGGTCGACCGGGGGGCCAACGAGGGTGTCACCGGGGACGGCGACGTCACGGCGGCCGGCGCGACGGTCAGGACGCTGGTCCTGCGGGCCCGGGAGGATCTGGAGATGGCGCGCCAGGCCCGGCAGGCACTGTCAGCCTGAGCGCCGAGGCCGGCGGCCGAGGGTTCAGCGTCGCCGGCGGCGGGGCGGGCTGAGGCTCAGTGCCCGCTCTGTCAAACGACTCCGGCCTGGGTACGGCACAATCCCCCGCCGTGACGCTGCTCAAGACCGCGTTCTGGGCCTCCGCCGGCCTTCTTGTCTACACGCACGCCGGATACCCGGCCGCGCTGGCGGCGGTCGACCGCCTCCGGGCCGGGGCCGGCCCGCGCGACGACGTGGGCGGTGCCGGGGCGGTTCACGACGCCGGCCTGCCCGGGGTCTCGGTCATCGTCGCCGCCTACGCCGAGCAGGAGGTCATCGCCGCGCGCGTCGCCAACCTGCTGGCGCTCGACTACCCGCGGGAGAAGCTCGAGGTCATCGTCGCCTGCGATGGCTCGCCCGACGCCACCGCGCAACGGGCCCGCGAGGCCGGGGCCGACCTCGTGCTGGAGCTGCCGCGCGGGGGCAAGGTCCGGGCCCAGGATGCCGCCGTCCGGCGCGCCCGCCACGAGATCACCGCGTTCTCGGACGCCAACGTGAGCTGGGCCCCGGATGCGCTGGGCCGGCTCGTCGCGCCCTTCGCGGACCCCCAGGTGGGCTACGTCTGCGGCGACGTGAGCTTCGTCAACGAGACCGGTACCAACCAGGAGGGGCTGTATTGGCGCTACGAGATGGCGGTGCGCCGGCTGGAGTCGCGCCTGGCCTCGGTGACCGGCGGCAACGGGGCGATCTACGCCACCCGGCGGCACTCCTACATCGTGGTGGATCCGATCATGGGCCACGACCTCTCGTTCCCCTTCAATATGGTCAAGCGCGGCTGGCGCGCCGTCTACGCGCCGGGCGCCCACGCCACGGAGAAGATGGTGCCGACCATCGAGGGCGAGTTCCGCCGCAAGCGGCGGATGATGAGCCACGGCTGGCCGATCATGCTGCGCGGCGGGATGCTCTCCCCGCGCGACTATGACCCCGGCTACGCGGCGATGATCGTCTCGCACCGCGTCCTGCGCTACGCCTCGCCGTTCCTGCATCTCGCCGCGCTGGTCACGGCGCTGGCGCTCATCCGCGCCGGATGGATCTACCTCGCCGCGGCCGTGCTGCAGGCCGCCCTGCTGGCCGCCGCGGGCGCGGCCCCGGCGCTGCCGGCGCGCCCGCTGCTCGTGACCCGCTACTACGTGCTCACCACCGCCTCGCTGGCCGCGGGCCTGTGGGACTGGCTGGCCCACGGCACACAGGTGGGCTGGGAGGCGGCGGAGGGCACGCGATGATCGACCTCAAGCGCGCCATCGACATCGCCATCTCGCTGCCGCTGGTTCTACTCACGGCCCCGCTGGTGGCGATCCTGGCGCTGGCCGTGCGCCTGGAGTCCCCCGGCGATCCCATCTATCGCCAGACGCGGGTGGGCAAGGACGGCGCGCTGTTTGACATCTACAAGCTGAGAACGATGGTCCACGGCGCCGAGTTCACCGGAGCGGGGCTGGCCATCGCCGCCGGCGACTCGCGCATCACCCGGCTCGGCGCGCTGCTGCGGCGCTACTCGCTCGACGAACTGCCCAACCTGTGGAACGTGCTGCGCGGCGAGATGTCGATCGTGGGCCCTCGTCCGACCCTCAAGGGCCAGGTGGACCAGTACACCCCGCGCCAGCGCGGCCGACTCGCGGTCAAGCCGGGCATCACCGGGTGGGCCCAGATCAACGGCCGCGCCTCGCTCCCGTGGCCAGAGCGCATCGAGCTCGACCTGTGGTACGTCGAGCACCGGTCGGTGGCGCTGGACCTGCGGATCCTGGCCCGCACCCTCGGCCTGGTGGCGAGCGGGCACGGCCTCTACAAGGGAGCCGGCGGCGGATGGCAGCCTCCCAGCCAGACGTAGCCGTCCTGCTCACCGGCGTCGGCAAGCGCTACACGCTCGTGTCGGTGTTCGCTCAGCACGCCACCACGATCGCCGCCGACCCAAACCCGCTGGCCCCGGCGCAGTACGCGGCGCACGAGCGCCGGGCGGTGCCTCGGTTCGACGAGCCGGAGTACGTGCCGGCGCTCCAGGAGCTATGCCGGGAGTTCGGGGTGGGTGCCGTCGTGCCCCTGACCGATCTCGATCTCGAGATCCTCGGCCACGCTCGGCAGGACGGGCGGCTGCCGGCCTTCGTCCCCGACGGCGACATCGCGCGGGCGACCTTCGACAAGTACGAGACCCACCTCCTCCTGCAGCGCCTCGGGCTGCCCTCGCCGCCCACGGTGCTGCCCGGCGAGCCCGTGGCCGGGTATCCGGTCATGATCAAGCCGCGCTGGGGGTCGGGAGCGCGGTCGATCTTCCTCGCCCACGACGAGCGCGAGGCCGACTTCCTCGCCGCCTACATCCGCGAGCCGGCCATGGTCCAGCACGCGATGCAGGGGCCGGAGTTCAGCATGGACTGCCTGTCAGACCTCGATGGCCGCTGCCTGAACGTCATCCCACGCACGATGATCGAGTCGCGCGGCGGGGAGTCGATCAAGGGCACGGTGATCGCCGACCCAGAGCTCGTAGACCTCGGACGCCGCGTGGTGGAGGCGCTGGGCTGTCGCGGCCCGTGCACCGTGCAGGCCTTCCGCGACAAGGAGATCGGCCTGGGCATCACCGACGTCAACACCCGCTTCGGCGGCGCCTGCCCCGCCCACCTGTACGCCGCTCTGCCCGGACGCACCTATCCCGAGCTGATCGTGCGCATGGCGCGCGGGGAGCGGATCGAGCCCCACCTCGGGGACTTCCGCGCCGGCGTCACCTTCACGCGCTACTACTGGCAGCTGGAGCTCGACGACCAGCTGCGGCCCACCGGCCGCGACCTCGTGGACCCGCCGGGGCCGCCGATCCCCGCGCCGCCCGGAGGCTGAACCTCCGCAAACCCCCAATCTGAGCCAAACGGCAATGTCCCGACCGGTACGCTTAGGGCCATGGCTATAACAGTCACGCAGCTGACGGCCTTCCTGGCGGTCGTGCGGGGTGGCTCGGTGACGGCCGCCGCCGACGAGCTCGTCGTCACCCAGCCCTCGGTCTCCTCGGCGCTCGCCGCGCTGGGGCGCGAGCTGGACTGCGAGCTGTTCCAACGGGCCGGACGCGGCATCCGTCTCACCGAGGCCGGCTCCGCCTTCGCTCCCTACGCCGGCGACGTGATCGGCCTGCTGGAGCGCGGCCGCCGTGCGGCGCAGGAGGCGGCAGCGGCCACCGGCCACCGGCTGCGGATCGCTGCCGTGACCACCGCCGCGGAGTCGTTCGTGCCCCAGATGATGCGCGACTTCTCCCGGGCCCACACCGATGTCGAGCTCACTCTCGACGTCGGCAACCGCGCGCACGTGATCGACTGCGTGCTGCGCCACAGCGCCGACGTGGCCATCTCCGGCAAGCCGCCCAGCGATCCCCGGCTGGTGGCCGAGCCGTTGAGCGAGAACCGGATCGCCTGCATCACGGCGCCCGAGGACCCCGCCACGGCGGGACGGCTGCGCGCCGCCGAGCTGGCCGATCGCGCCTGGCTGCTGCGCGAGCCCGGCTCGGGAACCCGCGCGCTCAACGAGCAGTTCCTGGCCGATCGCGACCTCCGTCCGCGCATTCTCGAGCTCGGCTCCAACGGGGCGATCAAGCAGGCCGCGCGGGCCGGACTGGGCATCTCGCTGCTGTCGCGCTCCGCGGTCGAGGCGGAGCTGGCCGGCGGGCAGCTGGGCGAGATCCGGTTGCGAGATGCGCCCCCCAGCCGCCCGTGGTACGTGCTGCGCTCCTCGGTGGGGCCAGAGCGGCCGGTGGTGGAGGCGCTCCTCGAGCACCTCCGCGCCCACTACGCCGCGGGCACCGCCGCCGCCGGCTGACCCGGGCCCGGATCCCGATCGGCCCGGGCGCCGCTTGCCCCCAGGGCGACCGCGGCCCGGGCGGTCACGAGCTGGTAGAGCACGAGCAGCTGGGCCACCGCCAGCGGCTCGGAACGGTGCAGCTCGGTCCCGACGGTGAACTCGCCGAGTCGCTCGGTGCGCAGGTGCGTGGCGAAGTGCAACCGGTCCCAGATCGCCTCCTCGAACGCCGAGCTGCGCTCGGGGTCGATCGTCCCCGGGATCCACAGCTGCGTCTCCGAGCCTCGCTGCGTCATCCGGATCCCGCCGTCGCTCGGGGCCAGCGCCGGGAGATCGGGGTGGACCAGCCCGGGGCGCATGGCGAGCTTGACGTCGAGGTGCTCGGGATCGCCCCGGTCGCCGGGCATGAACGAAATGACGATGTCGGCGTAGCGCCGCTGGGGGCGCACGAACGTCTCCGCGTCGGCCTCGCGGCGGTCCAGTTCGGCCAGGACCTCGTCGGTGGTGTAGCCGCGGCGGCTGCAGTCGCGCTGGACCTTCCACTTGCGGCGGAGATCCTCGGGTGGGTCCAGGAAGATCCGCACGTCATAGGTCTCGCGCATGGCCGGCGTGTGAAAGCCGAGCATCCCCTCCACGATCGCGAACTGCGCGGGCACCACGTACTCGGCGGGCGCCAGGGAGCCGTCGCGGTGGCGGTAGACCGGCTTGAGGATCGGCTCGCCGGTGCGCAGGTGCACGAGGTGCTGCTCGAGGATGTCGAGGTGGTTGGCGTCCGGGTGCAGGGGCGTGATCCCAAGCTCGGCGCGCCGCGCGCGGGAATAGCGGTGGTAGTGGTCGCCGTCGATGTGGGTGACCTGGGCCTCGCCGAGGATCCGCACCAGCCCGCGGGTCAGCGTCGTCTTGCCCGCGGCGGAGTCGCCGCAGATGCCGAGCAGGATCGGCCGGGGCATCAGGCTGCTGTGCGGGCGTCGATGAACACCAGGCCCGGGAGCCTAGGCGTCACGACGCCGCACAACAACTCAAATCGCGTGCCTACCCATAGCCAACACCCTAACCATATTCGGCAAATCAGTCTTTGACCTCTATACCGAGCCACGCCTATGGTGGCGCCCATGCTCTCCACCGCTGACACCAAGAAGGATCGCTGGGCGTCGGGCGTGACGCCGTATGCCGAGATGGGCTACTTCGACGCCGACTACGAGCCCAAGCCGACCGACGTCCTCGCCGCATTTCGCATCACTCCGCAGCCTGGCGTCGACGCGGTCGAGGCCGCCGCCGCCGTGGCCGGCGAGTCCTCGACGGCGACCTGGACGGTGGTGTGGACCGATCGGCTCACCGACCACCGCCACTATCAGGCCAAGGCCTATGACGTGGCCGCCGTCCCCGGGCGAGAGGGTGAGTACATCGCCCGCATCGCCTACGACCTCGACCTGTTCGAGGAGGGGTCGATCGCCAACATGACTTCGTCGATCATCGGCAACGTGTTCGGCTTCAAGGCCCTGCAGGCGCTCCGCCTGGAGGACCTGCGCATCCCGCCGCACTACGTCAAGACCTTTCAGGGCCCACCCCACGGGATCGTGATGGAGCGCGAATACCTGGACAAGTTCGGCCGTCCGCTGCTCGGCGCCACCGTCAAGCCCAAGCTGGGGCTGTCGGCCAAGAACTACGGCCGCGTGGTCTACGAGGCGCTGCGCGGGGGCCTGGACTTCACCAAGGACGACGAGAACATCAACTCCCAGCCGTTCATGCGCTGGCGCGACCGCTTCCTCTACTGCATCGAGGGCGTCAACCGCGCCTCGGCCGCCAGCGGAGAGGTCAAGGGCCACTACATGAACGTGACCGCGGCCACCATGGAGGAGATGTACGAACGCGCCGAGTTCGCCAGGGAGCTGGGCAGCGTGATCATCATGATGGACCTGACCGTCGGCTACACCGCGATGCAGTCGATGTCGCACTGGGCGCGGCGCAACGGGATGATCCTGCACCTGCATCGCGCCGGCCACGGGACCTACACCCGCCAGAAGAGTCACGGCGTCTCCTTCAGGGTCATCGCCAAGTGGTGCCGCCTGCTGGGCGTCGACCACCTCCACGCCGGCACCGTGGTGGGCAAGCTCGAGGGCGACCCCGCGATGATCGCCGGCTATTACGACACGCTGCGCCTCGACCACATCCCGGAGAACCCCGAGCACGGCATCTACTTCGACCAGGATTGGGCGTCGCTGCCCGCGGTCATGCCCGTCGCCTCCGGCGGCATCCACGCCGGCCAGATGCATCAGCTGCTGCACTATCTGGGCGAGGACGTGGTGCTCCAGTTCGGAGGCGGGACCATCGGCCATCCCATGGGGATCGCCGCCGGCGCGACCGCCAACCGGGTCGCCGTCGAGGCGATGATCCAGGCCCGCAACGAGGGGCGCGACTACGCCCAGGAGGGGCCGGACATCCTCGCCCGCGCCGCTCGCGGCTGCCCGGAGCTCGACGCCGCGCTGCAGCTGTGGCGCGACGTCACCTTTGATTTCGCGTCCACCGACACCCCCGACTACGTCGTCACCCCCACGATCGCCTGAGAGGTCACCGATGCGCGTCACCCAGGGAGCCTTCTCCTTCCTGCCCGATCTCACCGACGAGCAGATCGCCGCTCAGATCCGCTATGCCCTGGACCAGGGGTGGTCGATGAGCGTCGAGCACACCGATGACGCCCACCCGCGCAACTCCTATTGGGAGATGTGGGGACAGCCGTGGTTCGACCTGACGGCAGAGGAGGCCGGCGTCGTCCTGGACGAGGTGCGCGCGTGCCGCGCTGCGCACCCCGACGAGTACGTGAAGCTCATCGCCTACGACGCCCGGCGCGGGCGCCAGACGACCGCGCTCAGCCTCATCGTCGGGCGTCCGGCGGTGGAGCAGCGCCTGCACGTGCAGCGGGCCGACACCCACGACCGGGCGGTTCGCTACCGGCTGGCCCCGACCCGATGAGCGCGCTGCAGGCCGTGGCCGCGGCCGCCCCCGTCCCGGGGGCCGCCGACATCGAGCCGGTCCTGGCCCAGCTCGACCGCGAGCTCGTGGCCCTGGCGCCGGTCAAGCGCCGGCTGCGCGAGATCGCCGCGCTGCTCGTGGTCGACGAGATGCGCCGCCGGGCCGGCCTGGAGGCCCGCCGCCCCACGCTGCACATGTGCTTCACCGGCAACCCGGGCACCGGCAAGACGACGGTGGCGCTGCGCCTCGCCGACATCCTGCACCGGCTCGGGTACATCCAGCGCAACCACGTGGTGGCGGTGACCCGCGACGACCTGGTCGGGCAATACGTCGGGCACACCGCGCCCAAGACCAGGGAGGTCCTCAAGCGCGCCTCCGGCGGCCTGCTCTTCATCGACGAGGCCTACTACCTGCACCGCCCCGAGAACGAGCGCGACTACGGAGTCGAGGCGATCGAGATCCTCCTCCAGGTCATGGAATCGCAACGCGAGCGCCTCGTGGTTGTCCTGGCCGGATACCGTGACCGGATGGACGCGTTCTTCGCGCTGAACCCCGGGATGGCCTCGCGCGTCGCCCACCACATCGACTTCCCCGACTATGCGCCCGACGAGCTGCTCGCCATCGGCCGCCTGATGCTGGCCGACGCCTCCTACGAGCTCGCGCCCGGCGCCGAGGCCCGGCTGCGATGCCTGCTCTCCGAACGGGCGGCGCGGCCGGGTTTCGCGCACGCGCGCAGCGTGCGCAACCTCGTCGAGGCGGCGCGGCTGGCGCATGCCAACCGGATCTATGAAGCGACGCGCGCCGGTGCGCAGCCGACGACGCTCGAGCTCATGCGCTTGCAGCCGGAGGACGTCGGGTGATCGCGCGGCCGGTCATCCTCGGCGTGGTCGGCGATTCGGCCAGCGGGAAGACGACGATCAGCCGTGGACTCGTGCGCGTGCTGGGCGAGGACAACGTCGCGCACATCTGCACCGACGACTACCACCGCTACGACCGCGCCCAGCGCGCCGAACTGCAGCTCACCCCCCTGCATCCCGACTGCAACCACATGGACATCATCGCCCAGCATCTCGGGCACCTGCGCCGCGGCGAGCCGATTCTCAAGCCCGTCTACCGCCACCAGGACGGCACCTTCGGGCCGGCCGTGCTCGTCCGTCCCGAACGCTTCACGATCATCGAGGGGCTGCTCGGCTATCACCGCCCGGCAATGCGCGATGTCTATGACGTCCGCGTCTTCCTGGCGCCGCCCGAGCAGCTGCGCCGGCGCTGGAAGGTGCAGCGCGACTGCAGCCGCCGCGGCTACACCACCGACGAGGTCCTGGCCGAGCTTGACCGCCGCGAGCCCGACTCCGAGGCCTTCATCCGTCCCCAGCGCCATCACGCCGACCTGATCGTGTCCTTCCTGCCTCCCCAGGAGAGCGACGAGGACCAGGTGCACCTCGATGCCGAGCTCACCCTGCGCGACGGCCTGCCCCATCCCGACCTGTCCCCTTTCATCGACGGCCGTCCGGACGGGCTCACGCTGACCGAGCGCGACGGCGATCGGATCCTGCGGATCCCGGGCCACATCGCGCCCGGCCAGGCCGCGGCCATCGAGGAGGCCATCTGGGCGCGGATGCACTTTGCCACCCATCTCAGAGCACGGCGGCTGGGCGAGTTCACGGTGGCCACCGACCTGCGCCGCTCCGAGGCGCTGGCGCTGGTGCAGCTGCTCATCCTCTACCACCTGGTGTGCGCGCGGGCCACCGTGGCGCTCGGCGGGGAACGCGCACGGGAGGCACTTCAGGCTGTATAGGCTGTGAGGTGTGATCGATTCAGGTGTCGTAGCTGCCACTCAGGATGTGGCGATCGCCTGGCTGTCGGAGGAGCGCCGGGTGGTCCAGGCGCTGCTCGTGGAGGTCGAGGGGTCCGCTCCGCTCCCCGTGGGGGCGATGATGGTCGTGGACGATCAGGGCCACATCGAGGGCTCGATCACCGGCGGCTGCGTCGAGGGCGCCGTGGTCACCGAGGCCGAGGAGCTGCTCGCGGCCGGCTCCCCCGCCCCCGCCGTGCTCCTGCGCTACGGCATCTCCGATGAGCTGGCCGGGACGGTCGGCCTGATGTGCGGCGGCATCGTCCACATCCTCGTCTACGAGCTCACCGGCGAGACCGCGGCGGTGGAGCGCGCCGTGCTCGAGGCTCATGCCGAGGAGCGGCCGGCCGCGGTGGCGACCCTCATCGACGGCGAGAGCGCCGGCGCCCGCCTGGCGGTGATCGACGACGCGGTCATCGGCTCGCTGCATCACACCGACCTGCTGGACCGCAACGTCGCCCGCGAGGCCCAGGGCCTGCTCGAGGAGGGCAAGACGACGGTGCGCCGCTTCGGCGACGACGGCGCCACGCTGGGCGACGACCTGCGCGTGCACATCCGCGCCTACGCCCCGCCGCCGCAGATGTACATCATCGGTGCCATCGACTTCTCCGCCGCGCTGGCTCCGTTCGCCGCGCAGATCGGATATCAGGTCACGATCTGCGATGCCCGCGACCGGTTCGCGCGCTCTCCCCGCTTCTCCTCGTCAGCAAAGGTCAGGATCGGCTGGCCCCAGGACGTCATGGCCGACGTCGAGCTGGGGCCCCGTGACGCGGTCCTGGTCTTCACCCACGATCCCAAGTTCGATGAGCCAGCGCTGGTCGCGGCATTGGCGACCAACGCCGGCTACATCGGAGCCCTGGGCTCGCGTCAGACCACGGCCGACCGGGAGGAGCGCCTGCGCCGGGCCGGCGTCGGCGACGCCGACCTCGCCCGCATCCACGCTCCCTGCGGGCTGGACATCGGCAGTCGCACCGCGGAGGAGACGGCCGTGTCGGTGCTCGCCGAGATCATCGCGGCTCGCGCAGCACGGGCGGGCTCGCCGCTGCGCCAGACCACGGGGCCGATTCACGGGCGCGAGCGGGCCGAGGCCTGAGGAGCGCAGCGCCGGCCGCCGCCGCCACGAGCGCGGTGGCCGCGATGACGATCCAGCCGTCCTGGAACGCCGCCAGCTGCGCGCTCGGGGTGAGCGGCGTGCCGAGGACCGCCACCAGCACGGCGACGCCCACGGCCAGCCCCACCTGCCGGAGCATGTTGACCACCGCGGAGCCGGTGGCGAACGAGTGCGGCGGTAGCGATGCGGCGCCGGTGGACATGAAGGTCGGCAGCGTCAGACCCACGCCGATGCCGGTCATCAGCATCCCAGGCAGCATCTGGCCGACGTAGTCGGGGGTCAGGCCGGCGCGCACCGTCCACCACGTGGCTCCCGCGGCATAGACCGTCGAGCCGATGGCGATCACCCGGCCGGGCCCCCAGCGCGCGATCAGCCGTCCCGCGACCAGGAAGGAGAACAGCGGCACCATCAGCGGCCCGGGCGCGACGGCCAGGCCCGTCTGCAGCGCCGACCAGCCCCACACGTCCTGGCACCACAGCACGAGCGAGAGCAGCATGGCGCCGAAGGCGATCGAGAAGCAGATCGCCACCACCGAGGACCCGGTGAAGGCGCGGATCCGGAACAGGGAGGCGTCGATGAGCGGGTTGCTCGCCCGCGCGCAGTTGAGCGCAAACAGCGCCAGCGCCAGCACCGCCGTGGCCAGCACCACCACGGTCGCCGTCGAGCCCCAGCCCCAGTCGTTGCCCTTGACCAGGCCCAGGGTGAGGGCACCCACGCCCGCGGTGACCAGGACGGCGCCCAACGCATCGGGCCGCGGCACCGGATGGCCGGGCACCCGGGGAAGGCGGCGCCACCCGACGGCGATGGCCGCCAGGCCGATGGGCACGTTGACGTAGAAGACCCAGCGCCAGCTGGCCGCGACGAGCAGGCCCCCGACGACCGGCCCGAGCGCGGCCGCGAGGCCGCCGATGGCCGTCCAGGCTCGCACCGAGGACTGGCGCCGCTCGGGGGCGCTGGTGGCCAGGACAAGGCTCAGCGAGGTCGGGGTCAGCAGCGCCGCCCCGGCGGCCTGGACGATGCGGAAGGCGATGAGCATGGTCAGGCTGGTCGCCGCGCCGCACGCCGCGGAGGCGGCCGTGAACACCAGCACGCCCAGCAGGAACCCGTTCTCGCGCCGGCGGCTCTCCGACAGGCGCCCGAAGAGGACCAGCAGCGAGGCATAGACGATGGCGTACGCGTTGAGGATCCAGGACAGGTCGCCGAGGCTGCGCTCGTGCAGGTCGCGGGCGATGTCGGGCAGGGCGACGTTGACGATGAACAGGTCGAGGCTGGCCAGCACGACGCCGGCGCACACGATCACCAGCACCAGCGTGGGTGACGCATCGGCGCGCCGGGTGGGAGTCTGACTTAGGAGGCTCATAGCCAGGCACCGTAGCACACTGGCTTAGCTATC
>DASXJW010000049.1:0-3856 GCA_036497165.1 Solirubrobacteraceae bacterium
GCTCGCCGTTGACGTCCGCCCGCGTCGTGCGCGCCGCTAGGAGAGACCGGGAGCGGGAGGCAGCACCGCCGGCGCCCCGAACCCGGTGAGCACCGCCGGCAGCTGCACCGACCCGTCGTCGCGCTGCCCGTTCTCCAGCAGCGCGATGATCGTGCGCCCCACCGCCACCGCCGTCCCGTTGAGCGTGGCCAGATGCTGCGGCCGGCCTTCCGCCGGGCGGTAGCGGATGTCCAGGCGCCGGGCCTGGAAGTCGGTGGTATTGGAGGTGGAGGTGAGCTCGCGATAGCGGGCCTGGCCGGGCAGCCAGGCCTCGACGTCGTACTTGGCGGCCGCGGAGGCGCCGAGGTCGTCGACGGCGATGGCCACGACGCGGTAGGGGATCTCCAGGTCGGCCATGATCGACTCCTCGATGGCGAGCAGGCGCTGGTGCTCGTCGCGCGCGGTGTCCGGTTCGACGAAGCTGAACATCTCGACCTTGTCGAACTGGTGCACGCGGAAGATGCCGCGGGTGTCCTTGCCGGCGGCGCCGGCCTCGCGGCGAAAGCAGCTGGAGAAGCCGGCGTAGCGCAGCGGCAGGTCGGCGGCAGGGAGGATCTCGTCGCGGTGCAGGGAGGCGAGCGCCACCTCGGAGGTGCCGACGAGGTACAGGTCGTCGTGGGGCAGGGTGTAGATCTGCTGCTCGGTGTCGGGCCACATGCCCGTGCCGAAGAGGGCCTGCTCGCGGACGAGCACAGGCGGGATGACCGGCTCGAAGCCCTCTCCCATGAGCTTCTCCATCGCGTAGCGCACCAGAGCGAGCTCGAGCAGGACGAGGTCGCCGCGCAGGTAGGCAAAGCGCGACCCCGACAGCCGGGCGCCGCGCTCCATGTCGATGCGCGGCCCCGCCAGCTCCAGGTGGTCGCGGCCGCTGGGCTTGCCCTCCCCGACCTCGCGCAGGACGGTGTCCTGATCGGGCGCGTCCTCGGAGGGCAGGTTGGGCAGCGAGGCCAGAGCGGCGTCGAGCTCGGCGCGCACGGCCGTCTCCTCGTCAGAGAGCGCGCGCCCGCGGGCCGACAGCTCGGCCAGCTGCTCGCGCTGCTCGGGCGTGGGCGCGCCGCGCAGCGCCCGGCTGGCCGCGTTCTGCTCTGAGCGCAGCTGCTCGAGCTCCGTGGTCAGCGCTCGCCAGCGCTCATCGAGCTCGAGCACCCGGTCGACGGCCGCGGCCGTGTCCGCGCCGCGTCGCGCCAGCGCCGTGCGGACGGTGTCGGGGTCGCGACGGATCAGCCTGATGTCGAGAATGGCCGGCCTCTCGCTACGGGTGCCGTGCGGGGCCGCTCACGAGTTCGCCGCGCCGGTCACTGGCTGTTGGGCGGGAGCTGGCCGAGGGCCTTCTGGTCGCAGGGCGCGACGCCCGTCTGCTTGGGCGCCTGACGACCTGCGTAGGTGGCCACGAACTTGGCGACGTTCAGGGCGTCCTCTCCCACGACGACGTTCTGGGGCATGTAGGCGCCGGAGAAGCCGCCGTTCTCGATCGCGTAGAGCACGCGATCGATGGGACGCTCGCAGCGCTGGTTGAAGTTCGGGCCGCTGGTGGCCTGGGCGGTGCGGATGTTGGGCGCCGAACCGAAGGCGGCCGCGTAGGACAGCGAGTGGCAGCCCGAGCAGCGCTGCTGGAAGAGCTCCGCGCCGCTGTGCAGCTGCTGCTGCGAGCTCGGGACGGTGATCTTCTGGGTCCCGCAGGCCGCGGTGACGGCTGCCACCGCGATCGCCACCGTGCCGAGCGCCAGGATCTTCGCCAACCGGCTCATCGGGCAGGGATCATAATCACGACGCCGTGCGTACGAGGCGTCCCACCCTGCCGCTGCTGGCCGCTGCGCTGATGGCCCTCGGCGCCGCCGGCTGCGGCAAGAGCGCCTCGGTCCGGGCGGGCGGCCCGCTGCAGGTCGCCCTCAGCGAGTACCGGGTCGTGCCCCAGGAGGTCCGCGCGCAGACCGGCCTGCTGACGATCTTCGTGCACAACTACGGACGCCTGACCCACGACCTGGTCATCTCGCTCGACGGCCGCGTCGCGGCGGCGACCAAGCCGATCATGCCGGGCCAGACCGAGGAGCTCGACGCCGCGCTGGCCCCGGGCCACTACCTCATGGCCTCCTCGGTCCTGTCCGATCAGGCGCTGGGCGCCTACGGCACGCTCATCGTGCACTGACCCTTGCAGGAGCCGGGCGCGCGGCGGCGAAGCTATCACCACCCCCGGCGCCGGCTGTGCGACGTTCGCCACCCGCAGTCCTGACAACAGCGCGATCGTCCTCCTACGGCGGCAACCAGAGGTGCCGACGCCGGGGGTTGAATCTCTCGCCGCTGCGGTCGCGGCGCCCCGGCGGCCGGGCTATACATACCGGCATGGCCGCCTCGCCCGATCCCGAGCTGTTTCGCGAGGTGTTCGGCCGCTTCGCCACCGGCGTGGCCATCATCACCAGCTCCGGCCCCACCGGCAGCGGCGGCATGACCGCCAATGCGCTGTGCTCGCTGTCGCTGGATCCGCTGCTGGCGCTCGTCTGCTTCGAGAACCGCGCCCGGACGCTGCCGATCGTCCGGGAGGCCGGCCGGTTTGCGGTCAACCTCCTGTCCGCCGACCAGGAGGAGCTCGCCGGAGTGTTCGCCTCCAAGCTCCCCGAGTCAGAGAAGCTCGAGGGCGTGGCGCACCGGTTCGAGCATGGCGTGCCGGTCATCGAGGGCTCGCTGGCCTGGGCGGTGTGCAAGCTGCGCGAGCTGATGCCCGGCGGCGACCACACGATCGCCATCGGCGAGGTCCTCGCGCTGGGCCTCGGCGAGGGCGCGCCCCTGCTGTGGTTCGAGGGCGGCTACCACGCGCTGCCCGCCCCGCGTTGAAAAGCAACCAGATGGTCGATCCCCGGGCGCGCGATCAACCGTCATCCTCCGGTCCCCGCCGCGCGGATGAGCAGCACGAGAATGACCAGCGCCGCCAGCACCATGACGCCCAGCTCGCGCTGGAGGATCGTGATGACCACGACTCGCTGCTCTGGCTCGGGCAGCCGGCCCACCGCCGCCGGGGACTCAAAGCCCCGGCTGTCAAGGACCATCTGCGCGGAGGCGATCCTCAGCTGCTCGGCGACGAACGAGATGCCCAGAGGGAGCAGGCCGTAGATGAGGTGAAGGCTTGAATCCTTGCGGCCCATGAGCACCAGCACGCCCCCCAGCGCGGCCTCGACGACCACCGCCACCTGGCCCGCTCGCAGCAGACGCCAGAACACGCGGCTCTGGCGCACGCGGTACCAGCACCACGCCCCCCATACCCCCGCGCCGCCCATGAGCACGATGCACGCGATCCCCACGACCATGTGGACGAGCTTCATCGCGCCGTCACGTGGTTGTCGGGGTTAGGGCGTCGGTTGCGGGTATCACCACAGACGCGGCAAGCGCACGGAGTAGATAGACGCATTTCGCACTAAGTAACACTGTGTTACAAGCTTCCCTACGTCGGTGATATAAGAGGTTCTGTGCTTCGAAGCTATCTGCCGGCGATCGTCTTCCTCATCTTGGGCGCTGCGGTGGGCGGCCTCTTCGGAGTCCTCAACCTCATCACCGGGGTGCGGGGCACGCACCGCCAGCAGAGCAAGACCTCGCCGTATGAGTGTGGCCTGCCGTCGGAGATCCAGCGCGGCTTCCGCTTCGGCATCAGCTTCTACCTGATCGCGATGCTGTTCATCCTGTTCGACATCGAGGTCATCTTCCTGTACCCGATCGCCGTTCAGCTGCGTGCGTTCGGAACCTTCGCCCTGAGCGAGACGATCGTGTTCGTCGTGCTCCTGATGGTGGGTTTTGTGTACGTCTGGCGCAGAGGAGCCCTCGAATGGAA
>DASXJW010000050.1:0-17715 GCA_036497165.1 Solirubrobacteraceae bacterium
CGACCGTCAACGGTCAGAGCAGGCCCGACGACCAA
Source organism: Solirubrobacteraceae bacterium (assembly GCA_036497165.1). GTDB lineage: Bacteria > Actinomycetota > Thermoleophilia > Solirubrobacterales > Solirubrobacteraceae > Palsa-465. The sequence continues at coordinate 36 of DASXJW010000050.1, forward strand.
CCCCACGGCGCGCGCAAGGTACCGCGCGAGCGCCTCGCACCCCGCAAGATTTTCATCGCTCGCGGGTGGGCGAAGCCCATGAGTTGCTCAGGTGGGGATGTTCGACGCGGTGGTGTTGTCCAGGCCGCTGCCGGAGGGCTCGTTTTACGCGTTGTTGGCGGAGCACGGTGATCGGATCGTGCGTGATGAGGATTTCGCGGAGTGCTACTCGTCTGGGATGGGGCGGCCGTCGATCCCACCGGCATTGTTGGCGAAGGTGATGTTGTTGCAGCACCGGACGGGGGTGTCGGATGAGCAGGCGATGGAGTGCGTGGCGTGGGATTTGCGCTGGAAGGTCGCGTTGCACCTGGCGGTCGATCATCAGGGGTGGCATCCCACCACGTTGACCAAATACCGAGCCCGCTTGCTGTTGCATAAGAAGGAGGGGTTGGCGCTGGAGGCGACGCTGCGGCTCGCCGAGGAGCTCGGGATGCTCGACGGGACTGCGGAGCAGATCATCGATTCCACGCCGATGCTCGGCGCCGCCGCGACCCAGGACACGGTCAGGCTCGTGCGCCATGGGGTCCGGAAGCTGATCGACGCGGTGAAGGGCGCCGATGAGGATGTCGGCGAGCGGCTGGATGACGGGCTGCAGTTCGCCTATGAGCGTCCGGGTGAGAAGCCGGACTGTCGCTGGCGGGAGAAGGCCGAGCGCGAACGGATGCTCACCCGGGTGGCGCAGGACGCCGAGCGGGCGCTGGAGGCCGTGGAGCAGGCCGAGGGCCTGCTGGAGCAGGAGGGGGTGAAGTCCGCGCACGATCTGCTGCGGGAGCTGATCGGCCAGGACTTCGACATCGACCCGGACGGTGTTCCCCGCCTGCATCGCGGCACCCGGAGCGACCGGATCATCTCGACCGTCGATCCGGAGATGCGCCACGGCCGCAAGAGCAGCCAGCAGCGCTTTGATGGCTACAAGCTGCACGCCGCCACCACGAACGGCAGCCAGCCGCTGATCACCGCCGTGCACGTCACTGCTGCCGCAGAGCAGGACGGGCCGCAGGCCAAGCACCTGATCGACGCCCAGCCACGCGAACATCGTCCGGAGCGGATCCTCGGCGATACCGCCTACGGCAACGGCCCGGTCCGAGCCGAACTCGCTGATCGCGGGGTCGGGGTGCTGGCGCGGGTGCCCGAGGGCACGGTCGACGAGGGCCGACTCGGCAAGCGCGACTTTCACATCGATCTCGCCGCCGACACGATTACCTGCCCCGCCGGGCACACCGTGCAGATCAACACCTCCAAGACCGGGTTTCGTGGCGCCAACTTCACGGCAGCGATGTGCCGCGGCTGTCCGCTCAAGCCGCGCTGCTGTCCCACCAAATCCCGACGCTACATCCGCCTGCACGACCACGAAGGCTTGCTTCAAGCCGGCCGCCAGGCGCTGGCCGATCCCGCTACCGCCGAGCATCTACGTCGCTGCCGACCAAGGATTGAGCGGCTGCTCGGACTGCTCGCGCACCGCTACGGCGCCCGCAAGAGCCGTTACATCGGCGGTGCCAAAGCACGATTGCAGGCCGCCTGGGCCGCCGCCCTCGTGAACCTCAACCCAATCGGACAGCGACTCGCCGGCCACAACGCATGACAGCACCTCGCGCGAACCCGCCCGAGCCGATCCACACACCACTCCCGCCGCTCGAACACTGCAACGCAGTTGACGGACGGCCCATCACAAATCCCACTTCTTCAGGACTCTTCTAGTGTCGTGAGTCGCTAATTCGGTGGCAGCCTCGCGGCGTCTGGACGCGTCTGACGGGAGGCGACGACCACGCCGGACCACCAGTACGACTGAGGTCGTTGCCCCCCGCCAGCCACGCCCAGCCACTCCACTAGACTGCTCACGAATTAACAACTCAAGACACTAGGCGAAGCGGGCGGGCGTGCGGGCGTGGACGATCGCCGCCTCGAGCTCTGCGGCGAGCGTGGCCACCACCCCGCCGTCGGCCACCCACCGCTCCAGGCGCCGGGCCACGGCGCCGCGGGAGATGTCGTCACCGCGCAGCAGGTCGGACAGGCCGAGGCTGCGCCAGGTGGTGCGCCGCGCGCAGCGATGGCGCACGGACTCATACCGATCGCCCAGCGCGCGAGTCCACGCCTCCTCGCTCTCGGCGAGCTCGCGGGAGAGCAGCTCGGCGAACCGCGGAGCGGCGAGGGCGCGCAGGCCGGCCTGGAAGCGGCCCGAGTCCATCTGCAGCGCCGGAGCGCAGGCACAGGCGAACACCATCCGCGCGGCGTCACGCTCGGCGGGGGTCCACGTGGGCGGGGCTGAGCGCAACCCCAGCCAGCGCCAGACCCCGATGGTGCCGGCGCAGACGACGCGCTCGGCCTCGCCGGCGGCGGAGGTGAGCAGCTCGCCGAACTCCGGCAGGTTGTCGGCCAGGCGACGCAGCTGCTCGAGATCGGGGCGGCCGCCCGCCGCTACCTGAAGCGCGCCAATGACCCCGCCGGCGGCGGGAAAGGCTCCCGACAACTCGGCCGCTGATCCGGTGGCGCGGTATCGCCCCAGGGCGGTGCGCAGCTGGAAGAGGTGGGGGACCGCTTCGGGCGGCAGCGGCACCCGGACCTGAGGGCTCAGGGGCCCGGCGGCAAGCGCGGGGGCACCGCGCGATCCGGGTGCGCTGTCATAGCGCTGAGTCTGATCGTCGGAAACGAGCATTCGTTACGCGTCCGTGGTAAGGAATGGCTGCACCAGCCCCGGAGCCCTCCAGATGCCGTGAGGATAGGGACGTCGCTCCGGCCGGTCAATCGCAGCGGACGAAAAGGCCATGGGCCGCCGCGCGGGCGATCACTCGACGACATGGCGCCGGCGCGCGAGCCGGCGCCGTCGCCGGACCTCCCGCGGGGGACGCAGCGTGATCGGCTCGTGACGAGTGCGCCGCAGGATGATGAAGGCGACGGTCCCCCACATCGCGGGGACCCAGAGGGCGATCGCGTGGTAGACGACGGTGGCCGCGGTCGCCAGCGTCGCCGGGATCCCGTAGAGGACGAACATGCCGACCAGGCTGCCGTCGAGCACGCCGATGTTGCCGGGCACGGGGATGAGATTGGACAGGTAGCCGATCTGATACGCGAGCACGATGGTGGTCAGCGGCGGCACGTGGCCGGCGGCGGCGAAGCAGGCCGCCAGCACGCCGATGTCACACCACAAGAACGCGATGGCACCGATGATGCGCCAGTCGGGAGTCGTCAGCAGCTGCTTGGTCGCCCTGATGGTGCCCGCGAACTCGATGACCAGCGTGCGAGCTCGGCCGGGCGCCCATCCAGCGGCCAGGCGATCGCTGATCGCGGGCAGGGCCAGGAACAGCACCAGGACGGCGATCCCCACCACCGCCGGTACGACGCTGAGCAGCGGGTTGCTCGGCCCCGGGAGCAGGCCGAGAGCCAGCGCCAGGCCGGCGAGCGCGAGCGTCACCACGTTGACGGCGCTGGTGAGCAGGAACAGCACCGCCGAGCGCTCGGCCACGCGCGCCGGGTTCCCGCCTCGCTCGACCAGGAGCCAGGCGCCGACGGCGATGCTCCCCGCGCCCCCCAGCGACACGGCGGCGCCGAAGGCGAGCTCGCTGAGTGCCACACGCGCGCCGAAGCGGACGGGGGCGCGATCGAACACCTGCAAGAACGCGATGACATAGCCGAGGCAGGACAGGATCTCGAGCACCACGGCGACGACGATCCAGCCGACCTGCATGTCCGCCACCTGGTCGGCGACGCCGTGCAGACCGGGAATCGCCAACAGCAGCGATACCACCAGCGCGACCAGGATGACCAGCGAGATGAGGCCCCGCCAGAGGCTGCGGCCCGGATCTTCGTCGTCGCGGCCGGCCGGCGTTTCGAAAATCGCCGATCCCGGGGGCTCGTCCCCGGAAGGACGCTGGTCGTCGGCGGCCGCCGCCATGTTCCACAATTGAAGCAGTGACTCGACTCGAGGTTCCCGGCCATGAGATCGTCGGCCTGCGCGCGGATAACCCGGGCCCCTTCACGCTGTCGGGCACCAACTCGTGGATCGTCGGCTCAGAGCCGGCCTGGCTCATCGATCCGGGACCCGATCTGCCGGGTCATGTGGACGCCGTCATCGCAGAGCTCGAGCGGCGCGGAGGCCTCGCGGGCATTGCGCTGACCCACGATCACCGCGATCACGCCGGCGCGGTGCCGGCGGTCAATGCCCGGTTCCCCCAGGCGCCGGTGGCGGCGGCACGCGGAGAGGTCGATCGGCTCCTGCGCGACGGCAGCACGTTCGGGCCGCTCGAGGTGGTGAGCGCGCCGGGCCATGCCCCCGATCACCTGGCTTTCATCGTGGGCACCGCCGCGCTGACCGGCGATGCGGTCCTCGGCCAGGGCAGCGTCTTCATCGCGCCTGACCCGGGAGCGCTCACCCGCTACCTGGAGGCGCTGGACGCGCTGCGGCGGCGCGATCTCTCGGTCCTGCTGCCGGGACACGGGCCGCCGGTGCACGATCCGCGCGGCAAGCTCGATGAGTACGTCGAGCATCGCCTGGATCGCGAGCGGCGGTTGCTCGATGGGCTGTCTGCGGGTGCACGCAGCGTGGACGAGATGCTCGACGCGGCGTGGGGCGACGTGCCCGAGCCGCTGCGACCGGCGGCGACGGTCACCCTCGCCGCGCACCTCGACAAGCTTCAGGCCGAGGGTCGGCTCCCGGCCGGCGTCGAGCGTCCTGGGCCGGAGGCTCGCACCGCGGCGGAGCCCCGCTGACGTCCGGTCCCGTTGAGCCGGCGGCGAGCCAGCTCCATGGCGGCGGCCAGCGGGGTCTCGCCGGTTTCGTCACAGCGGTCGAAGATGGTGCGCAGCGTCTCGCCGATTCCGCGCACGCGCCGGCGCGCGGCGGCGGGGTCATAGCCGCCGGCCTCCTCGGCGATGTTGATGATCCCGCCGGCGTTGGCGACGAAATCGGGGGCCCACAGGATGCCGCGGGCCTGGAGAAGGCCGGCGATGCGATCATCGGCGAGCTGGTTGTTGGCGGCGCCCGCGATCGCGCGGCAGCGCAGGCGCGGGACGACCTCGTCGTCGAACAGGCCGCCGAGGGCGCACGGCGCGAGCACGTCGACCTCGGTCTGCCACGCGTCCGTGGGCGTGGACCAGCTGGCCCCGAGCTCCTGCGCCAGTGCCTGTTTGCGCGGATCGACGTCGGCCACGATGAGGCGCGCGCCCGCGCGGGCGCACCGCTTGGCGACACGGGAGCCGACGTGGCCGAGGCCGATCACGCAGATGCTGCGTCCGCGGAGCGAGCCGTCGGCGAAGACGCGTTGGCAGGTGGCGCGGATCGCCGCTTCGACCCCCAGCGCGGTGAACGGGCTCGGGTCGCCGGAGCCGCCCCGGCCGCGGGCCAGACCGGCCACGTGACGGGTCTGGAGCGCGATGACGGCCATGTCGCGACTGGACGTGCCGACGTCCTCGGCGGTGATGTAGCGCCCGTGCGCAGACTCGACGAGCTCGCCGAAGTCACGCAGCGCCGCGCGGCGGCGACTCGCGATCAGAGGGGCATCGGCCGGCGCCATGATCACGCCCTTGCCGCCACCCAAGGGCAGGTCGGCGACGGCCGCCTTGTAGGTCATGGCGCGCGACAGGCGCAGCACGTCGCGAACAGCCAGCCGCGCGTCTCCGTAGTCCCACAGGCGACACCCGCCGAGCGATGGGCCCCGCTCCGTCGAGTGAATCGCGATCAGCGTGTACAGACCCGAGCGTGGCCCGCGGCGCACGAGGAGCTCCTCGTGCTCGAGCGTCTCCAGGTACGCGCCGGTCAGTTGCCCGTCATCGTGAACACGGCGATCGTACCGTGCCCATGATGCTTGCCGGCAGCCGGCGCCTTGGCCGGATCGATCGGGCCTGACGACGCCGCGGGCGTCACGGTGGTCCTCGTCCTGCCGGCCTGACCGGTGGCGCTGCCGGTGCCGGTTGCGCCGGTGGACCCGGTGGCGCTCGAGCCGGTGGAGCCGGTCGCGCCCGCGCTCCCGCTCGTGCTCGCGCTCCCGCTCGTGCCCGCGCTCCCAGTCGCGCCTGTCGTCGTTGCGGCGCTCCCGCCGTTCGCCGGTGCCGAGCCGGTCGCCGTTGTGGACGGGGTACCGGGAGCCGAGCTCGTGCTCGACGTGCCGGCGGCCGTCGTCGGAGAGCCTGTTCCCGCCGGGGATGCGGATGACGTCGTGCCGGCCGTGGGGGAGGCCGTAGAGCTTGCGGTGCTCGACGCCGGGGCGCCGGTGGACGTGGCGAGGCCGTTGGCGCCGCCGGAGATCCCATACAGGTAGTCCCACTGATCGGGGTCGATCGTCTCTGAAAGCGGCAGCGCGAGGATGTGACGCCTTGTGCCCTTGGCGGCGCGGGGCGCGGTCCGCGTGCTCGAGCTCGACGACGTGAACGGGTTGGCCGCCTGCCCGGAGGCGGTCGCGTCACTCGCCGAGCCGGCCGGGTGGGAGACGGCGGCACCGGTGCTCGGTGATGACACGACCGCGCCGCCTGCGGTGGCGGCGCTCGGGGCCGGGGCGCGGTGGCTCGCCGCCGCGTGATGGTGGTGGACGCGGGTGGGCAGCGGGGGCGCCATGTGCTGAAGCTCGATGGCGCCGCCGGCGGTGACGACGGCGGCGGCCAGAAGCGTGACGACGTGACCGCCCGCGAGGGCGCCCACTCCGGCGACGGCGCTCGTCCCGGCCACGCCGCTCGCGGCACAGGTGGCCGTCGCCGTGGCTGCGGTGGCGCCGCCCCCCGCGATCGCGCTGCTGCCGGCGGCGGCGCTGCCGCCGCTCGCTCCGCCGATGCCCAGCAGCTTGGCCGCCACCCCGATCGGGCCGAGCGCCGGGACGAACGCGGCCAGCTGACGGCTGACCCCCCGGACCTCGGAGCGGAAATGACGGCACTCGGAGCAGTCCCGCAGGTGGCGCCGCGCCAGTCCGCTGGCCCGGACGCCGCGGTCGTGGGCGACGATCAGGTCCTCGCGGATGCGGGCGCACGCGGTGTCGCGCGCCTCGCTGGCCTGGGCCAGCCCGACGCGAGCCCTCACCAGCAGGGACTTGACGGCCGGAACCGAGACGTTCAGGGCGCCGCCGACATCGGCATAGGTCATGCCGGCCAGCTCGCGCATGAGCAACGCCGAGCGCTGCTGCTCGGGCAGGCGCTGGACGTCTGCGATCAGGCGCTGGAGGGCATCGCGCTGCTCCACCCGCGCCACGGGATCTCCCCCGGCGTTGGGCACGGTCGCCGGAATGACCTCCGTCGCGACCGACTGCGGGCGGCGCAGCTCATCGATGCAACGGTTGTGCGCGATCCGATACAGCCACGCGCGCAGCGCCAGCTCACGATCGCTGGCGCGCAGGCCGGCGTAGGCGCGGACGAAGATCTCCTGGACGGCGTCTTCGGCATCGACCGCGGATCCAGACAGCATCTGCCGCGTGTAGGCGAACATCCGCTGGCGGTAACGGTCGTGGATGGCCCGGAAGGCCTCCTCGCTGCCCGACCTGAACAGCGACACCAGCTGCTCGTCGGAACGAAACCGCAGCAGCGGAGCGCCGAGCACAGGCCGCGTCCTTGCGATTGCTACCGAAGGTGGGAGTGCGGAAGCTTCCACGGTAACCCTGCCCCATGCTAACGGGTGGGGCAGGGGAAAGTTTCAGGCTTTGCCCCTCAGAACGAGAAAAGCTCACCAATCAGCGCGCTTTGCCGCGCGGGCCATGCTCAGGCCGGCGGCGCGGGCGTGTGCTCTCCTCATCCAAGCGCAATGCGCCACCCGGTAGCCTCTCAGGGCGACATGGTCGACGCAGCGTCGGGAATCGGGCTCCCTGTCGCGTTCGGCGCCGGACTGATCTCCTTCCTGTCGCCGTGCGTGCTCCCCCTCGTGCCCGGCTACATCTCCGCGGTCGCGGGCGGCCGCCCCGACGAGGTCAGCACGGGCCGGGTGCTGGGGCCGAGCCTCGCCTTCGTGGGCAGCTTCTCCTTCATCTTCATCGCGCTCGGGCTGCTGGGGCAGCGGGCGCTGCACTCCGCGCTCATCGGTCCCACGGCGCTGAAGGTCTCCGGCGCGGTGATCATCACGATGGGCCTGCTGTTCGTGGCCGCGCCGTTCATCCCCGCCCTGTCGCGCGAGTGGCACATGCCCGGCCTCATGCAGCGCGCCGGGCGCGGCGGCCCCGTGCTCGCGGGCGCGGCCTTTGCGCTGGCCTGGACGCCGTGCACGGGCCCCACGCTGGGCGCGATCGTCACCGCCGCCGGCACCTCGAACTCGGCCTCCCACGGCGCCGTCCTGCTCGCCGTCTACTGCGCCGGCCTGGCCGTCCCCTTCCTCATCACCGGCATGGCCTTCGGCACCGCCACCGCCGCCTTTGCGGTGATCAAGCGCCACTATCCGGTGGTCATCGGGACCGGCGGCGCGGTGCTGGTGGCCATGGGCGTTCTCATCTGGACCGGCGAGTTCACCACGCTCAACGTGACCGTCAGCCATTGGCTGCAGTCGGTGGGGCTGCCCAACTTCAACGGCGACACCTAGCGCGGGGGTCCCTCCGACGTAGAGCACAACGCCAGCGCACGTCAACGACGGGCATCGAAGGCGGGGGACGGATGCCAGTGGGCGCGGAAGTCCTGCGGCGAGACCGGCGGCCGATCCTGACTCCTGAGATCACACACTGCGCCTCTCGAAGGCGTGCGATCTGAGGTATCAACATGACTGAGCTTTCAGATCACACGCTCCAATAAGCCCGGGTGTGTGATCTGTCGAGTCAATGCGCGTGCCGTCGGGAGGCGGCGCCGACGCCTGTCCCATCCTCATTGCCCGCCGTTGACGTGCGCCCGCGTCGTGCCCCCACGACCAAAGGCGGCCGGCTAGCGGATCAGCCGCTCCGCCCGCCCCGCCCGCACCATCTCCTCGAGCGTCTCGCGCGCGTCATACCGTGGCTCCCAGCCGAGCACGGTGCGGGCGCGCGATGTGTCCATGACCACCGGCCGGCGCAGGCTCTCGATCCATTGGGCCTCGGCGGGCATGAAGGGCAGGCGGGCCACGACCTCGGCGGCGGCGCCCATCGCCAGCTCGGGCACGGGGACGCTGTACCAGCCCAGGGCATCGGCGAGGTCGGCCAGGGTCAGCGTCCCATCTGCGGCGAGGTTGTAGACCCCGGGCTCGCCGCGTCCCAGCACCGCCGCCTCCAGCGCGGTGGCGACATCGTCGTGGTGAACGAGCTGGAAGGGGACTCCGGGGTTGGGGAGCACCGGCTTGAGCGCCGGCATGAACTCCAGCGCGCGCAGAGCCGCCGCGGGCATGCGCTCGGAGAGCTGCACGTAGGGGATGGTCTCCAGCAGCGTCAACGCGTCGGGGCCGGCGACGATGCAGGGGCGAAAGACGTAGGCATCGGTGTCGGCTCCGGCCAGCAGTTCGCGCAGCGCTCGCTCGAGCTCCGCCTTCTGGGCCGAGTAGTAGTGGCGCGCGGTGCCACGCGGCTCCAGGTCCTCGGTGAGGACGGGCGGGTTGTCAGCGCCGAAGCCGTAGGCGGCCACCGACGAGGCGTAGACCAGGCGGGGGACCCGGGCGTCGATCGCCGCCGCGAACACGTTGCGGGAGCCCGTGAGGTTGATCTGCGTCGTCTCCTGCGCGCTGCCCATGATCATGAACGCGAGATGCACCACGACGTCGGCGCCGGCGACGATCCCGGCCACGGCGTCGGCGTCGAGCACATCGGCCTGCCGGTACTCGGTCTTGGCCAGGCCTCCAGCCGCGGGGTCAAAGGGGCGGCGGGCCATGGCGGCGATGCGCTCGACCTGAGGGTTGGCCTCGAGGACGCGCAGCAGCGAACGGCCGATGTCGCCGGTGGGCCCGGTGACAGCCACCGTGAGCCTCGCCGGCGCGGCGGATGTGCCGGCGTCAGTCGTCATAGCCCGGCTCACCGGGAAGCACGATCCGCGCCGTCTCGCCGGTGCCGACCACCCGCGGCTGGACCGGCTCCACCGTCCGCGTGCGCGCGTGGTCCATCAGGGCCTGCGCCGACGGAAACGACGACAGCTGCTCCAGGTGTTTGATCGTGGGAAAGACGAGCATGATCTCCCCCGACCGCGCGGCGGCCAGCGCGTCCTGGGGGCCGAGCCAACGCGCGTCGACCACCTCACGGCCATCGATCCGCGGCTGCGCGTCCTCGGGCGCCATGGCCAGGAAGAACCAGGTGTCGTAGCGGATCTTGACCACCGCCGGGGTGATCCAGCGCGAGAAGGCGAGGAGCGCGGCGGGATCGGCGATGACCACGCCGGTCTCCTCGTGCAGCTCGCGGATCGCGGCCGCTCTGCGTCCCGGCTCGCCCTCGCCGTCCTCCGTGCTCACCGCGCCGCCGGGGAAGACCCAGGCGCCGCCCATGAACCGCGCCCGCGGGTTGCGCTGGGCAAGCAGGACCTCCAGGCCATTGCCGCCCCCGCGCATGAGGATCACCGTCGCGGCGACGCGCGGAACCGTCTCGGGGCCGGAGTTGAGCTCCTCGCCGGGTGCGGGCCGCGGGGTGTCCACCACGGCGACCCTACACCCATGGCAGCGGTGCGGGCCACCGCGCAATCAATCATCTAGGCTTGCCCGGCGATGAAATACATGTGCGAATCATGCGGGTTCATCTACGACCCGGCCGAGGGTGACCCAGACGGGGGCATCCCGCCGGGAACCGCGTTCGAAGACATCCCTGACACCTGGTTCTGTCCCGTCTGCGGCGCCCGCAAGCGGGACTTCACGCCTTACGAGGACTAGCGAGGACCAGCCGGGCCCGCGCAGTCCGCGCGACGCTCCAGCGCCTCGGCCAGCCAGCGCTCCAGCGGGAGTTCCGCGCCGGCCTCCGCCAGGAGGTCGGGGTCCGCGCGTGCGATGGGGGCCAGTGTGGCGACCTCGACCGAGCCCAGCCGGGCGATCGTCCGCCGGTTGGATTGCTCCATGACCCCGGGATCGTGCGGCCATGGCGTGAGCACAACCCCCGCGATCCTCAGCCCGGCCGAGCGCGCCGCCTCCAGAGTGAGCAGGGTGTGGTTGATGGTGCCCAATCCCGGACGCGCCGCGATGACCAGCGGCAGTCCCAGGCCACGGGCCAGTGCGCGCACGTCCACACCGGGGCCGAGGGGGACGAGCAGGCCGCCGACGCCCTCGACGATCGTCAGGCGGTCTGCCCGAGCGGAGGCGCGCACGCCCTCGAGCATCCAGGCCAGCGTGGGCGCCGGTCCGCCGGCGAGCTCGGCCGCGAGATGCGGCGAGACCGGTGGCCCGTACCCGGCCAGGATCACATCGGCGGCGTCCTGTCCCGCCGCACGGGCGAGGAGCTCGTGATCGGGGGGCCACGCGGGATCGGGCGGGTCGTCCAGTCCGGTGATGAGCGGCTTGATCGCCTGCACTGCGATCCCCCGCCGGCGCAGCGCCGCGACGATCGCGCCCGCCACCACGGTCTTGCCGACGCCGGTGTCGGTGCCGGTGACAAAGCACCCGCGCAGCTCCGCGCTCATGAGCCGTCTGGGCTAGGCCGCGCGCCGGGCCGGCTCGGGCGCCTCGAAGTCGAAGACCCCGCGCGGCGCCGCCGGCGCGGCCCACCCGGCGGACTCAGCGGACCCGGCCGACCCGGCGGACCTGGCGGACCCGGCGGCAGGATCCGGCCGGCCCTCGTCCACGTCGGCGACAGGGGCGAGGGCGGGCTCGGGCTCGGTGGCCTGCTGCGGCGCGATCCCCAGCGAGCGGGCCACCGCGCCTAGCGTGTGCGCCGCCTCCAGCAGCTCCTCCTCGCGGTGGGTCGCCATCACCGCCAGCCGCAGCCGGGCCGTCATCGCCGGAACGGCGGGCGGCCGTATCGCCTGGGCGAAGATGCCCCGGGCCAGCGCCGCCTCGCACATCCGCACGGCCAGATCGGCGTCGCCCACGACCAGCGGGACGATGTGGGTGCGCGACGCGACCGCGAAGCTCTCGCGGCTCAGGCCGGCGCGCAGAGCGCCGGCATTGGCGGCAAGGCGCCGGACCCGCTGGGGCTTCTCCTCCAGCAATCCCAGCGCGGCGAGCGCGCCGGCGACCGCCGGCGGCGCCAGGGCGCCGGAGAAGATGAAGGTGCGCGCCGCATTGATCAGGTAGCGCGACATCTGGTGGTCGCAGGCGGCGAATCCGCCCTGGGATCCGAGGGCCTTGGCGAGCGACCCCACGATCACGTCGACCTGGTCCTCCAGTCCCGCCTCGGCGAGGACCCCGCGGCCGCCCGGGCCCAGCGCGCCGATCGCGTGGCTCTCGTCGACGATGGTGCGCAGGCCGTGCCGCTGGGCCAGGGCCACGATCTCCTGCAGCGGCGCGGTGTCGCCCTCCATCGAGAACACGCTGTTGGTGACGATCAGGGTGCCGCGGCCCTCGGCCTCGTCGATGCCCCAGGCAAGATGCTCGACGTCGCAGTGGTCATACACGAACACCTCGGCTCCCGAGAGCCGGCAGCCGTCGACCAGCGAGGCGTGGTTGAGCTCGTCGGCGAAGACCACGTCCCCTGAGCGGGCCAGCGCCGCCACCGCCCCCGCGCCGGCGAGATGGCCGGCGCCGAAAACCAGCGCACTCTCGCGGCCCACGAACGCGGCCAGGCGGTCCTCGAGGCGGCGATGGATGGTCATCGTGCCCGACACCAGTCGCGACGCCCCGGCGCCGACTCCCCAGCGCATGGCGGCATCCGCGGCGGCCTCGCGGACCCGCGGGTGATCGGCCAGGCCCAGGTAGTTGTCTGAGCACAGGAGCAGGACCGGCTTGCCGTCCAGCAGCACATGCGGTCCCTGGGGCCCGGAGACGAGACGGGTGCGGCGCACGAGCCCGAGGGCTTTCAGCTCATCAAGCCGGGCCTCGATCTCGATCACGGGCACGCAACATAAGACACGTTCCGGACGGCACGATCAGAGACCTTCGCGACGACACGCCAACCCACCGTGCCGTGGGAGCCGTAAGATCGACGTCACCGTGCCCGACCGCCTCTACTTCACCGACTCAGACGCGGCCAACGAGCTGATCGCCTCTGACCCCATGGCCCTGCTCATCGGCTTTGCCCTGGACCAGCAGGTCTCCGTGCAGAAGGCGTTCGCCGGCCCGCTGGCCCTCAAGGAGCGCGTCGGCGCGATCGACCCCGGCACGCTTGCCGAGGCCGACCTGGAGCCGGTCTTCCGCGCTCGGCCGGCCATCCACCGCTTTCCCGGGTCCATGGCCCAGCGCGTCCACGACCTCGCCGTCCACATCCGCGACGAGTACGGCGCCGATGCCGCCCGCGTGTGGACCGATGCCCCCGACACCGCCGCGTTGCGCGCCAACCTGGCCGGGCTGCCCGGCTTCGGCGAGATGAAGATCAAGGCGCTCGGCTCGGTGCTGGCCAAGCGGTTCGGGGTCGCCGCCGCCGAGGGCCTGGTCCCCTGGCACCCGACGCTCGGCGACGTGGACTCGGCCCAGGCGCTCGCGGACTACCAGGCGACCAAGCGGGTCCACAAGGCGGAGTGGAGCAAGGCCCGGGCAGCCGCGAGCTGATCGGGCGCCGCCGCGCTCACACCTCGGTCAGCGCCGCCAGCCGCTCGCGCAGGACCGGCCAGCCCCGGCCGCCCGGGTCGATCACCTCGAAGTGCCCGCCCCCGGGCAGCTCGCGCAGCTCACAGTCGTCCCCTGCCGCGACGGCGGCGGCGTGAAAGCGCCGGCTCTGGCTGACGGGAACGTCGTTGTCGGCGTCCCCGTGGATGAGGAGCGTGCGCACGCCCAGCGGCAGCCGGGCGATGGGGCTGGCGGCGGCGTAGAGGTCGCTGTCGGGATGGGCCCCCAGGAATTCGAGCACCGCCCCGTTGCCCAGCCCCAGGGCCAGCGCCTCCTCCAGGTCGCAGACACCGGCCAGGGACACCGCGAGCGCCAACGGGTGCCCGTGAGCCGCCCACAGGGCCAGATGGCCGCCGGCCGAGTGGCCGATCACCGCCACCGGCCGCCCGTCGGCCTGTGTCACGGCCGCACCGACGGCGTCGCGCACCGCCACCGCAGTGCCGGGCCAACCTCCGCCCGGCATGCCGATGCGGGGGTACTCGAGGTTCCACACCAACGGCTGGGGCTCGCGCGCGGCGCATTCCCGCGCCAGCGGGGCGATCGTGTCGGCGGTGTAGCGGGCGCGCCAGAAGCCGCCATGCACGAACACTGCGACGAGCGGCCCATCGGTGTCGCCCATGCGCTCCGCGGTCCAGGTCGGGCCCGGCATCAACGGCCCTTCCACTCCGGGGGGCGCTTCTCGGCGAAGGCGCTGACCCCCTCGCGAAAGTCCTCGGAGGAGAAGCAGGCGTGCCGGAGGGCCAGCAGCTCACGTTCGACCTCGGGCGCGAGTGTGGCCCGCCCGTCGAGCACGGCCCGGATGACACGCTTGTTGCCCTGCTGCGCGAGGGGCGCGTTGGCGGCCATCTCGCGGGCCAGCGCGACCGAGGCCTCGGCCAGCTCGTCGACGCCGAAGACGTCGTTGACGAGGCCCCACGTGTGCGCCTTGGCGGCGTTGATCCGCCCCCCGACCAGGAACAGCTCGCGCGTGCGCGGGGCGCCGATGACGTCGATGAACTTGCGGATCCCGGTGTGGGAGTAGACCAGCCCCAGCTTGGCCGGCGGCATGCCCAGCTTGATCGCATGCGCCGCCACTCGCAGGTCGCAGGTCAGCGCCAGCTCGAGTCCGCCGCCGATGGCGTGCCCGTTGAGCGCGGCGATCGTCGGATAGGGATAGGCCTCGATCGCGTCGATGGCGGCCGTGAAGGGATGGGCCACCAGCTTCTCGGCCTCGTCGGCGAAACCGCCGCCATCCAGGTCGCGCAGGTCATAGCCGGCGCTGAAGGTCTGGCCGCGTCCGGTGATGATCACGCAGCGCGCCTCCAGCTGCGGCAGGGTGGTGGCGAAGCTGTCGAGGATCGCGTGGTTCAGGGCGCCGCGTTTCTCCGGGTTGTCGATCGTCAGCCGCGCCACGTGAGGCGCGGGCTCGTCGAGCAGGAGCCGGCCCGCGGACGGGCTACTCGAGGACAACGAGCGTGTCGCCCTCGGAGACCGACTGGCCCTCGGTGCACAGGATCTCGGTGACCACGCCCGGATCCTCCGCCTCGACCGGCATCTCCATCTTCATGGACTCGAGGATGACGACGGCGTCGCCCTCCTCGACCGTATCGCCGACCTCGACCTCGATCTTCCAGACGGTGCCGGTGATGTGGGCTTCGACGTCGGTCAACTGGGAAGCGTCCTCCTGTCTGGGGTGCGAGCCGTCCGGAACGATATAGCTGCGCCGCGGCAGCACAAAATGCCTCTAATTCCGGTGTCCGTCCGGTCGCCCCGGTTGACTACGCCTGGCCAGGGAGCTTGGATGGCCTTCCCGGAGACCGACACGCAGGTCACGTTCAGACGATGCCCGAGTCCCGACTGTTCACGAGTTCCCTGACGCGCCGGCAGATGGCGCGCCGTCGGCCCGGGCGGTTCCACCTATGGCGTTTTCTGCTGCTGGGAGTGCTGGTCGTCGCAATCGTCCTCGCCGCGTTCCTCATCGGACACGGCGGGGGCTGATCAAGGGCTGCCGCCGCGTCGGGCCATTGACGCGGCGGCAGTCGGTTTAGGTGAACAGGCCGCTGCCGACGAAGTCAGAGGCGCTGCGCGCCCCCGGTGGGACGAAGAAGTAGCCACCGCCGATGGGCGTGACGTAGTCCGTCATCGGCTCGGCGTTGAGCCGGTTCTGGATGACGGCGAACTGCGTGCTGGGGCTGCGGTTGTAGGCGACGAACAGCAGGCCCTGGTCCAGCTGGCCGGCGTCGTCGAAGCCACGGTGGTAGTTGAAGCCGCGGCGCAGGATGCGCTGCGTCGCAGTGGCCGCGCTGCGTGGGTTGGCCAGGCGGATGTGAGCGTTGAGAGGGATCCGCTTGCCGTGAGGGTCCAGGTCGTAGCGCGGATCCTCGAACTCGGTGGTGCCGCCCAGCGGGGCGCCGGTGCCCCGCGCCCGCCCGATCATGTTCTGCTGCTCGGTGAGGCCCACCCGGTCCCAGAACTCCACGTGCATGCGGATGATGCGGACCATCTGGTAGCTGCCGCCCACGGCCCAGGTCGGCTCGCCCGCTCCAGCCCACACGAGCTGGTTCATCAGCGAGGCATCGCTGGTATCCGGATTCGCCGTCCCGTCGCGGAAGGCGAAGAGATTGCGCGGGCTGTTCTTGGGGCTCGGCCCGCGGCCGGCGCCGGAGAAGCCGTCCATGCTCCAGCGCTGCGCCAGCGCCCCCCGGACCGTCCGCGTCAGCTCGCGCACCGCGTGCACCACGGTGTCGCGATGCTGGGCGCAGATCTGGACGAGCAGGTCCCCGTGGCTGAGCTTGGGATCCAACTGGTCGACCGGGAAGGTGGGCATGGCGGTCAGCTCGGCGGGGCGCCTGGCGGCCAGGCCGTAACGGCCGTCGAACAGTGACGCCCCGAAGCCGATCGTGACCGTCAGCGCGTCGGGCGCATTGTCGGGGCCGAGGATGCCCGAGTCCGCCGGCGGGGCGTCGGCCTCCAGCAGCGGCACCGGCCCGCCGACGGCCAGGTCGCGGGCGCGGGCGCTGAGCGCCTGCAACGCCGCCATCAGCGTGCGGCCGTCAGCCGCGACGCTGTCGAAGGCGAGGAGCGTGGCGTTGGCTGGCGCGCGATTGAGGATTCCCGACTGGTGGACGCCGGAGAACGGCTGGACCGTCGCCAGGTTCACGCCCTCGACGGCGGCGCCTGGCGTGGTTGGCGCTCCGGCCGGCGCGGCGGGCGTGTCCGCGGCGCGGGCGCCGGTGGCGAACGCCGCCCCCGCGGCACCGGTCAGGGCAGCGCTACGGGCGAGAAACGAGCGGCGGTCCAGCGAGGTCATCGGGCGGTCCTGGCGGCCTTGGCGGTTATCTGGGGAATGACCGGCGCCGCGGTGACCTCCAGCGCGCCCGGCACCTGCGCGAGGCCCTCGAGCGCCTGGCCCGTCGACGCCCCGAGCCGCTCTGACTGCGGCTGGGTCAGCTGCGAGGTCGTCGGCAACTGCCCGCCATGGGCGCGCACGATCGCCGCCAGCGTCGAGCGCACGCCGGCCAGATCGGCGGTGACCGTCTGGAGCACGCCTTCGCGGGTCCCGAGCACCGGTCCCAGGGTCCTGATCACCGCGGCGGTGGCGACGACGCCCGCCGAGGTGCCCAGCACGCCCGCCCCGCTCCAGGGTGCGTCGGCGCCACTCAGTTGATCGCGGAGCGCGTCCTCGAGGATCTCGTGTGCGCGGGTGGCGTAGTCCACCGGGTCGATCTGGACGTGCGGCACGAGGGTGGCCAGCTTCGCCACGTCAGCCGCCAGCCGGCGTGCCCACGGCTGCAGCGACGCGAGAGGCGCGCCGGTCCACAGTCCTTGCTCCAGCCGGTGCAGGCCGCTGAACCGCGGTGACGTCGTGCCGCCGGGCAGGCCGCCCGGCGTGCCGTCGATGGCGTCGTTGAGGGCGGCCACCGGCCCTTCCAGGTAGACCGCGCCGAGGTTGAGGTAGTAGGCGTAGGCGCCCCGCCATGCCGTCTGCGCGGCGCTGCGGTCGCCGGCGGCGAGCGCCGACTGCAGCTTGGCGATCTCGCCCTGCATGAGTCGCAGCCGGCCGGCGGAGTACGCGCGGTAGGCCGCCACCGGAGCGCGGAACGCCGCCGCGGAGACCGGAGGCAGCTCATCGGGCGG
>DASXJW010000051.1:0-6175 GCA_036497165.1 Solirubrobacteraceae bacterium
CCGTCGCCGGATCGGACAGCTGACACTGCCGGCCCGCGAGGTGCTCGTCGACGCGGCGCTGTTGGGCCGGCTGATCGATGCCGATCTGCTCGCGACGGTGGCAGGCGCCGACCCGGTGGTGGTGGCCGACGCGCTCCTGGCCGCCGAGGATCGGTTTCTGATCGAGGTTCATGGCTCCGGCTTCCGGTTCCGGCACGCCCTCACTCGTGACGCGCTGTTGGCTGATCTGCGGCCCGGCGATCTGCCGGCGCGGGCACGTACGGTGCTCGACCGGTTGGAGACGGCGGGCGCTGGGTTGATGTCCCGGTCGCCCGAGGTGATGGCCGATCTTGCCGAGACGGCTATGAGGCATGACGTCGCGGTCGAGCACCTTCTCGCGGTGGGCCGCCGGGCGCTTCGGCAGGGTGCGCTCACCAGCGCCGAAAGCGCCCAGCGGCGTGCGCTCGAGCTGGCGAGGGGAAGAGAGCTGGAGCTCGACGTGACAGAGGCGCTCGTGGAGACGCTCGGCCTGGCCGGTCGTGCCGATGACACGTTTCCATTGGGTGAGGTTCTGCTGGCTCGGTTCGAGAGCTCGGCCGCGGCTCTCGACCCTGACGGAGCACGTCGCGGTGCGGTCCATCTTGCGCTGGGCCGGGCCGCCGTGGCCGGTACGGACTGGGTGCTTGCCGCGGCTCATCTGGGTGCCGCCGGGCGGCATGGCACCGGGCCGGACCTGCCTGGCGCATTGAATGCGCTGCAAGCGGTGGTTGCCCTCGGCGAGGGCCGGCTTGACGATGCGGGCCGGCTCGCCGCTGACGCGGTCGCCGCCGCCGAGCGTGCGGGTGTACCCGACCTGCTCTGCGAGGCGTTGTTGGTGCATGGCCGCTGTGCGCGGATCCGGGATCACGAGGTGGCCGAGCGTGCCTTCGCGCGGGCTCGTACGGTCGCGCACGACGCGGGCCTGGCCCACCGGGAGGCGCGCGCGCTCGCCGAGTTGGGCTCGGTGCATGCCTACCGAGGCCTGGTGACACGGCTGTTGGAGTCCCGGCGGTTGGCCGAGGCGTGCGGAGCGCCCGAGACCGAGGCCGTCGCCGAGAACCACCTCGCCGTGGCCGCCTGGAGCCGCGGGGACGTCGACGACAACTTGGTGCACGCCGCGGCGCTGCTGCGGCTGGCCCGTCGCTACCGGTTAGGCCTGCTGGTGCCCGCGGCGCTCATCCATCAGGCCTGTGCGCACGCCATGCGCGGTGACAACGCGGCGGTGGACGCGCTGCTCGCCGAAGCGGGTCCGCAGATCACGGGGGAGGCCACCCAGCGAATCTCCATGCATGCCCATGTGCGCGCGCTGTGCGCACTCGCGCATGACGACACCGCCACAGCCGCCCGCGAGTTCGCGGCCGCCGAGGACATCGTCCTGTCCGAACGGCCCACCGCCATGCCGCCACTCGTCAGCATGGCGGTGCTGATGCGTGCCCTCGACGGCGTCGATCCGAAGCAGGCGTCAAATGAGCTCCGCCGCCGAGCCTGCGCCGGGCCGCTCTTCGAGGCGGTGCTGGCCGCGGCCGAGGCGGTTGCGCTCGGCGGGCGGGGTGAGCATGCGGGCGCGACCGCGGCCATGAGCTCCGCGCTGCATGACCTAGGGCTCAACCCCTTGGTGCACGCGATGGTTGCGCGGTTGGTCGCGCCGAGGGCGGCGGCCGAGGGCTGGGGCGAGCCGACGCGGTGGCTGGATGTCGCACGGGCCACCTTCGAAGCGCGCGGCCTGCGCCGGCCGGCACAGGCGTGCCGTGCGGCGTTGCGTGGTGGCGGCCCGATCGGTGGCCGCCCCGGGGGGATCAGCGCCCGGGAACGGGACGTTCTGCTGCTGGTTGCCGAGGGCTTGCCGAACCGCGTGATCGCCGAACGGCTCTACCTGTCGTCGCGTACGGTCGAGAAGCACGTGGAACGACTGCTCGCCAAGACCGGCTCGTCGAACCGCGCCCAGCTGGCCACCTACGCGTTGCGCCAGGACGAGGATACGTAGCGCGGATACGTAGGTTCACCTACCCCGAGCGGCTCCGCCGGCTCGATGCTGGACCCCATGGGAACCTGCGAACCATTCCGGATCTGCCGCAACACCTGGGTGATCCCCCAGCTCGAGGAGGCCCCGCCGGTCGGGTGTTTCTTCCTCAACTCCGCGGTGATCACCGGAGCGGAGCCCATAGTGATCGACACCGGTACGCCGGTGAACCGCACCCGGTGGCTCGAGGACCTCGGCTCGATCGTGGACCCGGCCGATGTGCGGTGGATCTTCATCTCACATGACGATATTGACCACGCCGGCAACCTCGCGGTGCTGATGGAGCTCTGCCCGAAGGCGATCGTGCTCACCTCCTGGTTCGCCGTGGGCCGGATGGTCTCCACGGACGGCATCGACCTGCCGATGCACCGCATTCGTTTCGTCAACGACGGCGACGAGGTGGACATCGGTGATCGAAAACTGCGCGCACTGCTGCCGCCGATCTTCGACAACCCGACGACGCGGGGTGTTTTCGATCCGTCGACCGGCTTCTACTGGGCGTCGGACTGCTTCGGGGCACCGGTGCCCGGATTCGTCCCGGAGGCTGACGACGTCCCGGCCGCTGACTGGCGCGAGGGCTTTCTCATGCTGCACCGGATGCTGAGCCCCTGGCACACCATGCTCGACCACCGACGGTACGGCGCCGCCGTGCTGGACCGGCTACAGGCGCTGCCGATCACGACGGTGGCGAGCGCGCACGGCCCTGTTGTCCGCGGCTCGCGGATCACCGATGGGTTCCGGATGTTGCGGGAGCTGCCGCACACCGGCGCATATCAACCCTTCACCCAGCAGGACCTGCAGAGTTGGATCGACGCGGCATCCACCGTGGGCACGGTCGACGCCGCGACCGCATGAGCGGACCGTGCCGAGCGAAGCCTCGGCGCTGAGCGAGGAAAGGACGACGATCATGCACGAGACCCGGACCGCCGCCGCAACGACGACCACCATCCCGATCCCCGCGCTCGCCGGGCTACATCACGTCGGCATCACGGTCACCAATCTTGAGCGAAGCGTCCGCTGGTACGGCGAGATGCTCGGGCTGGTGCAGGTGATGGAGGAGTTCTACCCGGGCGGTCGGGTCGTGGTGATGATCCGCCCCGGCACGGCCGTCGACATCGGCCTGGACTCGCACGAGCGGAACGAAGGTGAGCCTTTCGCACCGCATCGCACCGGGCTCGACCACCTGGCGCTCAGCGCGACAACACGGGCCGAGCTCGACGCGTGGCACGCCTACCTGACCGCCAAGGGCGTCGAGTGCAGCGCTATCGAGGACATCACCGAGCCGCTCGTCTTCTCACTCTTCTCCTTCAAAGATCCCGATGGCGTCGCCCTCGAGATCTTCTACCAGGAGGTTCAAGCCTCATAGCCCGTTGGCTGGTAGTACTCGGACCAGCGCTCGCTCCTCGACACTGCCGAGCAGACCTCAGAAACTCGTCGAGAGCCTGCACACCGAGGCGCGAATGCAGCGCCCGGGGCCGGTCGTCGAGCACGTGGTCCGTTTGGCTCTTTCCGGCCGCCGCGCCGGGGTTACGCTGGCCCCGTGGAGCCGAGCCGGCAGCTGCCGCAGCTCGAGGGCGGCCTATTCCTCACGGACGGCGGCCTCGAAACCGTACTCATCTTCCATCGGGGCTTGGAGCTGCCGGAGTTCGCGGCGTTCCCCCTGCTCGAGGACGAGGTCGGGATCGCCGCTCTGCGCGACTACTACCGGCCCTACCTGGAACTCGCGCGCGATCGCGGCGCGGGGTTCGTGCTCGAGAGCCCTACCTGGCGCGCGAACCCCGACTGGGCGCGGCGCCTCGGCTACGGCCCGGACGAGCTCGCGCGGGCCAACCGACGGGCGATCGGGCTCATGCAGGAGTTACGCGAGGAGTTCCCCGAGGTCGCGCCGATCGTCATCAGCGGCTGCATCGGCCCGCAGAGCGACGGCTACAGCCCCACGACGCACCTGGACGCCGAGGCGGCCCGCGAGTATCACGCCGCCCAGATCGCCACGTTCGCGGAGGCAGCGGCCGACCTGGTCACGGTCATGACGATGACCTACGCCGACGAGGCGGTCGGCGTAGCCCTCGCGGCGCGCGATCTCGCCATGCCGGCGGTGATCTCGTTCACGGTCGAGACCGATGGCCGACTGCCGAGCGGCCAGTCACTCGGCGCGGCGATCGAGCAGGTCGACGCGTTGACCGGCGGCTCACCCGCCTACTACATGGTCAACTGCGCCCACCCCACCCACTTCGAGGGCGTGCTCGACGGCCCCTGGTGCGAGCGTATCGGCGCGCTGCGGGCCAACGCCTCCACCATGAGTCACGCTGAGCTCGACGAGGCCGAGAAGCTCGACGAGGGCCACCCGGATGATCTGGCCGCCCGCTACGCCGCGCTGCACGGGCGGCTGCCGCAGCTGCGGGTGCTCGGCGGCTGCTGCGGCACGGACCACCGCCACGTGGCGGCGATCAGCCGGGAGTGGCCGGCCTGACCGCGTGTCCGACCCCTCGGCGGGTGGCCGTGGAATCGTCGGCAACCACCGGCGACTCTGTCGCCGTTAACGCGTCGCCCGCGGTGGCGCGGTGTCTTCGCCAGTCCACTCGGCTCCGTCTCTCCGTTGGATTGGTAGTGAAACCTGGATCAGCGTGCCGTCGCCGCGTGGGCTGGTGACCTCAATCGACCCACCGATCGCCTCCACTCTGTCGCGCAACCCGATCAGTCCCGATCCCCGCCGCGGATCTGCCCCGCCCGCGCCGTCATCGCTGACGAACACCCGCAGGGTGCTGCCGCGTTCCTCCACGGCCACCTCCGCCCGCGAGGCGCCGGCATGCTTGCTGGTGTTGGTGAGCGCCTCGGAAATCACGTAGTACGCCGCTACCTCCACCGGTTGCGAATACCGGGACTCGGTCTTGACGCGCAGCTCGACCGGGACAGCCGAGCGCCGGGCGACCGCCCGCAGCGCCGGACCGAGCCCGCCGTGGGAAAGCACCGCGGGGTGAATGCCCCGCGAGAGCTCGCGTAGCTCCTCCATCACCTCGCTGAGCTCGTCGGCGACCTGGCCGAGGTCAGCCCGCAGCGCCGGCAGTTCCGCGGGCACCACGTCCTTGGCGCCGCGTAGTTCGAACGCCAGTGAAACAAGGCGTTGTTGGGCTCCGTCGTGCAGGTCGCGCTCCAGACGCCGCCGCGCCTCATCCGCGGCGGCGACCACTCGTGCTCGTGACGCCGCGAGCTGTGCACGACTCTCCGCGTTCGCGATCGCGGTGGCGACGAGCTCGGTGAAGCTCGCGATCTGTGACTCCGTGTTCACCGGGAAGGGTTCATCGCTCTTCCTCGAGGCGGCGATCACCCCCCACATTCGCCCGGCCACGACGATCGGGCAACCGACCGACGAGCGGATACCCAGCTGACGCGCTTCGAGGGCGATCGCGCCCGCTGCGCCCGAGAAGCTCTCGACCCGGACCGGACCTCCGGCCTGCCGGACATCGCGGGCGACGCTCAGCCCTTCGAGCTCGAACCGGGTGCCGACGGCCAGTTGGACCGGCACGCTGCTCCAGACGGCGAGACCCGTCACGGCCCCGTCACCCTCGTAGCGCTCCATGCGCGCGAGATCGGCGCCGCAGAGCAGGCCGATCTCCTGGGTGACAGCCTCGAAGACCGTTGTTGGCGGGACCGACTGTGCGACCAGCGTCGCGACCCGCCGCAACGCGGACTGCTCCTCCGAGAGGCGTGCCGACTCCAGTGCCGACCGCCGCAACCGGGCCGCTAGCTGTCCCACGACGATCGCCGTGACGAGGAAGACGCCCAGCGCGACGGCGGTCCACGGGTCGGATACCTGGAACGCGTACAGCGGAGGAAGGAACAGGTATGCGTAGACCACGGCGCCCACGGCAGCGGTGACTGCCGCGAGCCAGGTACCCCACCGGATGGCCACCGCCACGATCGGGAGCACGTAGAGCACTTGGAAGTGAAGCGGGGGAGCCAGTGGCTCGAGCAACGCGACGAGGCCGCTCAACGCAGCCACCATCGTCACACCGGCAAGCAGCCCGCCCAGCCAGCGGACGGTAGGTTGACTCACCCGTCGACGTGCCATCTCATTGCTCCCCTAGGCGGACCTCAAGGGATGTGGTCGCCATTGACGACCCTCTCGGACCAGCGAAC
>DASXJW010000052.1:0-65184 GCA_036497165.1 Solirubrobacteraceae bacterium
GCCACTGCGGCATAGGGATGATCAAAGCGCAGGACCGCACTCCGCTCGCGGGTACGCCGGATGGGCAATCGGGCCGCGGCGGCCCGGATCCCCAGTGCCGTCACGGCGGCGGCCTCGAAGCCGTAGCGGGTGAAGGATGCCACCGCGGCCTGGGCCGCCTGGCACTCGTCATCCACCCCGGGGCCGATCAGCCGGCGCAGCATCCCGAGCGCCGGGCGCGTGCCGAACAGGGGCGATTGCCGGAGGTCCAGGTCAGCGCGGACAGCCCAGGCGGGCAGTGCGGCGCCGGCGATCCGCTCGAGCGGGGCCTCCTTCACGTAGGTCGCGACCTCCCGCTCGGTGATCTCCCACGAGTGCCCGGCGCCGAGAGGCAGGTCATACAGGGAGCAGCCCCGCCCGGTGGGCTCGCCCGTGACCTCCGAGGCGACCTCGTGGGCAGCGGCGAGCGCGGTCTCGCGCGTCACGCCCGGATCCGCGGACACCGAGATCACGCTGAGATCCTCCCTGGCCACCGCGGCATGCACGGCGACGATCCCGGCGGCGTCAGTGCGCACGATGCCCGTTCCCGCGCCGGGAGTGCCATCCCACAGAAGCCGGGCCAGCCTGGCCCGCCACGGGCTGCCGGACCCGAGGTGCTCAGCGGCGGGCACGACGCCGAACGGCACCTCCCACGACACCCGGGTGGCGAGCGCCGAGGCCAGCACCACTCGCGTCCGCTCGTCGATCTTGAGGGGGAAGGACGGGATCAGCCCCAGCGTCTCGCGCTGAGCCCACGCGTCGGCGTCCGCCTGGGTGGGCATGAAGCCCGACTGGACCTCGGACGGCAGGGTGCGCACCCATGCTGCGAGCTCCTCGGAGGCGTCGCGCGCGCGGGTCCACACGGCGATCGCGGTCCTCAGCGCCGGCGGGGGCGCGCTCATGAAATCCGCCAGCAATCGGCCCGCCTCGGCCGCCGAGCACCCCAGGGCCTCCTCCAGTTGCGCCTGCTCGTCCCCGCGAGCGGCGCCGGCACACGCCGCCAGCAGCAACCAGACCCCCAGCGCCGAGGACACCGAACCGCCGGAGTGCTGTTCTAGGACCGCCGGCGTGACCCGGCGCGCGTATGCGTCGACAAGCGACGCCAGCCGCCCGATCGAACCCGCGGTCTGGACCCGCGCGCCAGGCATTCGCGCAATGATGGCACTCGGCATCACCCACCTTGCGATCGGACGCCCCTGCGACCACTCGACGCCACCGTTGGGACTGAGCTGGCCACCCGCCTGCTGGGAGCCGCGGAGCCCCTGCAGCGCGACGTGGCGATCGCCGCCGCGGTCGCTGCGGTGCGGGGAGCTCGCCTGTCCAGGCCGCTGCTGGAGGAGTCGGTGGACGACCTCGTCAGGCGCCGCTATGGCGGTCCCGCGCGCGCGGAGATCGAGCGCCTGGAGCAGGACCTGGACGAGCGCGCCTGGGAGATCCAGTCAGCCGGTGCCGGCGCCGAGAGCGCCGAATATCTCGAGACCCTTCGAAGGGCGCGCGCTGCCGGTGCCGTCAGGATGGCGCTGGACGCCGACGCCGGGACCGCCGCGGCCGAGGCGGTCTACGAGGCCGCCCACGCCGTCGAGGACAGCGAGCGCCTCAGGCAGCTCCTGAACGCCGTGCTGGATCTGATCGAGCCGGGCAACCACTGGGCCGCCCAGGACCTGGCCGGTCTGTTCTGGCCGCGGTTCGTGGAGGTCGACGGCTACGTGCTCATCGCCGACCATTTCGAGCCGGACGCCTTCGCCGAGTTTCGCGAGCAGCGCCCCGATAGCCGCTCGGCCGTTGAGGACATGATCAACCACGTCCATGTCCTGGAGGTCGCGGGGCCCGATGCCCAGCCCGAGGCGGTGGGGCAGGCCTGCCGCCACATCACTCAGGCGTGGCGCGACGCGCTGGACGCGGCACTGCCCGAACGGAGGATCACCGTGGACTGGGACCCCCAGGAGCGGATCGTGACCGCCTTCTCACGCGCCTGATGCGCGCACGGCGGCTACAGGACGTGCTTGGTGTGCGCCTGGACGATCTCGTGCCACAGCTCCTCGAGCGCGATCACCTGGGCGATGCGGGCGCGGCGGGCAGCGCCATCACGCTCGAGATCGGCCAGTCGCTGCTTGTTGTGCTTGCGCTGGGCGGCGCCGTTTGGCATGTCGTCGTAGATGTCTCGGGGGATCATTGGGGGTCTCCTTGACCGTGGCTCTCCTTGACTCCGGCGCCGAGGCGACCCAGCACCGATACCCCCGCTTATCGGCAGCCACCATTCTGCTGCTGCGCCCCACCGGCGCCGACTGGACGAACGTCCAGGGCGGGCGGCGTGGGCGCACGTCGCCCGCCATTACCATCAGCCGGTATGCGCCGTTTCATCCTTCCCGGGTTGGTCGCCGCCGCGGCGGTCGCGCTGCTGGCGCTGCTGACCTTCGGCGTTTCCAAGCAGAACGACACCTCCTCCATCGACTCGCTCGTCCAGCACGGCAAGTTCCCGGTGGCGCCCAACGCGCACCAGCCACTTCCGGTCCTGGGCAGGTCCGGGACGGCCAGCCTCGCCGACTTCCGCGGCAAGGTGGTGGTCCTCAACGTGTTCGCGTCCTGGTGTGACCCGTGTCAGGCCGAGGCCCCGATCCTGGCCAAGGAGCAGCAGGTGCTGGCCAAGCGCGGCGCCACGCTCGTCGGCGTCACCTACGAGGACCTGTCCAGCGCCTCAGAGCAGTTCGCCCGCCGCTACCACATCACCTATCCCGTGCTGCGCGACGTGTCCGGCGACTTCGTGCGCTCGTTCGGCACCACCGGCGTGCCGGAGACATTCGTGATCAACCGCCAGGGCCGCATCCAGGCCCTGCAGCGTTTCCCGGTCACCACCCAATGGCTGAACGAGACGCTGCCCCACATCCTGGGCGAGAAGTCGTGAGCGTCCGCGTCCGCGCCGCCGCGCTCGCGCTCGCCCTCAGCGCCGCGCTCGCCGGAGCCGGAGCCGGCACCGCGCGTGCCGCGCAGACCGCCCAGAACGAGACCAAGGCGCAGACCTCCTACATCCAGGTCGTCGACGACGTCATGTGCGTTGTCTGCCACGAACCCCTGGCCGTGGCCCAGTCGCCCGAGGCGTTCCAGGAGCGCGACTACATCCGTCAGCTCATCGCCCAGGGCAAGACGCGGGGGCAGATCGAAGATGATCTCGTCACCCAGTACGGGCCGGCCGTCCTGGCCCGGCCGCCGGCCCACGGGGTCAATCTGCTCGTCTACATCGTGCCGCCGCTGTTGCTCATCCTCGGGCTGCTCACGCTGGCCGTCTTCATCCCGAGGTGGCGGCGCCGCGGCCGGCAGAGCGAAGACGAGCTGTCGGCGCGAGCGACCTCGACCATCGATCCCACCGACGCCCAGCGCCTCAACGACGATCTCGGGCGCTTCGCGTGAGCGGGGCTACATCGAGTCGGGCGCCGAGACGCCCAGCAGCCACAGCGCCAGCTTGATCGTCTGCCGCGTCGTCTGCGACAGCGCGATCCGGAATGACTCGGTCGCCTCCGGCGACGCGCCCACCACCTTGCAGTCGCGGTAGAACGCTGTGAACTCCTGCGCGAGCCCCAGCGCGTAGACGGCGATGTGATGCGGGGCCCGGCGCTCAGCCGCCTCGGCGACCTCGTCGGGAAAGGCCGCCAGCGCCTTGATGAGGTTGCGCTCGGCCTTCTCGAGGTTCGCGCCGTCCCAGTTCGCATCGGGCGCAAGCGCCGCCGCCACCCGGTCCTCGGGCAGTTTGCCCAGCATCGAGACGATCCGCGCGTGTGCGTACTGCACGTAGTAGACGGGGTTCTCCGGCGACTCCTGCTTGGCCAGCTCCAGGTCGAGATCGACGGTGCGGTCGTGAGAGCGCTGAAGCATCCAGAAGCGCGTGGCGTCCACGCCAACCTCGTCGAGCAGGTCGTCGAGGGTGATGAACTCGCCGCGGCGCTTGGACATCGCCGCCCGCGCGGCGCCCTCGACCAGGTGCACGAACTGGATGATCGGCATCTCCAGCGTGTCGGGATCGCCGCCGAGGGCAGCCCATCCCGCCTTCATCCGCGCCACGTAGCCGTGATGGTCGGCGCCCACCGGCAGCAGCTGGACCTCCACTCCCCGCTCGCGCTTCTGCAGCAGGTAGGCGACGTCGGCCGCCAGGTACGTCGGCGCGCCGTCCGAGCGGCGCAGCACCCGGTCCTTGTCGTCGCCAAACGTGGTGGAGCGCAGCCACAGCGCGCCGTCTGACTTATACGAGTGGCCTGCCTCGGCGACCGCGGCCAGCGCCCGGTCCAGGTAGCTCGGCGATCCCTCGTGCAGGGTGCGCTCGGAGAAGTACTGGTCGTAGTGCACCCCGTAGCGCTCCAGCGTCCCCTTGATCTGGGCCAGGAGCAGCGATACCGCCTGCGACGAGGCCTCCTCCACGCTCAGCGACCCCGCATCGGGGATCTGACCGGCGAGCTCGCGGATGTACTCGCCCTGATAGCCGCCCTCCGGGACCTCCTCGCCGCGCGCCCGCGCGATGACGGACTCGCCCAACAGCCGGATCTGCCCGCCCGCGTCGTTGAAGTAGTACTCGCGGAACACCTCGTGGCCGTAGTGCTCGAGCACGCGCGACAACGCATCGCCATAGGCGGCATGGCGGCCGCTGGCGGCGACCAGCGGCCCGGTCGGATTGGCCGACACGAACTCGACCAGGACTCGGCGCGGCTCGGCGGCTCCGCCCGCCCCGAAGCGCTCCCCGGCCTCCAGCACCGTCCGCAGGGCCCGCCGGTACCAGTCATCGGCCAGGAACAGGTTCACGAACCCGGGCCCGGCAACCTCGAAGCGCTCGAGATCGCCGTCGAGCAGGTCACGCAGCGCGCTTCCCACCTGCTCGGCGATGTCCCGCGGGGGCCGGCGCAGCGCCGGCGCCAGCAGCATGGCCAGATTGGTGGAGTAATCGCCCTGGCCGTCGCGCTTGGGGCGCTCAACCCGGACGGATGAGGGCGCAGACCCGTTGCTGCCCAGGTTCACCGCGGCCTGCCTGACCGCGGAGCGCAGCTCCTGCAGTGGCTCGCTCATACGGCGGGCACCGTCACCGGCTGGAACATCGACTCCAGGCGCTCGAGCGCGCCGGGCGTGCCGATCGCCACCAGCAGCTGGCCGGCCTCCACCACCACGGCGGGCGCGGGCTGAGGCTCGAGGCGGCCGTCGGTGTGGCGCACCGCCACCACCACGGCGTCGCCGCGGACCTGCTCGATCGTCTTGCCCACGCCCTCGCAGGGCGCCGAGACCTCGATCTCCTCCATGCGGTAGTCGGCGACCTGAACCGCGCCGCCCACCTGGGGGTGCAGGGCCAGCCGCGCCATCTCCGAGCCCGAGGTCTTGTACGGGGAGATGACTCGATCGGCGCCCGCGCGCAGCAGCTTCTTCTCGGCATCCTCCGCCGACGCACGGGCGATGATGAGGATGTCCGGACGCAGCCCGCGCGCGGTCAGGGCGACGAAGATGTTGTCGGCGTCGGAGTCCACGCAGGCGATTACGGCCCTCGCCCGCATGATCCCGGCGCCCAGCAGCGCGTCGTCGTCGGCGGCGTAGCTCTCGATGTAGCGAACCCCGAGTGACTCGGCCTGCTCGCGGTGGGAGGGATCCGAGTCGATGGCGACGTGCTTGACGCCGGCCAGGCCCAGGTCGCGGGCCACCTGGCGCCCGACGCGCCCGAAGCCGCAGATGATGAAGTGGTCTGAGTAGGAATCGATCATGCGCTGGTTGCGTCGCTCGTCGCGCAGGCCGCTGAGCCGGCCGGAGACGAAGAACTCCGCCACCGTGACCAGGCCGTAGAAGAGCGTACCTATGCCGAAGAGCTCCAGCAGGACGATCACGGTGCGCCCGCCGGCGTCGGGCGGGTCGTGGAGAGCCCCGAGCGTGGTCACCGTGTCAAGCGTCCACAGGAACCCGTAGCCCACCGACACGCCCTCGGTCACACAGAAGGCGATCGTCCCCAGCGCGACGATCCCCAGCAGCGCGATCAGCAGGATGATCAGGCGCCGGTTGAACGCCTCGAGCTCGCGCCGCGCCGCACGGCGGCGCTCCAGTGCCTGATGGTGCGAGATCCGGCGGCGGTCGACGGGGATCGGCATGCTGAGCGGGGAGCGGGCTGTGCCTAGTAGTGGTAGGGCTCGCGCGCGAGGATCTTGTGGCCGCGATAGAGCTGCTCGAGCAGGACGACCCGGGCGAGCTGATGGGGCAGCGTGATCTCCCCCAGCGACAGCCGGTGGTCGACGTGGTCCAGGTCGAGTCCGAACGGCCCGCCGATGACGAAGCAGAGGTCGCGACCACTCCGGCGCCGGTCCTCCAGGAACCGCGCGAAGGCCAGCGAATCGGGGCGGTCACCCTCGCGGTGCAGCAGCGACACGTAGGCGCGATCCGGCACCCGCCGGACGACATGCTCGTCCTCGCGAACCTCGACGATCTCCAGGCGCGTGTGGCCGGCCAGCAGCTTCTGGTAGTGCTGCACGTCGTCGGCGAACGGTGGACGCAACCTTCCCACGGCAACGACGATGATCCGCACAATGGGATACTAAGTCGATATGGACGATCCCAACACGCCCGAACGCCACATCAACATCCACTTCTCGCCGGACATCATGGCCGGCGTCTACTCGAATTTCGCCAACGTCAGCCACTCGGACTACGAGTTCACCATCACCTTCGCCCGCGTGGACCACGAGGTGGAGGACGAGGAGATCCCCGGTGTCGTCGTCTCCCGCGTCAACCTGTCGGCCCGCTTCATGCGCGAGCTGATCGAAGCCATGCAGGACAACTACTCCAAGTGGGAGACGCGTGAGGGGATCAAGAACCTGCCGGAGATCGGCGGCAGCGGCAGTGGGGGCAGCGACAGTGGGGGCAGCGGGAGCGGGGGCAGCTCGGAGTACGCCCCCGACGACGAGGCCTAGGCTGCCGTCCGCGGCAGCGATCACTCTCATCCGATGACGGGTACCGTGCCAGCGATCTCCCCTGACCTGACCACCACCGCGCGCATCGGCGTGCTGCTGCCCAACTTCGACGCCGTCGGGAGCGGCCGGCCGCTGCCGATCGTGGCTGCCGCTCAACTCGCGGAGGAGCTCGGCTTCGACGCCGCCTGGGTCGGCGACCATCTCGCCTGCCCGGCGCCCGGGCTCGACGCGCCGTCGTGCCTAGCGGCCGCCGCCGCGGTGACCGAGCGCATCTCGCTCGGGATCAGCGTGATGCTGCTGGGCCTGCGCCAGCCGCCCTGGGCGGCCAAGATCCTGGCCACCATCGACCATCTCTCCGCCGGGCGACTGGTCCTGGGCGTCGGGGTCGGCGGCGAGTTCCCCGCCGAGTTCGAGGCCGCCGGTGTCCCGGTGCGCCAGCGCGGCGCCCGCCTGGACGACGCCCTGCACGTGATCGGGGACCTGCTCACCGGACGACCGGTGAGCTACGCCGGCCGGACCATGACCGTCAACTCCCCCTCGCTGCAGCCGGCGATGGCGGCCCCGCCCCCCATCTATGTCGGCGGCCGCGGCGAGGCGGCGCTCAGACGCGCCGCCCGGCACGGCGACATGTGGCTGCCCATGTGGCTCACCCCCGAGCGCGTGGCCGAGCGTTCCCAGACGCTGGCCGAGCTGGCCGACCGCGAGGGGCGGCCCACCCCCGGCACCGCGCTGCTCATCGGCGTTCACATCGACGACGACCGCGCCCGGGCGCGAGCCGAGGCCGAGCTGCACATCCGCGGCCAGTACCGCATGGGAGTCGAGAAGATCGCGCACTGGACGCTGATCGACAACGTGGACGGCGCCGTCGAGCAGCTCGCGGCCTACAGCGAGGCCGGGGTGCAGGAGTTCCTGTTCATGGCGCTCGGTCGCGAGCCCCTGACCCAATACGAGCGCCTGGCGGAGGTGCGCCGGCGCTTCGAGGCTGCGCTCGCGCGATCGGGGGCGCCGGCGAAGGCCCGCGGTTGAGCCTCGCCACCTCATATCGCTACGACCCGTCGGCGTTCCGCGAGGTCTTCGAGCGGCACTTCACCTATCTGGCGGGC
Source organism: Solirubrobacteraceae bacterium (assembly GCA_036497165.1). Lineage (GTDB taxonomy): Bacteria > Actinomycetota > Thermoleophilia > Solirubrobacterales > Solirubrobacteraceae > Palsa-465. Next base: position 8,042 of record DASXJW010000052.1, read on the forward strand.
GTCTATCGTAACAGCCACCGCTACGCCGGCCGTCCCGCGCTGCACGACCCCGCCAGCGGCCGGCGCTGGACCTATGCCGAGCTCTGGGATGACGCCGGCCGCCTGGCTGCGGGACTCCGATCCCACGGGGTGACACGCGGTGACGCCGTCGTCTTCTCGCTGCTGAACAGCGGCGAGTTCGTGCTGGTGTGGCTGGCGGCGATGCGGCTCGGCGCGGTCGCGGCGCCGATCAACTTCCGCCTGTCCTCCGGCGAGGTGGCCCACGTCCTCGACGACAGCCGCCCGAGCGCGTTCGTCTACGACACCGGCCTCGCCGCCACCGCCGGCGACGCGCTCGCCCGGGCCGGCCACGCTCCGGCGCTCGTCGCCATCACCGGCGAGGCCCCTGGCAGCGGCGCGCTCCCGCTCGACGAGCTGATCGCGGGCGAGCCCATCGCGGGCCTGCCCGAGGACATGTCCACCTATGACGAGACGACGCGCCTGTACACCTCGGGCACCACCGGGATGCCAAAGGGGGTGTCGCTGAGCGGGATCGTCGACGTCCTCTCCGCCCACGACGTGATCATGCACTTCCCGCTGTGCCCCGAGGACCGCACGCTCAACATGACGCCCTGGTTTCATCGCGGCGGCCTGTACTCCGGCGGCCCCAACCCGGTCCTGTACTGCGGCGCGGAGTCGGTGGCGATGCGCCAGTTCGACCCCGCGGCGGTGCTGGACTGGGTCCAGGAGCACGGCCTCACCTTCCTCATCGGCGCGCCCATCAGCCTGGCCATGCTCACCGCCGAGCAGACCTCCCGCCCCCGCGATCTCTCGACGCTCAACGGGATCGTGACGATGGGGGCGCCGCTGGATCGCGATGCGTGCCTGCGCTACCAGGAGACCCTGACGCCGCGGATCTTCAACGGCTATGGGACCACGGAGGCGTTCTGGAACACCTTCCTGCGCCCGAGCGACCTGCCCGCTCATGCCGGATCGGCGGGCCGCGCCTGCACCGACGACGACGTGGCGGTGGTCAAGATCTACGAGAACCGCCACGCGGACCCGGGCGACCACGCCGCCAAGGACGGCACTGAGGTCGGCGAGGTGGCCGTCCGCTCGGTCAAGTCCGGCTACGCCTATGTCAACCAGCCCGAGGAACAGGCCGAGCGCTTTCGCGACGGCTGGTTGTACATCGGCGACCTGGCCACCTGGGACGAGGACGAGTACATCACGATCGTCGGCCGCAAGGACGACATGATCATCTCCGGCGGCGAGAACGTGCACCCGACTCAGGTCGAGGCGGTGCTGGCCGAGCACCCGCAGATCGCCGACGCGGCGGTGGTGGGGCTGCCCGACGAGCGGTGGGGCGAGCTGGTGGTGGCCTACGTCGTGCCCAGCGGAGATGAGCTCGACGCGGCCGCCTGCGAGGCGCACTGCAACGGCCATCCGATGCTGGCCGGCTACAAGCGCCCGCGCGCCTACCGGTTCGTGTCCGAGCTGCCGATGACAGCCACCGGCAAGAAGATGCACTACCGGTTGCGCGACCAGGCCAGGCAGGACGCCGCGCAAGGGCTCTTCCAGCGCCCGTGAGCAGCCATGACCAGCGCCGCGACCCGGTCGTCACCGGGATCGGCGCCATCACGCCGGTGGGCAAGACCGCCCCCGAGACCTGGCAGGCGCTGGTGGAGGGGCGCTCCGGCGTCACCGCGATCGAGAGCTTTGACGCCTCGGACCTGCCGGTGCGCATCGCCGGCGAGATCCACGGCTTCGACGCCGAGGCGCTGCTCGGCCCGAAGCGTTTCCGGCGTTCGGCGCGCTTCAGCCAACTGGCCATCGCCGCCGCCCGCGAGGCCGTCGCCGACGCCGGCCTGGACACCGCCGCCGAGGCTGATGAGATCGGCGTCGTCGTCAACGCGGCGGTCGGCGGCGAGCCCGAGACCGAGCGCAACGTGCGGGCCATGGTGGAGCGCGGCCCGCGTGACCTCAGCCCCTACTTCGTCCCTTCCACCATCCTCAACATGGCCGCCTGTGAGGTGGCTATCGACCTGGGCGTGCACGGGCCCGTCAACGCCAGCGCGCTGGCCTGCGCCAGCGGAACCGCCGCCCTGCTCGAGGCGCGGCGGCTGATCGCTGCGGGCGAGGCCGACGTGGTCATCGCCGGCGGCACCGACGCCGGGATCAGCCGGTCGATGTTCGCCGGCCTGGCCCTCATGGGCCCTCTGTCGGAGCGCAACGACGCGCCCGAGGAGGCGAGCCGGCCCTTCGACGCCGACCGTGACGGCTTCGTATTCGGCGAGGGCGCGGTCGTGCTCGTGGTCGAGTCCGCCGAGCATGCCGCCGCCCGCGGCGCGACCGCCTACGGCACCGTCGCCGGCGGCGCGCTCACCTCCGACGCCTTCCACATCTCCGCCCCCGAGCCCTCGGGCGTCCATGCGGCGCGGGCCATCGAGCTGGCGCTGCGCAATGCGGGGGTCGCCCCTGAGGAGCTGGACTACATCTGCGCCCACGGGACGGCCACCAAGGCCAACGACGCGTCAGAGACGCGGGCGATCCGGATGGCGCTGGGCCCGCAGGCCGACCGGGTGCCGGCCAGCTCCCCCAAGTCGATGGTGGGCCATCTCATCGGCGCCGCCGGCGCCCTGTCGGCGATGGTGTGCCTGCTGGCCATGCGCGACGGGGTCCTCCCCCCCACGACCAACCTGCACACCCCTGACCCCCAGTGCGACCTGGACTACGTGCCGCTCAACGCGCGGCGCGCCGAGGTGCGAACCGCCGCCGCCAACGCCTTCGGGTTCGGCGGTCAGAACTGCGTCATCGTCATGCGCGCGCCCGATCAGGGCTGACGAGCAACGCCCCTACTCGGCCTGGGAGAACGCCACCGCGGCGCCGATCCGCTCGGCGGTCGGCGGGTGGGTGGCCAGGATCCGGCTGACCCACCGGGGCGGGTCCACGTCGGCGACGTTCTGCAGGGCGATGGTGCGCTCGAAGGAGACAAAGGCCTCCGGAGCGCCCGCCAGCTCCAGGGCAAAGTGGTCGGCGCGGCGCTCGAGGGCCCGCGACAGGCGGTTGCCGATGAGCCCGACCGGGGCGGCGACGAGCATCGACGCCAGGGCCACCGCGGGCAGGGCAGCCGGGGTCCCGCGCTCGGGCGAGAGCGCCCAGCTGAGCCGCTGCACCGCCAGCGCCGTGGCCGGGGCGACGATCGCCGCGTACACGACGCCGCGCTGCACATCGCGATGGCGAACGTGGGCGAGCTCGTGGGCGACCACCAGACGGATCTCGTCGCGGTTGTAGCGGTCCAGGAGCGTGTCGAACAACACCACCCGCTTGGTCGGTCCCAGGCCGGTGACGTAGGCGTTGGCCGCGGTCGTGCGCCGGCTGGCGTCCACCGAGTAGACCTGACCCACGCTGACCCCCGCGTCCCGCGCCAGCTCCAGCACGTCGGAGCGCGTCTGGCCCTCAGGCAGCGGCTCGAAGTGGTTGAAGATGGGGTCGAGCACCACCGGCGCCAGCGCGGCCAGCCCCGTCCCGAGGACCACCGACCCCACCCCCAGCGGCGCCCACCAGGCGCGGGGGAAGCGGCGGGTGACGGCGATCACGGCGGCTCCGCCCCCGGCCAAAAAGACGGTCTGGATGGCGGCGGCCTTGGCCATGTCCCCCGCCCAGGCGCCCCAGGATTGCGTGTCGAGACCCACCGCCATCGCCCGGCGCCGCGAGACGGCGCGCAGTGGCAGCGTGGGGAGCGACAGGGCCAGCGAGAGGCCCGCGGCGGTGGCGGCGCCTCCCGCCGCGGGCGACGACCACGCGCGCCGCAGCGCGCGGGGCGGACGGCGGACGAGCGTGGACAGAGCGGCGGCGTCGATCAGGCTGCGGGTCAGCAGCAGGGCCAGCTGCGGGCGGGCGTAGCGGCGGCCGCGCTCGATCTCCTCGCGGCTGAAGTACGTGTCCACGTCGACGCGAACCGGGTCCAGCGCCGCCGAGCGGGGCGCCAGCACGCGCCGCGCCGCCTCGGCGGCGGCGCCCGCCGCCAGTGCCGGCCACAGGGCCCGAACGCGTGAATACCTACTCACCAGCGAGACTGTAGTGATGCGCGTCGCCATCGTCTCCGATATCCACGGCAACCGCCACGCGTTCGATGCGGTACTGGACGCGATCGGCGAAACCAACTGCCGGGAGCTGTGGTGCCTGGGCGACCTCGTGGGTTACGGGGCCGACCCGGACGCCTGCGTCGGTCTGGCGCGGGAGCACGCGGCGATCTGCCTGGCCGGCAACCACGACCTGGGCGTGAGAGGGACGATCCCGCTCGAGCAGTTCTCCCGCGGTGCCGCGCTGGCCGCCACCTGGACCCAGCAGCACATCCAGCCCGAGACGCTCGAGTATCTGGAGGGCCTGGAGCCCCAGAACGTCGACGAGGCCGTCGCGCTCTACCACGCCAGTCCCCGCGACCCGGTGTGGGAGTACGTGCTCTCCCCCCTCCAGGCCGAACTGTGCCTGGACGTGCAGGCGCGGCGGGTCGCGCTCATCGGCCACTCGCACGTGGCCCTGTCGTTCTCCCGCGTCCCCGGCTCACCGGCCACCGGCCAGACCCGCGGGGACGGCGAGGAGCTCGACCTGGAGGAGGGCGAGTGGCTCATCAACCCCGGGAGCGTCGGGCAGCCCCGCGACGGGGACCCACGGGCGGCGTGGATGGAACTCGATCTCGATGGGTGGCGGGCCGTCTACCGGCGCACGGAGTACGACATCGACGGCGCCGCCGCGGCGATCCGGGCCGCCCGGCTGCCCGACTCGCTGGCCGAGCGGCTGCTCTACGGGCAGTAGCCAACGGTCCGTGGCGTCCTGAGACGGCCCTGGCGCGCCCCACTTCAGGCACAGCCTCTAAAGTCAGGCGCCGATGGGCTTTGGCTCTCGAGCACTGCTGGCCGGCGGCCTTGGGTTCGCAGCCGCGTTCGCTGTCGCCTGTGGCAGCAGCAACGGCCTGCTCTCATCCGACCAGGCCAACAGCCTCAACAGCCAGCTGGACTCGGTCTCGAACGCCGTCAGTGCCCACAACTGCGGGCAGGCCAACAGCGCCTCGGCGGCCCTCACCAATGCGGTGACCAACCTGCCGTCCACCGTCAACACCACCCTGTCACAGAATCTGAGCCAGGGGGCGAGCACGGTGAGCCAGCTGGCGGCCAAGGACTGCAGCTCGAGCAGCTCCAGCACGACCTCCTCGTCGACACCCACCGTCACCAGCACGGCCCCCGCCACCAGCAGCTCGACGTCGAGCTCGACCACCTCCTCCAGCAGCTCGGCCACCGGCACCGGCACCTCTTCGGGAGCAACGAATCCCACTCCGCCGGGTACTTCCTCTACGACGTCCAACAACGGCGGCGCCAACCTCGGCGGCACCGGGACCAACGGCAGCGGCGGCCAGGGGGCCAACGGACAATGACCGGCACCACCACCATCGCGGGCAGGTACCGCATCGAAGGCCGCCTTGGCGTCGGCGGGATGTCCACGGTCCACCTGGCCTTCGACAACCGCCTTGAGCGCTACGTTGCGATCAAGCTGCTGGCCGAGCACCTGGCCGACGATCCGACCTTCGTGTCGCGCTTCCGCCGGGAGGCGCTGGCCGCGGCGCGTCTCGTGCACCCCAACATCGTCCAGGTCTTCGACTTCGGTTTTGACTCCGGGCACCACCAGCACTTCATCGTGATGGAGCACGTGTCGGGCAACTCCTGCGCCGAGCTGCTGCGCGACCAGGGCCATCTGCCGGTCGCCAAGGCGATCGACGTCGTCACGCAGGCCTGCCGTGGGCTGGACTACGCGCATCGCAACGGGGTCGTGCACCGCGACGTCAAGCCGGGCAACCTGCTCGTCTCCGACTCCGACGTGGTCAAGCTCGCCGACTTCGGCATCGCCCGCGCGACCGATCAGGCGAGCATCACGCAGGTGGGCTCGGTGCTGGGCACGGCCGCCTACCTGTCACCCGAGCAGGCCCGCGGCGACGAAGCCGGCCCCCAGGCCGACCTCTACTCGCTGGGCGTGGTCACCTACCAGCTCATCTCGGGCCGGCTGCCCTACGAGGCAAGCTCACTGTCCGAGCTGGCGCTCAAGCAGCAGCGCGAGTCGCCGATCCCGCTCGACGAGCTCAACCCCGAGGTGCCTCCGGCCCTGGCCCAAGCGGTGGCCCTGGCACTGGCCATCGATCAGCGCGACCGGCCGGCCGACGCGATGGAGCTTGCCGAGCTCCTGCAGAACGGCGCTCGGGGGGTCGGCCCACAGGGCGCGGCCACTCGCGGCTACGCCACCGGCGCCACCCGCGTGGTGCCCGGGGACCCCACCGCGGCCACCCGCGTCGCTCCCCGCACGCGCGTCGAGCCCGCGACCGCGGCCCGCGCTCCGCGGCAGGTGCCTTCGCGCCGGCCGCAGCCGGAGGTGGCCGCCTACGCTCGCCAGACGGCCGAGGAGCGTCCGCTCCCGCCACGGCAGAGCGGGCGCGGGTTCCGCCGCCTGATGGCGGTTCTGGCGCTGATCGCGGTGCTTGCCCTCATCGTGATCGCCGCGGTGACGATCGCCAACAGCACCTCCAACTCCGTGGTGCACTACAAGAAGGTCGTCGCCCACGACGCCCAGTCGGCGATCAATCAGATGCGCGACCTGATCAACCAGTACACGAAGTAGAGGGCGCGCCGGAGAGGACGCCCGGCGCGGCCCCGGCCAGGAGCTCTGCGGCCACCTCCTCCAACCGCCCGGCGGCGATCGCCTCTCGCAGATCGGCCATCAGCCGCGCGATGAAGCTCAGGTTGTGCAGCGTCACCAGGCGCAGCCCGGTGAGCTCGTGGGCGCGCAGGAGGTAGTGGAGGTAGGCGCGCGAGAACCCGGCCGAGCAGGCCGGGCAGGGGCACCCTTCGAGGATGGGGTCGGCGCAGCGCTGCCAGCGGCCCTTGACCAGATCCACGCGCCAGCGCCCGTCGGGATCGGGGACGAGGGCCACGCCGTGGCGACCGAGCCGGGTGGGCATGGCGCAGTCGAAGGTGTCGATGCCCTGGCGCACCCCGGCGATGAGGTCGTCCACCTCCCCGATGCCGAGCAGGTGGCGGGGCCGGTCGGGCGCGAGGCGCTCGAGCTCGGCCGTCGTCCAGTCGACCACCTCGTGCATCTGCGCCTTGTCCTGGCCCAGCGAGCCGCCGATGGCGATGCCCGCGCACCGGCTGGCGGCCACGGTGGCCGTGGAGACCATGCGCAGATCGTGCTCCACCCCGCCCTGCACGATCCCATAGACGGCCTGTCGCGCCGGGCCGTGGCGCTCGTGCCAGTCCAGGCAGCGCTCCAGCCAGCGATGGGTGCGCTCCATCGAGCGGGCGGTGTAGTCGCGGGTGACATGAAAGGGCGTGCACTCGTCAAAGACCAGGGCGATATCCGAGCCCAGCGCCGCCTGGACCCCCATCGACGTCTCCGGTCCCATGAATCGCTCGCTCCCGTCCAGGTAGGAGCGAAACCGGACCCCCTCCTCCTCGATGGCCAGGATCGTTCCGTTGGAGTCGGCGGGGCCCGCGCCGGACCGCCCGCCGCCGGCGGGCTTCCCCCGGCGGCCCTTGATCTCGTCGGCCACGCCGCCATGGCCCATCGAGAACACCTGAAAGCCGCCGGAGTCGGTGATGATCGGCCCCTCCCAGCGCATGAACTCGTGCAGGCCGCCGAGCTCGGCCACCAGCTCATGCCCCGGGGCCAGGAAGAGGTGGAAGGTGTTGCCCAGGACCATCTCATAGCCGAGCGCCGCCACGTCACGGGGCTCGAGCGTCTTGACCGCGCCCCGGGTGGCCAGCGGCACGAACGCCGGGGTCTGCACCTGGCCGTGGGCGAGATGCAGGGTCCCGCGCCGGGCGCGGCAGTCGTCGCTGCGGGCCGAGATCGTGAACACGTCCCGGACCCTATCCAGCCGCGCCTCTACCCAGCCGCGCCCTGTGGCCGCGTACGCTGCGCCCCATGCCCCCCCGCCTCCTCGCCTGGGTGGTCGCCGCCGCCTGCACGGCGCCGGCGATCGCGGCGTGCGGGGGCAGCCACGGCGACGTTCACGCCACCGCCTCGGGCCGCCGGCTCTTCTCCCAGGCCTGCGGTGCCTGCCACACCCTCAGCGGGCACAACGACCCGCGCCACCAGGGAGGCGATCTGCTCGGCTTTCGCGCCACCCGCCCCCAGATGCTCCAGCTCGCCGGGGAGATGCCCGTCCGCCACCCGCTCAGCCACACTCAGCTCGAGGCGGTGGTGTCCTTCGTGATGTCGGCGCGTTCTCGCTGATGCCTGCGTGCGGGCACAACTCGAGCGCACGTCAACGGCGGCAATGGGGGCGGCAGGGGCGGAGCGTGGCCGGGAATCCTGACGTCTCACGTCACACACCGCCCGCTTCTGGGGCGTGTGTCGCGGATCGTGTCGGCCTCGTGCCACAACGATCAGGGTCACGCCGCCGACCCTGATGCCCCTGATGCCGCGCCTAGCGGTCAGGCCCCGGCGGGGACGAGCTCCCCGACGCCCGCCTGGGTGCTCGTGGGCGACTGGCCGCCGGCGACCACGATGGCGCGGCCGATCGTGACCGCGGCCGCATCCGACAGCGGCGTCGGCAGCCTCCCGGCGTGCCGGACGCGGCCGGTCAGGGGGTTGACGGCGTAGACGGCAGCGGTCTGGGCGGTGGTGGACGGGCCCCGCCCTCCGATCATGTAGACGGTCGAGCCCAGGGTGGCGGCGTTGCCATGCTCGGTGGGATGGGGCAGGGTGCCGATCCGCCGCAGCCGGTGGGTGCCGAGTTCAAAGCGGTAGATGGCGTCGCTGGTGCCGGCCGTGGTCACCCCGCCGAGGATGATCAGGGCGTTGCCCGCGACGGTGACCGCGGCATAGCGCACGCCCTGTGGCAAATGGCCCACCACCGCCGGCCTTGTCCCGGGCCGCCAGGCCACGATCGTGTCCAGGTAGTTGGTGCCGTCGAAGCCGCCGACGACGTAGGCGGTCCCGGCCGCCTGGGTGACGGCGACGTCCGACTGGGGCGCGGACAGCGAGCCGACGGTGGACTCGCCGCCGCGCGCCGGGTCGTACATGAGGATGTGATCGAGCTCGGTCGTGTCCCCACCCCCGAACACGTAGACCTTCCCGCCCAGAAGCGCCGCCTGGGCATCGTGCTGGGGGCTGGACAGGGTGGCGGTGTGCACCACGCCATGCAGGTCGGCGACCTCGATCTCCGAGGCCGAGACATCGGCCGCATCCAGCCCCCCGAGCATGACGAAGCGCCCGTCGCCGACGGTCGCGTAGGCGGGGTCGCGCAGCGGGGCGGGCAGCGCGTACAGCGGGCGATAGCGGAGCGCGACCGGCGGGGCGGCGGCCCGGCTTGCGCGGCTTGCGCGGCTGGCGCCGGCGTGGTGCGAGGCGGCGCGGCTGGTCTGCGACGTCGTCTGGCCAGCGCTGGCGGTGCTGCTGCTGTTACCGCCGCACGCGGAGAGGGCGGCGGCCGCGATCAGCGCCAGCGCGACGAGGGCTGGGGTGCGAGTCCGGAAGCGGATGGCGCCGAGGCTAGCCCACGCCCCCGGCGAGACGCGCCACAGTGTGAACATTCTCACTGCTTGCAGAGACGGCCTTTGGCCGAGACCGGGCACACTGCCGGGGTGCCCGCAACCGTGCTGACCGCAGACTCCGGGCGAGCACGCCGCGCTCGCCTGCGCGCGGCGGCGGTGCTGCTCGCGCTCGCCGCCGCCGGCTGCGGCGGTGGCCATCACGGAGCCTCCAGCACCACCAGCACCGGCTCGGGGACCTCGCGGACCGCGCCGTCCGTGGGTCCCGCGACCGCCGGGGCGGCCGCGGATCCGCGCGCGCCCGTCAACGTCTACCGCGCCGATGCCGCCGGCAGGTTCAGCCCTCAGGTCAACGGCGACCCGGCGCTCGTCTACGTCCCCAACAGCATGAGCAACACGGTCGACGTCATCAGCCAGAAGACGATGAAGGTCGTGCGGCAGTTCGCCACCGGCGCGCTGCCCCAGCACGTGACTCCCGCCTGGAACCTCAAGACCCTCTACGTCGACAACGACCTCGGCAACAGCCTCACCCCCATCGACCCGCGGACCGGACGGCCGGGTCGGCCGATCCCGGTGGAGGACCCCTACAACCTGTACTTCACCCCGGACGGGCGCTTTGCCATCGTGGTCGCGGAGCGCCTGCAGCGACTGGACTTCCGCCGGCCCGGCTCGATGGCCATGGTGCACTCGCTCAGCGTGCCGGTGTGCCGCGGCGTGGACCACATGGACTTCTCCGCCCATGGCCAGTACGCCTACGCGAGCTGTGAGTTCAGCGGTCGCATGATCGAGATCGACCTGCGCCACCAGCGCCTCATGCGCACGCTGGTGCTCAACCACGGGGACTCCAGCCCCCAGGACGTCAAGCTCGCGCCCGACGGCCGCACGCTCTACGCGGCCGATCAGATCACCGGCGGGCTGTGGGAGATCGATCCGCGGACCTTCCGCGTCATCGGCTTCCTGCGCACCGGCGCGGGCGCGCACGGCCTCTATCCCAGCCGCGACGCGAAGACGATGTACGTCTCCAACCGGCAGGCGGGGACGATCTCGGTCGTCAGCTTCAGGACGCGACGGGTGGTCAGGACCTGGCATCTGCCGCTGCCCGCCAGTCCGGACATGGGTGGGGTCTCGGCCGACGGCCGCACGCTCTGGCTGAGCGGCCGCTACAACGCTGTCGTCTACGCCATCGACACCCGCACCGGCCACCTGCGCGCGGCGATTCCGGTCGGCTCGGGGCCGCACGGGCTGTGCGTGTGGCCTCAGCCCGGCCGCCACTCCCTGGGGCACACGGGCATCATGCGCTGAGGCGGCCCGCTCAAGCGGCCGGCGGCGCGCCTACACGCCCCTCGGGCCGGCCCGGGGCCCCTGGAACGGATCAGGCCCGGATCGCGTGACCCGGGCCTGGGATCCTCGGCACCTACTGAGTGACGCTTACGACGCGGCCGGCGCCTCGGAGCTCTCAGAGCCCTCGATGGCCTGCGGCTCGTCGGCGGCGGCGCCGCCAACGGTGATCTGCACCTTGCGCGGCTGCTGCTGCGCCGGCTTGGGCACGGTCACCTCGAGCACACCCTTGTCGAACGTGGCCCGGACCGCCTCGGGGTCGACGCCCTCGGGCAGGGTCAGCGACCGGCGGAACGAGCCATAGCTGCGCTCGACGCGGTAGTACCCGGACTTGCGGTCCTCGTGGTCGGACTTGCGCTCGCCCGAGATCGTGAGGACGTTGTCCTCCAGCTCGATGTTGACATCGGACTGCGAGAGGCCCGGCAGGTCGGCCTTGACGACGAAGTCGGTCTCGGTCTCGACGAGATCCATCGCGGGGATCCACCGGCGGAACGTCGTGCCGTTGGCGGTCGTCGGGGTGTCGAAGAAGGAATTGAACAGCCGGTTCATCTCGTTCTGGATCGTGCCCAGCTCACGGACCGGCTCCCAGCGGATAAGTGCCATGTCGTACCTCGCTTTGAAGGGACTAGGGAAGACTTGAACTGCCTGCTTACGCATTATGAAATCTCAGTGTAGCACTGTCAAGTTTTCTTACGGCGACACAGCCGCAGGGTCGAGCTGAGCGAGGTGACGCCCCCCGTCGCTAGGCTGGGGCCGTGACCGGCGCGCCCTTCCTCGTCCTCCAGATCAGCGACACGCACATCGGCGGGAATTGGGGAGACGGCGGCGACCCCATCGCCGGCCTGCGCGAGGTGGTGGATGAGGTGCTGAGGCTGCCCAACCGCCCCGATGCGGTTCTCCTCACCGGCGACCTGGCCGAGCACGGCGCCGCTGACGAGTACGCGACCGTCCGGGAGCTCACCTCCGCCATCCCTGCCCCGCTGCACGTCCTTCCCGGCAACCACGACGATCGCGCGGCGCTGCGTGCGCAGTTCGAGCTCCCGGGATCCGGGTCCGAGGCCATCCACTATGCAGCCGATCTGGGGCCGCTGCGGCTTCTCGCCCTGGACACCAGCATCCCGGGACGGGCCGGCGGCGCGCTCGGTGGCGACCAGTTGGCCTGGCTGGACGCCGAGCTGGCGGGAGCCCCGGCGCAGCCGACCCTGCTGGCGCTGCACCATCCCCCGATCGCGACCGGTATCGCGCCCTGGGACGAGATCGGCCTGGCGCCGGCCGACCGCGCCGGCCTTGCCGGCGTCCTGGAGGACCACCCGCAGGTCAGGCGGCTGGTCGCCGGCCACGTTCATCAGATCATCACCGGGGCACTCGCCGGGCGACCCGTGCTCACCATCCCCAGCACCTACGTGCAGGCCCGCCTGGACTTCACCGCCACCGAGCTCGAGCTCGCCCCCGGACCGCGCGGCTTTGCCCTCCACGCCCTCGTGGACGGCGAGATCGTCTCCTATGTGCGCACGCCAGTCGCCTGAGATCAGCGACTCGCTAGTCGCCTGAGATCAGCGACTCGCCCGTCATCTCGGCGGGCTGATCGATCCCCATCATCTCGAGCAGCGTCGGCGCCACATCGGCCAGCACGCCGCCGGAGCGCAGGGTCAGATCGGGAACGGTGACGATCGCCGGCACCGGGTTGAGCGAGTGGGCCGTGTTGGGCGACCCGTCGGGCTCGAGCATGTGGTCGGCGTTGCCGTGATCGGCGGTGATCAGGCAGGCCCCGCCCGTCTCGAGCACGGCTCTGACCACGTCTCCCAGGCAGCGGTCGACTGTCTGCACCGCCGTGACCGCGGCCTCGATCACGCCGGTGTGGCCCACCATGTCCGCGTTGGCGAAATTGATGATGCCGAAGCGAGGCCGGTGCCTGCGCCACGCCGAGACAAAGGCCTCGGCGGCCTCCGCGGCGCTCATCTGCGGCTTGTGATCGTAGGTGGGGACGTCGCGCGGGGAGGGCACCAGCTCGCGCTCCTCGCCGTCGTAGGCCGCCTCCTCACCGCCGTTGAAGAAGTACGTCACGTGCGGGTACTTCTCGGTCTCGGCCACGTGGAGCTGGCGCTCGCCGCGCCCCGCGATCACCGCCGAGAGCGTCGTCTGCGGACGCTCGGGCAAAAAGGCGATCGGGTAGGGCCACCCCTCCTCGTACTCGGTCATCGCCGTGTAGTGCTCGACGGGCTCGCCGCCCTCGCGGTCGAACGCGTCAAAGCCGGGCTCGGCCAGAGCGCGGGTGATCTCGCGCATGCGGTCGGGGCGGAAGTTCAGGCCCACCACGGCGTCGCCCGGGCGGATGCGCGCCTCCTCCCCCACCAGCGTCGGCGTGATGAACTCGTCGGTCTCGTCGCGGTCGTAGGCGGCCCGCGCGGCCTCGGGGGCGGTGTCGGCGCGGTGCTCGGCGCGACCGTGCACGAGCATGTCGTAGGCCAGCTTGACCCGGTCCCAGCGCTCGTCGCGATCCATGGCGTAGTAGCGACCCACCACCGAGCCGATCCGCCCGCAGCCGTTCTCGTGCATCCAGCCGGACACCTGCTCGAGGTAGCCGGCCCCGGACTTGGGGGTCGTGTCGCGCCCGTCGGTGAAGGCATGGACGACCAGGTCGGACACCCCCAGCTCGGCGCCGAGGGCGATCAGGGCGCGGAGGTGGTCCATGCTGGAGTGGACGCCCCCGTCGGAGACCAGACCGATCACATGCACCCGCTCGGCGGCGCCGAAGGCATCGCGCAGGGCGTCGTTGCGCGAGAACTCACCGCCCTTGGCAGCGGCATCGATCCGGGTGAGGTCCTGCATGACGACGCTGCCCGCGCCGAGGTTGAGGTGGCCCACCTCGGAGTTGCCCATCTGCCCCTCGGGCAGCCCGACGGCCGTCCCGCAGGCGGTGAGCGTGGTCGTCGGGTAGCGCGACCACAGCTCGTCGAACACCGGCGTCTTGGCCAGCTCGACCGCGTTGCCGGGACCGGGGTCGGCCAGCCCCCAGCCGTCGAGCACGATCAGAACCGCGCGCTCGACGGGAAGCTGCTGCGGGCCCTCGGGCATCGGTGGCGCCTACGGCGTGGCGGCGTCGACGAGGGCCGCGAAGGATTCGGGGTCCAGGCTGGCGCCGCCGACCAGGCCGCCGTCGACATCGGGCAGGGACAGCAGCTCGGCGGCGTTGTCGGGCTTGACGCTGCCGCCGTAGAGCACCCGCACCCGGGCAGCCTGCTCCTTGGAGCGATCCCCCACCAGCGCCCGCACGAAGGCGACGGCCTCCTGGGCCTGCTCCGGGGTCGCCACCTGGCCGGTCCCGATCGCCCAGATGGGCTCGTAGGCGATGACCACGTCCCCCAGCCGGTCGGTCTCGACGCGCGCCAGGTCCTCCTGGACCTGATGGCGGAGCTTGCGCTGGGTGTCGCCGTTCTCGCGCTCGTCCTCGGTCTCGCCGACACAGAGCACCGGCAGCAGTCCCGCGGCCAGCGCTGCCGGCACCTTCTGCGCCAGCGCCCGGTCGGTCTCGCCGAAGTACTCGCGTCGCTCCGAGTGGCCCAGGACGACCCCCTGGACGTCGAGCTCGGTCAGCATCGGCGCCGACACCTCGCCGGTGAAGGCGCCGTGGTCGGCCTGATGCATGTTCTGGGCGTAGACGGCGACGCGCGAGCCGCGGGTGGAGTCGACCATCGCGGCCAAAGCCGTGAACGCGGGGCAGATGGCCACGTCGACACCGTCGACGGAGGATACCCGCGGCAGCAGCGCCTGAATGAACTCCTCGGCCTCGGCCACCGTCTTGTGCATCTTCCAGTTGCCCGCGATCAGGGGCGTGCGCGCGGCCCGCGCGCCGGCGTCGTTGGCGGCCGGGGTCATGTCAGCGCCTCCACCCCGGGCAGCGCCCGGCCCTCCAACAGCTCCAGCGATGCGCCGCCTCCGGTCGACAGGTGCGTCACCTTGTCGGCGAGGCCGAAGCGCTGCAGCGCGGCCGCCGAGTCCCCCCCGCCGACGACCGTGACCGCGGGGCTGGCGGCAACGGCCTCGGCGACCGTGCGCGTGCCGGCGGCGAACGGGGCGAGCTCGAAGGCGCCCATGGGGCCGTTCCAGAACACCGTGCCCGCCGTGGCAATGATCGTCGCATACGCATCGGCGCTGCGAGCCCCGATGTCCAGGCCCATCATCCCCTCGGGAATGTCGACGCCGTCCAGGGGCAGCGCCGTGGCGTCCGCATCGAAGCGCTCGGCGAGCACGAGGTCCGAGGGCAGCTGGATGGTCGCCTGCTCGTCGCCCCCGACGGAGGCGATGACCTTCCGCGCGAGCTCGACGTCCTCGTCGGCGCACAGCGAGGCGCCGACGGAGTGGCCCTGGGCCCGGAGAAACGGGAAGCACATGGCCCCGCCGATGAGGATCTGGTCCGCCACCTTCCGGAAGGCCTCGATGACGCCCAGCTTGTCGGACACCTTGGCCCCGCCCAGCACGGCCACCAGCGGGCGAGAGGGCTTCTCGAGCAGGCCGCTCAGGGTGCTGACCTCACGCTCGAGCAGCAGCCCGGCCGCGTGGTCGGGGATGAGGCGGGCCACCCCCTCGGTCGATGCGTGGGCGCGGTGCGCGGCGCCGAACGCATCATTGACATAGACGTCGGCCAGCGTGGCCAGCTCGCCCGCCAGCGCGGGGTCGTTCTTGGTCTCGCCCGGCTCGTAGCGGATGTTCTCCAGGAGCAGGATGTCGCCGTCGGACATCTCGCCCTCCAGCGCGGACACCTCGGGACCGTGGGTGCCGGGCGCCAGCTTCACCGGCGCGTCGAGCAGCTGCGAGAGGCGCTCGGCCACCGGCCGCAGCGACAGCTCGGGCTCGCGGTCCTTGGGCCGCCCCAGGTGGGACACGAGCACCAGCTTGGCTCCCTTGGAGCGCAGCTCCTCGATCGTCGGCAGCGCGGCGCGGATGCGCGTGTCGTCAGCGACCTGCCCGCCGTCGAGCGGCACGTTGAAGTCGACTCTGACAAGAACCCGCCGATCCCTCAGCTCGCCCAGGTCCGACAGCGTTCTCACAGCAGTCGCTGGACGAGATCGGAGACGCGGTTGGAGTAGCCCCACTCGTTGTCGTACCAGGACACGACCTTGACCATCGTCCCGTCCATCACCACCGTCAACTCCGAGTCGAGGATCGAGGACGCGGGGTTCTTGACGATGTCCGTGGACACGATCGGGTCCTCGTTGTAGATGAGCAGACCCTTCAGAGGACCATCGCCGGCCGCCGCCCTGAGCGCCGCGTTGACCTCCTCCACCGTCGTCTCGCGGTTGACCTCGACGGTGAGGTCCACCACGCTGCCGGTGGGGACGGGCGCGCGCACCGCGAAGCCGTGGAGCTTGCCGTTGAGGTCGGGAATGACCAGCCCGATCGCCTTGGCCGCTCCGGTGGAGGCCGGGATCAGGTTGACCGCCGCCGCTCGGGCGCGGCGCAGGTCGCGGTGGGGCATGTCCTGCAGGCGCTGGTCGGCGGTGTAGGCGTGGATGGTGGTCATCAGGCCGTGCTTGATGCCGATGGCGTCGTGAAGGACCTTGGCGACCGGCGCCAGGCAGTTGGTCGTGCACGAGGCGTTGGAGACGATCTGGTGGTTGTCGCGGTCGTAGGCGTCGTCGAAGTTGACGCCCAGCACGACGGTGGTGTCGGGGTTGGTCGCCGGAGCGGAGATCACGACCTTCTTGGCGCCCGCCTCCAGGTGCTTGGACGCGTTCTCGCGGTCCGTGAACAGCCCGGTGGACTCGATCACCACGTCGGCGCCCAGCGCTGACCACGGCAGGTCGGCGGGATCGCGCTCGGCCAGCACGCGGATCTCCTTGCCGTCGATGGAGAAGCCGGCGTCGGTGGCCTGCACCTCACCCGGGAAGGGCCCGTAGTTGGAGTCGTACTTGAGCAGGTGGGCGATCGTCTTGGGATCGACGAGGTCGTTGACCGCAAGCCACTCGATGTCGGCGCCGCTCTCGTACGCGGCCCGGAAGACGTTACGGCCGATCCTTCCGAAACCGTTGATTGCGACGCGTACCGCCATGCGCTGTTGCCTCCGTTTTCAGCCTGATCGTTGCAATGACACCTGGGGTCGCCACCGAGCGTCCCAGCCCGCGACAGGCTACCTAAACGCGACCGCGATCCCTGCCCGAGGCGGTTTGCCGGCCGCGCCGGCGGGCGGTCAGCGGCGGGACACGACCTCCACGCGCAGCCGATCGGGGTCAAGCAGATAAGCGGCGTAGTAGCGCCGTCCGTACTGGGGTCGCTGCCCCGGCGGACCGTCGTCGGCGCCGCCGTTGGCCAGGCCGGCCGCGTAGGCGGCGTCGACCGCCGCCTTCCCGCTGGCCTGAAGCGCCAGGTGGCCGTAGCCGGGCGCCGGAGGGCGCCCGCGCGCCACGAAGAAGAACAGCGGGCCGTTGACCCCGTAGCCGACCAGGTGCTCGGACTCCGCCATCCGCCGTGCCCCCAGGGCGAAGAAGACCGCGTCGTAGAACCGCGTCGTGCGCTCGAGGTCTGAGACCTCGAACCCGACGTGCTCGATCACGCCGGTTCGCCGACGTCGCGATGGAGGACGTCGACGAGATAGCCCGTCTGCCCCGAGTAGCGCTCGGCGAGATGCAGGGCGATGGCCACGGATCGGTGGCGCCCGCCGGTGCAGCCGATGGCCACCACCAGGTGAGCCTTGCCCTCGGCCAGGTACTGGGGCAGCAGATAATCCAGCAGCGGGTGCATGTGGTCGTAGAAGACGTCGAGCGCCCCTTCGCGGTTGATGTAGCTGACGATGCGCGGGTCGGCGCCGGTGAGCGGGCGCAGGTCTGGCTCGTAGTGGGGGTTGGGCAGGAAGCGGACGTCAAACAGCAGATCGGCGTCACGGCTGGGTCCGTACTTGAAGCCGAAGCTCTGGAAGGTGATCGCCAGCCGTCCGGGCGCCCTGGACGGCAGCCACTCGGTGAGCCTGCGCCGCAGCATCGCGGCGGTGAGCTGCCCGGTGTCGATGACGACGTCGGCGCGCTCGCGCAGCGGCGCCAGCAGCTCGCGCTCGCGGCGGATGCCGTCGGCGACGCTGCCCGAGGGGGCGAGCGGATGGCGGCGGCGGGTCTCCTTGTAGCGGGTGAGAAGTGTCTGCTCATCGGCCTCCAGGAAGAGGACGCGGTGGCGCACCCCGCTCGCGCGCAGGCCCTCCAGCATCGCCGTGATTCCCTCGAAGTAGCTGCCCCCGCGTGCATCGGAGACGACGGCGGCCCTGGCCACCTTGGAGCCCTCGTGCATGAACAGGTCGACGAGCGTCCGGATCATCTCCGAGGGGAGGTTGTCCACGCAGAAGTAGCCCTCGTCCTCGAAGGCCGCCATGGCCGTCGATTTCCCAGCGCCCGAGAAGCCGGTGATGATCACCAGATCGGTGAGCGCCGTGCCGGTCCCCGGCTCCACTTCGGTGCGGGGCGAACCTTCCATGTCCCCTGAAGCTTGACGGGTCAAGCGGACACGGGGTGACGTGGATGTGTACGCGGTGTGGCAGTATGGCCCCCGTGCTTCGCCGCCACGTCTGCATCGCCCTCGTGGCGGCGCTCGGATTCGCCCTGCCGGGGGCGGTCGCCGCGCGCGCCGACGTGCTCGGCGCCAGCGTCTCGGCGACGCCCACCGGCCAGGAGATGGCGCCCGGCTTTGTGGGCGTGTCCTTCGAGTACCGGGCGCTGCATCAGTACACCGGCCGCGACCCGCGGGCGGTCGATCCGGCGCTGGTCGGGCTCCTGGGCGGGCTGGCCCCGGGCCAGTCGCCGGTGATCCGGATCGGCGGGGACAGCACCGACGGCAGCTGGTGGCCGCTGCGCGGCCAGATCGCCCAGGGCGGGGTCTACTACCCCATCACCAAAGGGTGGCTGCGTACCACCCAGGCGCTGGCCGCCGATCTGAACGCCAAGCTCATCCTCGGCATCAACCTCGCCGCCGGCCGGACGGCCGTCGCCGCCGCGGAGGGCCGGGCGTTCCTTCAGGGCATCGGCCGCCGCTATATCGCCGCGCTCGAGATCGGCAACGAGCCCGACCTCTACAGCGTCTTTCCCTGGTACAAGGACCGCCGCGGCCACATCTATCGGGCGCGGGGCCGGGGGTATGACCTGGCCGACTACACCAAGCAGTTCACTCAGTGGGCGCACGCGCTGCCCAACCTGCCGCTCGCCGGGCCCGCCGTCTCCGGTCCGTCGTGGATGGGCAAGCTCGGCAACTTCATCGCCGCCGAGCCCCGGTTGGGCCTCGTGACCTATCACCGCTATCCCCTGCGCGCCTGTGTGACCGACGCCGGCAGCCCGGGTTTCCCCTCGATCGCCAACCTGCTGGCCGACAGCGCGTCGAGCGGCTTGGCCACCCCGATGTCGCCGTTCATCGCCGCCGCCCACAAGCACCGGCTGCCCTTCCGCGTCGCGGAGATGAACTCGGCCTCGTGCCAGGGCGAGAAGGGGGTCTCGGACACCTTCGCCTCGGCGCTGTGGGCTCTGGACACGATGTTCGACTTCGCCGCGGTCGGGGTGGACGGGGTCAACTTCCACATGCTGCCCGGCTCCGCCTACGAGCTGTTCACCGTCTCGCACTCGGCCTCGGGCGCCTGGCAGGCCTTCGTGCACCCCGAGTACTACGGCCTGCTCATGTTCGCCCAGGCATTCCCGCCCGGGGCCCGGCTGCTGCAGACCAGCGGGCCGGGTGGGACGGGGTCCCCCGCGAAGGTGTGGGCCACCCAGGGCGCTGACGGCGCGGTCCGGGTGACCCTCATCAACAAGGACCCCGCCGCCGAGCACGACGTCCAGCTCAGCGTCGCGGGCGCCACCACCCCGGGGGCGCTGGAGACGCTGCAGGCCCCCAGCGTCAGCTCCACCAGCGGCGTCTCCCTGGGGGGTCAGACGTTCGGAGACGAGACCACCACCGGCACCCTGCCGGGTGCGCCCGCCACCACCCCCGTGGCTCCGGTGGCGGGCACCTACACAGTGCCGCTGGCCGCCGGCAGCGCGGCCATGCTCACCATCGGCGGGGGCAGCAGCAGCGGAGGCGGCGGCGGGATCGGGCTGGCCCGCAGGCCCTGACGCCGTTAGGCGCACCCGTCCGCCGGCCATCACTCAGACCCCGGACTTGTGCAGCTCGCGGTACATCTCGCGGGCCAGCTTCCCGGGCAGGCCCGGCACGGACTCGAGCTCCTCGCGGCTGGCCGCCAGGATCGCGTCGGGCGATCCGAAGTGCGCCAGCAGCGCCCGCTTGCGGGCCGGTCCGACGCCCGGGAGCTCGTCGAGCACCGAGGCGGTCATCGCGCGGTCGCGCCGGATGCGGTGGTGGGTGATGGCGAACCGGTGGGCCTCGTCGCGCACGCGCTGCAGCAGCTGGAGCTCCGGGGTGTCGTGGGCGAGGACGAGCGGCGCGTCCCGGCCCGGGATGAACACCTCCTCGATCCGCTTGGCCAGCGAGATGACGGCGACCCCGCGGTCGCGGAAGCCCTGGAGCGCCCGTAACCCGGCGGCCAGCTGGCCCTTGCCACCGTCGATGACGACCACGTTGGGCAGCGCGGCGAAGCTGGGGTCGTAGTCCTTGTCGTGGGGCGAGACGTCGCGCTGTTGCTCCCAGCGTGCGAAACGGCGGCCGAGCACCTCCTCCATGGCGGCGAAGTCGTCGGGGCCGTAGTCGCCGGTCGAGCGGGAGCCGTCTCCCGCGGCGGCGTCGCCCACCGTGAACACCTTGAAGCGGCGGTAGTCGGACTTCTTGGGTGCCCCGCCCTCGAAGACCACCATCGAGGCGACGGTGTTGGTCCCCATCAGCGTCGAGATGTCAAAGCACTCGATCCGCAGCGGGATAGTGTCCAGGCCGAGGGCCTGCTGCAGTCCGTCCAGCGCCTCCACGCGCTGCTGGCGGCGGCGCTCGGAGCGCAGCTTCTCCTGGTCGATGGCCAGGATCGCATTGCGCTCGGCGAGCTCCAGGATGCGGCGCTTGTCCCCGCGCTCGGCGGGACGGATCTCCACGTTGCCGCCCCGGCGGGCGCTCAGCGCCTCGGCCAGCGGCGCCAGGTCACCGGCGCTGCCGAGCTCGCGCTGGACGACGACCAGCGGCGGGACCGACATGGCGCTGGCGTAGTACTGCAGGATGAAGGCCTCGGCAACGTCGGCGGGCTCGGCCTCGGAGGCGTTGTCGAGGTAGAAGCTCTGGCGGTCCGAGAGCACGCCGTCGCGGATCTGGAACACCTGGGCATTGGCCTCCCCGTCGCCGACCGCCACCGCGATCGCATCCATGGAGCCGTCCTCGTGAGCCACCCGCTGGCGTTCCAGCAGGGAACGCACGGCGCGCAGCCGGTTGCGCTCGCGGGCGGCGTCCTCGAAGCGCTGCTCGGAGGCGGCCAGCTTCATCTCCTCGTTGAGCGCCCACTCGATTTCCTTGTAGCGCCCCGAGAGAAACGCGATGACGCCGTCGATGGCCTTGCGGTAGCCCTCCTTGTCCACGTAGCCCACGCACGGGGCCTCGCAGCGCTTGATGTAGTAGTCCAGGCAGGGTGACCCGCTGCGCCGGCCGGGCTCGGGGCCGTCGCAGGAGCGGAACATGAACACCTTGCCCAGCACCTCCAGCGTGGCCCGCACCCGCTTGGCGTTGCTGTAGGGGCCGAAGTAGACCCGGTCGCGGCGGTGGCGCTCCCGGGTGAAGTACACCCGCGGAAAGTCCTCGTCCAGTGAGATCGCGATGTACGGGTAGGACTTGTCGTCGCGCAGGCGGATGTTGAAGCGGGGCTTGTACTGCTTGATGAAGTTCTGCTCCACCAGCAGCGCCTCGGACTCGGTGTGGACCACCAGCGCTTCGATCTGCTCGATCATCGGCACGAGGTCGCGCCCGGCGCGGGTGCTGGGATTGGAGAAGTGGGAGGCGACGCGCTTCTTGATCGACTTCGCCTTGCCGACGTAGATGACCTTGCCGCGCTGGTCGCGGAAGAGGTACACGCCGGGCTCGTCGGGAAGGTCGCGGCGCCGGTCGGCGGAGTAGACAGCCATCGCTTTCGATGTTAGGACTCGCCCGGGCCCGGATCAGTCCGTGGTGAACGCCAGCGCCACCCCGACAGCCCCCAGCCCGAGGGCGACCACGGCGAGCACCTCTCCCGCCCCTGAGCTGACCTCATTCGCCGTGTAGCCGGGCGGCGTGAGCGTCGGGTCGAAGACCACGGCCCCGTTGGTCGGCGGCACGCTCAGCGCGTGGATCACGAAAGCCAGCGCCACGGCCAGCCCCAGCGCCAGCACGACCCGCCGCGCCCGCCCGCCGGCCAGCGCCACCAGGAACAGCCCGGCCGCGACCAGCGCGAGCAGCACGTCGGCGGCGGAGAAGACCTGCCACGCATTGGGGTCCGCCGGAACGCCGGCGAGAGCGGCCGTGGCGCCGTAGCGCGCCCGCAGCGAGGAGGAGAGCTGATGGCTCCAGGTGAGAAACAAGGAGCCGAGCAGGAGGGGTCCGGCGATCGCCATCAGCCAGTCCGAGATCGTCTCGCGCATGCCCTTGGTCACGGCGGCGGCAGTGTACGGATCGCGATGACCTCTCAGGTGATCGCGACGTCGAGGCGGTCCGCGTAACGTATGCGGCGATGGGGACCAACGGCCAGCGCACGGCGTACCGCACCTGTCCCCTGTGCGAGGCCACCTGCGGCCTCGAGCTGTCGCTGGACGGCGACCGCGTGGTCTCGATCAAGGGCGACCGCCACGATGTCTTCAGCCGCGGTTTCGTCTGCCCCAAGGGCGCGGCGCTCACGGAGTTGCACGACGACCCCGACCGGATCCGCACGCCCCTGATCCGGGACGGCGACGGCTTCCGCGCCGCGAGCTGGGATGAGGCCTTCGCCGTCATCGACGCGCGGCTCGCGCCCATTGTGGCCGCGGATCGCAACGCGGTGGCTGTCTATCTGGGCAATCCCAACGCCCACAACCTCGACAGCCTGCTCTACGGGCGCGTGCTCCTGCGGGCGCTGTCGACGCGCAACGTGTACTCCGCGTCCAGCGTGGACCAGATGCCAAAGCAGCTGGCCAGCGCGCTCATGTTCGGCACCGGCACCACCGTCGCGGTTCCCGACGTGGACCGCACCCACCACCTGCTGATGCTCGGCGCCAACCCGCTCGCCTCCAACGGCAGCCTCATGACAGCGCCGGACATGCGCGGCCGGCTGCGCGCCCTGCGCGCCCGCGGCGGCAAGCTCGTGGTCATCGATCCGCGGCGCACCCGGACCGCCCGGGAGGCCGACGAGCACCACTTCATCCGCCCCGGCACCGACGCGCTGCTGCTGTTCGCCCTCGTCCACGTCCTCTTCGAGGAGGATCTGGCCGACCCGCGCGACCGTCTCGGCGCCCTCACCGACGGGATCGACGAGGTGCGTGAGCTGGCCCGGCCGTTCGCGCCCGAGGCGGTGGCGGCCGCGTGCGGCATCCCGGCGGACACGATCCGCCGCATGGCCCGCGAGCTCGCTGCCGCGCCGACGGCCGCGGTGTACGGCCGCATCGGCACCTGCACCCAGGCGTTCGGGACCGTGGCGAGCTGGCTGGTCGACGTCCTCAACCTGCTGACCGGCAACCTCGACCGCGAGGGTGGGGCCATGTTCCCGCTCGGCGCCGCCGGCCATTCCAACGCCGCCGGACAGGCGGGCCGGGGGCGCGGCGCGCGCCTGGGCCGGTTCGCGAGCCGGGTGCGCGGGCTGGGCGAGGTGCTGGGCGAGCTGCCGGTCGTCTGCCTGGCCGAGGAGATCGACACGCCCGGAGAGGGCCGGGTCCGCGCCCTCATCACGCTGGCCGGCAACCCCGTCCTGTCCACCCCCAACAGCGCCCGCCTCGACGCTGCGCTCGGCACCCTTGACCTCATGGTGTCCGTCGACGTCTATCTCAACGAGACCACGCGCCACGCCGATGTCATCCTCCCCGCGCCCTCCCCCCTGCGCCGCGGCCACTACGACCTCGCCCTCTACCTGTTCGCCGTGCGCAACGTCGCCCACTACTCGCCGCCGGCCCTCGAGCCCGATCCCGCGATCCTCGACGAGTGGGTCACGCTGCTGCGGCTGGCCGGGGTCGCCGCCGGCATGGGCCCGAGCCCCGACGTCTCCGCCCTGGATGAGGGCGTGGCCCGGCTGGCCGTCACCCGGGAGATCGACACGCCAGGGTCGCCGATCGCGGGCCGCACGCCGGAGGCGGTGATGGAGGCGCTCGAGCCGCGCGCCGGTCCCGAGCGGCTGCTCGACCTCATGCTCCGCGCCGGCCCCTACGGCCACGGGTTCGGGGCCGAGGGCGGCCTGAGCCTGGCCGCGCTTCAGGCCGCGCCGCACGGCATCGACCTCGGGCCGCTGCGCCCGCGTTTGCCCGATGCCCTCCGCACCCGCAGCGGACGCATCGAGCTGGCGCCCGAGCCGATCGTGGCCGACGTGGCCCGCCTGCGCGAGGCCGTGGATCGCCCGCCCGCCGACGGGCCGGTGCTCGTCGGCCGCCGCCAACTGCGCTCCAACAACTCCTGGATGCACAACCTGCCGATGCTCGTCCGCGGCCCCGTGCAGTGCACCCTGCACGTCCACCCGCAGGACGCCGAGCGCTACGGCCTCGCCGACGGCGCCCCGGCGCGGCTGCGCTCGCGGACCGGCAGCGTCGAGGCGCTGGTGGAGATCACCGACGCGATCATGCCCGGCGTGGTCAGCCTCCCCCACGGTTGGGGCCACGATGCGCCGGACGCGCGGCTCAGCGTCGCCTCGGCCCACGCCGGCACCAACAGCAACGTCCTCTCCGACGAGCTGCTCGTCGACGCGGTGTCGGGCAACGCCGTGCTCAACGGGATCCCGGTGTCGCTGACGCCGGTGCCCGCCGCCGTCCCGGCCTGAGCTCCGCCGCGGCGCTCAGTAGCGCCGGGCGGCCCAGACGATGGCGAAGCCGACGTACACCGACACGCCGACCAGAACCAGCCAGGCGACCGAGCCGGCCGGCGAGCTCCACAGCCGTTGCGTGGCCGTGAGCGTCACCGCGAGCACACCGGCGGCGCCGTACAGCAGCGCGCGCTTGCCGTCCCCGAGGAGGTACAGCGAACTGCGGTGCTCGCGATACATGATCGTCGCCACCCACACCAGCGCCACGAGGAAGATGAGGTAGAGGGCGGTGAGCACCACGCTGGCGCCGGTCCCGCCCCCGGGCAGGATGGCCACCAGCGCGGCCAGCGCGGCGATGATCGCGACGTTGCGCACGGTGGCGTTCATACCGAGAGGGTACGACGTGCGGCGTGGCGGCCCGCCGGCGGCGGCGCCACGGACCCGGGTGAGGCGGCTGGCGCGCCGGGCTCGGCGGGTGCGCCCGGCTCGGTGGGCTCGGCGGCAAACCGGTAGCCCACGCCGAAGTGGGTGTGGACATAGCGCCACTCCGGGGAGATCGCCTCGAGCTTCTGGCGCAGCTTGCGCACGAACACGTCCACCGACCGGTCGCCCCGGGCCATCGTGTAGCCCCACACGCGCTGGTAGATGTCCTCGCGCTCGAGCACTCGTCCACCGGCGCCGGCGAGCTGGACCAGAAGCTCGTACTCCTTGCGCGACAGGCCGGCCGGGACGGCGTTGGCATAGGCGTCGAAGCGGTCGGGGCGGATGGCCAGCTCGCCGGCACACACGATCTCGTCCTGGGCGGGGAGCTCGCCCGCCCGGCGGCGGCGCAGCACCGCCTCGATGCGCGCCACCAGCTCCTCGGGGTGGCACGGCTTGGTGATCCAGTCGTCGGCGCCGGTGCGCAGGGCCCGCACCCGGTCGGCCACCGGCGCCGGGCGGCTGCACACCAGCAACGCGAGGCCCGGGAGCCGGTCGGCGACCCATTCGATGTAGGCCAGCCCGGTGATCGCCGGATTGACGATCAGCGCGTGGAGCTTGAGCGCGGTCAGCTGCTCGGGGTCGGCCGCGTAGCCGATCACCTGCCTCTCCCACCGGTTGGCGGCAAAGCGCCGGTCCAATACGGTGATCATCCCGCTGTCATCGTCGATCAGCGCGACGCGCAGAGCCGAAGCCGGAAGGGGCTGGGGCATTCATTTTCAGTGTAGTGAGCGCTGCCGACGGCGCCCCGGCGTCAGCCGGCGCGCGGACGGCGCCGCGGCGTCAGCCGGCCACGGCCTCCCAGCGCTCATACAGCTCCGCCACCCTGAGCCTGGCCTCCTCGTGGCGCGCCGTTGACCGGGCGCCGGCCTCGGGCGTCGACCAGGCGGCCGGATCGGCGAGCTCGTCCTCGACGGCGCGCAGCGCTGCCTCGGCGGCCTCGATCTCCGCCTCCAGGTTGGCCGCGCCACGACCCGGCCGGTTCTTGGGCCGCGGCGGATTGCGCTTCTTGGGGGTGCCCGAGCCGCTCACCGCCGTGGCCGTGGCCTTGGCCTCGGCCCCGGGCTCGGAGCGGGACTTCGGCGGCGACGGAGCCTTGGCGCGCGCGGCGCGGACGCGCAGGTACTCGGGCCAGCCGCCCACGTAGCTGTGCAGCTGCTGGTCCTCCAGCGCGATCGTCCGGCTGCCGATCGCGTCCAGCAGCGCCCGGTCGTGGGAGACGAGCAGCAGCGAGCCGGCGAACTCTGAGAGCGCGGACTCCAGCGCCTCCCGGCTCTCGAGGTCGAGGTGGTTGGTGGGCTCGTCGAGGATGAGCACGTTGGCGCCGGAGTGGACGAGGATCGCGAGCGAGAGGCGCCGGCGCTCGCCACCCGACAGACCGTCGAGCGGCTTCTCGGCGTCTTCGCCGGAGAACAGGAAGCGGCCGAGCAGCGCCCGCGCCTTGCCCGGCGTCAGGCCGGACGCCCGCTGCGTCGCCTCCAGCACGGTCCGCGCCGTGCCGGCGTGGAGCTCCTCGGCGTGCTGGGAGAGATAGCCGATCTTGACGTTGTGCCCGGTGAGGAGCTTGCCCGCGGGGAGCTCGCGCTTCCCCGCCAACGCCTCGATCAGGGTCGTCTTGCCGGTGCCGTTGGCCCCCACCAGCGACACGTGCTCGCCGCGCTCCAACCACAGCTCGGCGTCGTGCAGCAGCTGCTTGTCGCCGGCCGACAGCTCGGCGTGCTCGAGCTCGAACACCACCCGCCCGCTGCGCTCGGGCGGCTTGAAGGCGAACTGCAGCGCCGCGCCGTCGGTCGGGTCGGCGCTGAGCCGCTCTATCTTGGCGAGCTTCTTGACCCGCGACTGCGCCTGGCGGGCGCGCGTTCCGGCCCGGAAGCGGGTGACGAACCGCTCGAGGCGCTCGATCTCGGCCTGCTGGCGCTCGATCGCCCGGCCCAGGGCCAGATCCCGGGCGGCTCGCTCGCGGCGCCATTGATGCCAGGTGCCGGCGAAGAACTTGCCGCGGCCGGCCTCGAGCTCCAGCACCGAGGTGCCCACCGACTCGAGGAACCAGCGATCGTGCGCGACGAGCACGATGGCGGCGTCGAGGCTGACGAGATGGGTCTCCAGCCACTCCAGCGATTCGATGTCGAGGTGGTTGGTGGGCTCGTCGAGGAGCAACAGGTCCGGCGCGCCGGCCAGCGCCCGTCCCAGCGAGGCTCGCGTGAGCTCCCCGCCCGAGAACGTGTCCAGCGAGCGGTCCAGGTCCGCGTCGTCGCGGAAGCCGAGGCCGTGCAGCGTCGACAGGGCGCGGTCGCGCCAGCCGTAGCCGCCGGCGTGCTCGAGCCGGGCCTGGGCCTCGGCGTAGCGGCCGAGCGTCGCGTCGTCGTGGGCGCCCTGGGCCATCGCCCCCTCCAGCGCGGCCAGCTCCTCCTCGATGGCCACGAGCTCGGGCGCACCGGACAGGATGTAGGCGCGCAGCGTGATGTCGCGGTCGCGGGGCGGGCGCTGGTCGTGCAGTGCCACCTTGGCGGCTCTGCTCAGCACCAGCTCGCCGGAGTCGATGGACGCCTCGCCGGCGAGCATCCGCAGCAGCGTGGTCTTGCCGGCGCCGTTGCGGCCCGACAGGGTCATGCGGTCACGCCGCTCGAGCTTGAAGGAGACGCCGCGCAGCAGCGGCTCTCCGGCGATGTCCTTGCCCAGGTCAGATGCGATCACGACGGCCATGAAATTGATGGTAGGCCGGGAGCCGGGGGTAGCATCGCCGGATGCGCCGGCGCCGCCCGACCTACCCCCCCGTCCCCCCGCATGAGATGCTCCCGGCGCGGACGGTGCTCGTTCCCGAGCGCGGGGAGTTCTTCGTGCGCGACAGCGGCGAGACCGTCTCGGGCCGCCCCACGGTCATGCTGCTGCACGGCTGGATGGTCACCGCCGACCTCAACTGGCATGCCGCCTATGACCCGCTCGTGCAGGCGGGCTACCGGGTGCTGGCGATCGACCACCGCGGACACGGCCGCGGCGTTCGGGCGATGGCTCCGTTCCGCCTGGAGGACTGCGCCGCCGACGCAGCCGCGGTGCTCCGCGCGCTCGGCATCGCGCGCACCGTCGTCGTCGGGTACTCGATGGGCGGCGTCATCGCCCAGCTGCTGGTCCGCGACCACCCGGACGTCGTTGCCGGCGTGGTGCTGAGCGGCACCTGCCAGCACTTCCAGGACCCGCAGACCCGTCGTGTCTGGAAGTGGATGGGGATCGTCGGCGTGACGCTCGGCCTTGCTCCCCGACAGGCGTACCGCGCCGGCTTTCGCCGGTCGGGGATCACGCTCGACGAGCGCAGCGCCTGGTGGCTGTCAGAGCTCATGCGCCACGAGGCCCGCGACGTCGCGGAAGCGGGCCGCGAGCTGGGGAGATTCGACTCGCGGCCGTGGCTGGCCTCGCTGCGCCGCCTCCCGGCCGCGATGGTCCTCACCGGACGCGACGCGATGGTCGCCCCCGTCAAGCAGCGCGAACTGGCGCAGGCCATCGATGCGGCCGTGTTCGAGGTGCCACTCGACCACCTGGACATCGCCGACCGCGCCGACATCTACAACCCGGCGCTCCTCGACGCGGTCTCCGCGGTGGCGGCGCCTCAGAGCATTCCCGTCGCCTGACAAAGCGGTACGCTTCTCTTTAGTGACGCGCCGCGCTCGCCTCATGATTGCGCTGACCATGTGTGTCGGCAGCCTGCTGACGTTCGCGCCTGCCGCGCTGGCCCACGCCGACGGCGGCCAGGGCTGGTGGGGGGAGTCGACCGACATGAACGTCACCAGCGTCATGTTCGGCGTGATCGCCTTCTTTCCCACGGTCATCGTGGTCTTCTCGATCATCCAGTGGCGGCTCGACAAGCGCAAGCACGCCCGCGAGGACGCCATGAAGGCCCGGGAGGCCAGCGCGGACTGGCGCGGCGGCTGGTAGCCGGCACGTCACTCCTCGTCGGCGTGGCCGCTACTGCTGAACCGCTCGGCCAGGACGGTACGCAGCACGGGGACGATCACCGCGGGAACGAGCAGCGGCAGCAGGAGCAGGTGCAGCCAGTCCCACACGGTGTTGCCGACGAACCCGGTCCAGCGCCAGTGGGCCAGGTAGCCGGCCAGGACCACCCCTATGAACACGACGGCGACGATCGAGAGGCCGACGGCGTGGCGACGGCCCCACTCGGTACGCAGCTCGAGCAGCACCGGGATGAGCGCGACCGCCATCGGCAGCGCGCCGAGGTTCAGCCAGTCCCACAGCGTGTTCCCGACAAAGCCGGTCCACGCCCAGGGGATCAGGTAGCCGGCGATCACCACGCACACGAAGGCCGCCACCAGCGCCCCCACGGCGAAGCGGACCGCGCCGCTGACCCCCGGCCGGTGGCGCAGCCATAGGGGCAGGACCACGGCCGCGAGCGGCAGCAGGAGCAGGTGCAGCCAGTCCCAGAGGGTTGCCGTGCGCCCGTTGACGCCGATCCACCGCCAGTGGCGCCCGTAGCCTCCGTAGATGATCAGCACCGCCACCAACAGGACGATCGCGGCGCCGGCGCCGGCGACCGAGCGCCCGCCGGCGTTCGGACGCGATGAGCCCTCAGCCACCCGTCAGATCCTGAAGACCTGCAGCAGGCGCTGCTCGTGTTCGGCGTCGATCCGAGCGATCACCTCGATGTGCTCCTCCAGGCCCGAGCCACGGAGCTTCTCGGCCAGCAGCTCGTCCACCTGGAAGATCCCGGCGCTGTTGGACATCGCGATCTCCACCCGCACGGCGCGGTCGCGGCCGGGGCTGATCTTGACCTCGTCGATGGCGTAGGCCGAGATCGAGTGGATGTTCTGCTGGCCCGCCTCGAATGGGATCCGGGAGCGCCCGCGGGCCATGTCGAGCGCGTCGGCGACGCGCACGATGCCGGCCTCGACTGTGAACGGGGCGCCGTCGCTGCGGTGGCCGATGATGGCGTGCAGCGTCTCGGCCACGATCACCGAGCGCTCCGGCTCGTCATAGACGCCCTCCATCAGCTTGCCGAGCTTGTCGGCGGTGAGGAACAGGCTGTAGCGCTCATGATCGCGACGATGGATCGACATGCCCACGCAGTGCATGAGGCAGCCGGCCGCCACCACCACCTCGGCGTCGCGCTCGGTCATGGCGAAGTCGGCCACCACGCTGGGCACCACCCCGCGCCGGAACAGAAGCCGCGACAGACGCAGGCCGATGTTGAGCACGATCTGGATGTGGACCCAGGAGTGATCGCTCATCCCCAGCCGCCGGCTGGCGTTCACCGCGGACACGTGCCACCAGGCCTTCAGCTGGTCGTCCGCGTTCGCGGCGGCCAGGAACCGCTCCAGGCGGCGGTTGCCGCGTGTCGGGGCGCGCACGCGCACCTCGGCAATGGCCTCGCGCGGCGGAATCGCAGGGTCGGCGCTCATGATCGGACTGCTTCTAGCAGCACGCCCTCCCGGATGCCACCCCGGCCGACATGCACGGTCGCCTCCAGCAGTCGCGAGACGCCCTGGAGGATGAGCAGCCCGGCGGGGAGCAATCGGGCGCGCTGGGGGTCGATGAGGAAACGCTCGGCCACCAGGGCACTGGGCTCGCCCGTGAGCACTGACAGGGCATCCTCGAACGCAGCGGCGTCAAGCACCGGCCCGGCTACGCGCCCCAGCGAGGTGGCGCTCCCGCCGACAGCCACGGCCAGCCTGGGACACGGCGGCGCCAGCCCGCTCAGGGCGGCCGCCACCTCCGTCCGGGACGCGCTCAGCTCTGCCGCGCTGGGCGGATCGGAGCGCAGGCGGTGCTCGGTGAGCGCCCCCGAGCCCAGCGCCACCGAGGCCCACCACTGCACGCGGTCCGGCGCGCATCCCACGACGATCTCCGAGGAGCCGCCGCCCACGTCGATCACCCCCAGGGCGGCGCCGGCGCCGAGCACCGCCGCCGCGTCCGGATCGAGCATCGCCGCGGCGCCCTCGAAGGCCAGCCGGGCCTCCTCCTCCCCGGACACGATCTCCACCTCCAGCCCCGTCCGCTCGGCGATGGCCGCGACCAGCGCCGCGCCGTTGGAGGCGGTGCGGATGGCCGCGGTGGCCACGCCGTGGACCGCCTGCGCGCCGTGCCGGCGCGCCACCTCCATCTGGGCCAGCACCACGCTGACGACCTCGTCGATCTTGTCCGGAGCGATGACCCCCGTGGCCGCCAGCCCGTGGCCGATCCGGGTGAAGGCACGCTCCTGGTGGACCTCCAGCAGCTCATCGCCGACGCAGTCGGCCACCAGAAGGCGAGTGGTGTTGGAGCCGATATCGATGCAGGCGGCGCGCAAGCCCACGGGACTGTGCACTAAACCAAGCTCTTACCGCGCGTGATGGCCGCCTCTTCGGAGGTGACCTCCACGGCGGACCTCGGCTCGGTCCACCGCACTCCGGCCCGCCGGAACGCGAACGGCACCGTGACGGCGAAGACGAAGGAGCCGGCGGCGGCCACTGCGAAGGCGGCGCGCGAGGATGCGAGCTGGGCGATGATGCCGCCGAGCACGATGCCCACGCCGGGCGCCAGCATCGACATCGAGTCGGTGAGGCTCATGATCAGCGCCATCCAGCGATCGGGGGCACGCTCCTGCACCGCGGTGCGCCAGGCCACCCATTCCAGGCTGTTGCCGGCCCCCGCCACCGCGGCCCCGACCAGCGCGACGCCCAGCGACGGAGCAACGGTCATGATGGTGAATCCCACCGCCAGCGCCACGGCGCTGCAGGTGATCAGCAGCGGCGCGGAACGGCGCCGGAAGCGGGCGTAGACGACGCTCCCGGCCACAGCGCCGCCGCCCCACACTCCCATGAGCAGCCCGTAGCCGCCGGCCCCGGCATCCAGGGTGTGCTGGGTGTAGACAACTTCGACCGGGATGGTGATGGTGAAGACGCAGAGGCCCACGGCCTGCATCAGCAGCAGCCGCCTCAGCACGGCATCGGAGCGGACGTGCGCGATGCCGCTGCCGAGCCGACCCCAGATCGAGCCGGGCTCGGCCGCGACGCCGGGGAGCGCGGTGATGGCCAGGAAGCAGGCGATGACAACGAACAGCCCGCAGTTGACCAGCAGCGCGGCGACGGTCCCGCCGGCGGCCACGACGGCGCCGCCGATCACCGGGCCCAACATGAAGGCGCCGGAGAAGCCAAAGCCGCCAAGGGCGTTGCCCTCCCGCAGCATGTCCCGGGCCTTGAGGATCTCGGTGCGCGACGCTGTGGCCAGCGAACGGGCGGTGGCGGCGATGGCACCGTCGAGCAGAGCCAGCGCCAGGACGGGGATGAGGACGAAGTGGTGGGTCAGGTAGGCCAGCACACCGAACAGGAGACCCTCCACCGCGTACAACGCCGGGAGGACCTTGCGCGGCGCGCTGCGATCCAGGCGGGCCACCATGGCGGGTGAGATGAGCGCCGGGAGGAACTGCGCGCACAGGAAGAACGCCGTCGACCCGATCGCGCTGCCGGTGCGGCGGAAGACCAACACGGAGAGTGCCAGGGTGCCGACCGACCACGCCAGCTCGTTGAGGACGTAGGCGAGCAGTAGGCGGCGAAACGCGGTGACCCGCAGACATCGGGTCACGCCGAGAACCCCTGCACATCAGGCCAATCTGCAACCATCTCATTCCTCCCGGGCGCCGGAGCGCCCTTGATACGGTGGCCCGTCCCGCACGGGCCACTGGTGAATGGTAGAAAACCCGGGGGCCGAGGACCTGCACGGTGCGCTTGGCCGGCTGTCATGCTCCGGCTCGGACATGTCCATGCGCGCACGTTCCTGGCACCGCAGCCACACCTTCCACCACTCCGAGTTCCCGGCCGAGCGCCTCGCCGCGCGCCGCCGTCAGACGGTCTCGGTCTGTCTGCCGGCCCGTGAGGAGGAGCGGACGATCGGCGCCATCATCCGCGCCCTCACGCCGCTGCGCGACGCCGGCGCCATCGACCAGATCGTGGTCGTCGATGCGTCCACCGACGCCACCGGCCAGATCGCGCGGGACCTGGGCGCGGAGGTCCACAGCCAGAACGACCTGAGGCCCGAGATGGGGCCGGTGCTCGGCAAGGGTGACGCCATGTGGCGGTCGCTCTCGGTTCTCACCGGGGAGGTCGTCTGCTTCCTGGATGCCGACTCCGAGCATTTCGGCCCTCACTTCGCGTGCGGACTGCTGGGTCCTCTCCTCTGCGACAGCCGGATCTCGTTCGTCAAGGGCCTGTACCGGCGGCCGTTCAAGGTGGGAGGCACCACCCTGCCTGACGGTGGCGGCCGCGTGACCGAGCTCACCGCGCGACCCCTCCTCAACCTCTTCTACCCCGATCTGGCGGGGGTGGCCCAGCCGCTGGCGGGCGAGATCGCGGCGCGCCGGGACCTGCTCGAGCGGCTGCCGTTCGTCACCGGATACGGCGTCGACATCGCGCTGCTGCTGGACGCCTATGAGGCGGTGGGCCTGGACGGCATCGCCCAGGTCGATCTCGACGTCCGCCAGAACGCCCACCAGCCGCTCCGCGACCTCGGGCCGATGGCGTTTGCCGTCATGCGCGCCGTCGCCGCACGGCTGGAGCGCGAGGGCCGCCTTCAGGGCCCCCTGCCCGCGGCTTATCTCGCGCCCGGCAGCGATGAGCTGCCGGGGCTGGGCGCCGAGCCGGTCGAGCGCCCGCCGCTGGCAAGCCTCCGCGCCGCCGCCTGAGCCGCCGCTGGCGAGCCCTCCGCGCCGCCGGCTGAGCCGCGGGTCTACCCGGTCTGCGGGGCGAACGCCGCGCGTGCGGCCTTGGCCCCCTCGGCCATGCGGTCGAAGTAGCCGTAGGTGCCCTGTTCGCGCAGTTCGCGCGCCGCTGCGACGAGTTCTCCGATGGCGGCGAAGGCGAACCCCCCGCCGACGGAGAGGCGGCTGACGCCGAGCCTGCCCAGCTCCGGCACCGGCGGCGCCCCCTTGCGCACGAGGACGTTGACGGGCCGCTCCAGCGCGGCCACGATCGCCGCCACTGTCTCAGGATCGGTGGGGCCCGGGGCGAAGAGCACGTCGGCACCCGCCTCCTCATAGGCCTGCAGGCGCGCGATCGCCTCGCCGATGTCGGCGCGGCCGTGGAGAAAGCCCTCGTAGCGGGCGGTGACGACGAGCGGGGCGCCGGGGGCGGCGTGCGCCACCTCGACGGCCGCCCGGACCCGCTCGGCCGCCGGTTCGAGCTCGTAGATGGTGTCGGTCGGCGTGCCCGAGTAATCCTCGACCGAGAAGCCGGCCAGCCCGGCGGCGACGGCGCCGCGCGCGGTCTCGGCCACCCCCTCGGGCTCGTCGGCGAAGCAGTTCTCGAGGTCGGCGGAGACCGGGAGGTCCGTGGCCGCCGCGATGGCGGCGGCGTGGGCGAGCGCCTCGTCGCGGCTGACCGCTCCGTCGAGCCGGCCCAGGGTGGCAGCGAAGCCGCTGCTCGTCGTGGCCAGCGCCTCGTAGCCGAGCGAGGCCAGCAGCCGGGCCGAGCCGACATCCCACGGGTTGGGCATCAACAGGGGGTCGCCGGGCCGGTGCAGCTCGCGAAAGCGCTCTGTCTTGGTCGCCTGGTCGCTCACTGGTCATCCTTTCCGGTTGCCGGCGCACGTCGGCAGAGGTGGTGACCCTCGTCGGGGTCCTCGATCATCCCGCCGACACCATAAGCGGTCGCGCCGAGAAGCCTGCGCCCGCCGCGTGGCCTTCGCCCGCTTCGGCCAGTGCGCGCGGTCCGCGGGCGCCGGCGGCCGGGAGTACGCTGGATCGATGAGTGCTCAAGCACGTGCAGTGTCGCTGGGCCGGGAGAGCGGCGACGACGGGTCGTTCAAGCGCCAGCAGTCGACGTTCCGGCATTGGGTGTCCGCCGATGGGTCCACCGGCTTTCCCGTCGCGCCGGGTCGCTATCACCTCTACGTCGCCCGGGCCTGCCCGTGGGCGCACCGGACGCTGATCGGGCGGATGCTGATGGGGCTGCAGGACGCCATCTCCGTCTCCTACGTGGACCCGCTGCGCGATGACCGCGGCTGGGCATTCACCGGCGACGGCTACGAGGACCCGGTCAACGGCTTTCAGTATCTGGCGCAGGCCTACGCGGCGGCGGATCCGGTGTATGAGGCGCGGGTGAGCGTGCCGGTGCTGTGGGACAAAGAGCGCGCCACGATCGTCAACAACGAGTCCGAGGACATCCTGCGGATGCTCTCTACGGTGTTCGCGCCCCTGGCCGCCCACCCGGTGGAGCTCGTCCCCGACGGGCTGCGCGATGAGATCGACGCTCTGAATCACCACGTCTACGACACCGTCAACGATGCCGTCTACAAGGCCGGCTTCGCCCGGGCGCAGGCCGTGTACGAGTCAGAGGTGCGCGCGCTGTTCGCCACCCTGGACGACCTCGACGCCCGCCTGGCCGACCGGCGCTTCCTGTTCGGGGACGCGCCGCTCGAGACCGAC
Source organism: Solirubrobacteraceae bacterium (assembly GCA_036497165.1). Taxonomy (GTDB): domain Bacteria; phylum Actinomycetota; class Thermoleophilia; order Solirubrobacterales; family Solirubrobacteraceae; genus Palsa-465. The sequence goes on from DASXJW010000052.1 coordinate 43,623, forward strand.
TGGCGGCTGTTCACGACCCTCGTGCGCTTCGACGCCGTCTACCAGATCCACTTCAAGTGCTCCCTGCGCAAGCTCGCCGAGTACCGGTGGTTGTGGCCCTACGCCCGCGATCTCTTCCAGTGGCCCGGGGTCGCCGGCACCGTCTCCTTCGATGAGATCCGCGCCCACTACTACCGCACCCACCCGATGATCAACCCGTCCGGGCTGGTCGCGGTGATGCCCGCCGACGACTGGGATGCGCCCGCGGGGCGGGGCTGACCGGCAACATCCTCGCATCACACCCACTTTGTGACGGCTTTCGTGCGGGGCGTCACGGAAGTGCAAAAAACTGCGGCGATGAAGGGGGTGGGTGCGGGCGGGGGCCGCAGACTGAGGGGCGTGGGCCGCGACCTTGACTCCTCAGATCGCACATCGGCGTCTCTTCGGGCGTGCGACGTGAGGAGTCAGCAGGACTCGGGTTTGGGATCGCACCGCGTGAAAGTGCTCGGTGTGCGACGTGAGGTTTCAATCTCGGGCTCCCGCGACGAGCGCATCGCGGTCGTGGCGCGTCTGCAGCGAGGCCGGATCGCGCGCCGCCAGCTCCTGGCCATCAAGGTGAGCCCGGCCAGCATCGCCTGGCTGGTCGCGAGGGGTCGCCTGTTCCCCACCCTTCGATGCGTCTTTTGCGTCGGCCACACCGCTTCGATTGAGCTTGGCGCAGAGACCGACGCGCTGCTCTCGGTCCGCGAAGGCGCGGCGCTCAGTCACTGGTCGGGAGCGGCGATGTGGGGTCTGTGGAGTCGCGGAGGCCCCGAGGTCGACGTCACCGTGGACCATGACGCGCCCGCCGCGGTCAACGCCGGCGTGCGGGTGCACCGCAGCCGCATGCTCCAGAGCGGAGACATCCGCCTCCGCCACGGATTGCCGGTCACCTCGCCCGCGCGCACGCTCCTCGACATCGCACCCCAGAGCACCGAGCGCCAGCTGGAGCTCGCGTTCGAGCGGGCCATCACGGGACGCGTCATGCGGGAGGCCGACGTCGCAGACGTGCTCGAGCGGGCCGGTGGTCATCGCGGGCGTAAGCGGCTGGCGGCCTTGCTGGAGTACTGGGCCGGCGGATCGACGCTGACCTGGTCGGAGGCCGAGGAGCGGCTGCGGGCGCTGCTGAGGTCAGCGCGCCTGCCCCAGCCGCAGAGCAACGTCAAGGTGGCGGGGCACACGGTTGACTTCTTCTGGCCCGAGCAGCGGTTCGTGCTGGAGGTGGACGGCTACCGGTTTCATTCGGGCCGGCGGGCCTTCGAGAACGACCGGTGCAGGGACCAGGACCTGCGGCGCGCGCAGGTGGACGTGATGCGCGTCACGCGACGGCAGATCGAGTCAGACGCGTACGGGATCGTCGCCGGGGTCGCCGCCACGCTTGCGCGGCGCGACCAGTCGGCGGCCTAGCCGCGCCGGCGGCGCAGGCGAAGCAGCAGGAACGCCAGGAGCAGCGCCACGAAAGGAGCGGGGTTGCTCTTGACGCGATCGACGATGACGGTGCGAAGCAGCGCCAGGCCGTCGAGGGGCTCGCCCTCCACCGCGGGGGGTGGCGGCTCTGGAGCGGCTGGTAGCAGTGCTGGCGGTGGCGGCTCCGGGGCGGGGGGCGGCGTGGGCTCCGGGAACGGCTCGGGCTCCGGGGGCGGGGGCTCCGGGACCAAAGGCTCCGGGACCTCCACGACCGCGGGCTCGGACTCCTCGGAGGCCTCGGGCACCACGGCCGCCAGCTCGTCTTCGGCCGCAGCCTCCACGGCCTCGGGCTCCGGCCCGGCCGGCGCGACCGGCGCAGCCGGCGGCTCCGGCGGCTCCGGCGCAGCCGGCGGCTCCGGCGCAGCCGGCGGCTCGGGCGCAACAGGCTGCGACGCCGCCGCCACCGCATCGGCGGCAGCGGCCAGGTCCCGCCGCGGCCGGCGCTTGGGCTTGGGCTTGGCCGGCGGCTCGGCCGTGCGCGACTCCTCGGCCATGCGCGACTCCGACGCCGGGGACTCGGCGGGGACGGCGTCGGGCTTGACCGCCGACATCCCGACGAAGGTCTCGTAGGCGCCCTCTTGCGCGGGCGCGGCCAGCATCTCCTGCAGGGAGGTGGCGAACTGGCGAAGCAGCCCGTTGCCGATCTCCTCGATCATCCCGCCGCGCCCGAAGCGGGCCAGGCGGCCGGTGATGTGGTACTCGGTGACCACCTCGACGAGCGTGGTGCCAGGGCCGGCCTCCTTGACGGCCGAGAGGATGGTGGCCTTGGCGCCGCCCTGGCCTCGGCGGTCGGTCCCCTGGGCCTGCATGGTGGTGGTGTGGCCGCTCTCGTCGATCTTCTCCATCTCCAGCTTGCCGACGTAGGCCGCGGCGGTGGGCCCGATCTTGACCCGGAAGGTGCCGTTGTAGCTGCCGTCGTCGTTGCGGCCGGAAATGTCGGCGCCCGGGAGGCAGGGGGCGACCCGCTCCACGTCGATCAGCGCAGTCCAGACGCGGTCCAGCGGTGCGGCGACCTCAAATGACTGCTCGAGCTTCATCGCGGACCTCCTCCAGGTCTTCGGGGGTATCGACGTCGCGGCCGGAGCATAGGTGGCCGACCTCCAGCTGGGGGCCGCCGCGCAGCAGAGCCCGGGCGCCCTCGTCGCCGTGCAACTTTCTCAGCGCCGAGATCTCGTCGGGCCCGAGCACCACGGGATGCCCGGGTCGGCCACCGTACAGGGCTCGGGAGCGCGGCGGCGCGCCGGCGAACAGGCGGATGACCTCGGGCGTCACCAGCGGCGCGTCGCCCAGGGTGACCACCACCGACGAGACGGCGCTCCCGGCGGTCAGGGCCGCCACGCCGCACCGCAGCGACCAGGCCTGCCCGGACTCCCAGTCCTCGCAGACCACCGTCTCGGCGCGGCCGAACTCCACCGCCGTCTGAATCTCGCCGGCGTGCGACCCCAGCACGACCATCACCCGCTCGAGCTCGGGCACGGCACACTGGGCCCGCACGGCCCAGTCCAGCAGCGGCCGGCCATGAAAGTCGGCCAGCTGCTTGGGCGAGGCGCCGAACCGCGTCCCCCCTCCCGCGGCCAGGACCAGGCCGGCGGCCGCCACCTACGCGCGGGCCTCCCGGATCGGGCCGTCGCCGGCGCGCAGCCGCCCGCCGTCGCGCCCGTGGGCCACGGCCACGATCTCGCCCAGGATCGACATCGCGGTCTCCATCGCCGTGCGCGCGCCGACGTCGAGGCCGATCGGGCCCGACAGCCGACCCACCTCCTCCTCGGTGAGCCCCTGCTCGCGCAGCCGCTCCCGGCGCGCCTCCTGCGTCCTGCGCGACCCCATGGCCCCGACGAACATCGCCGGCGAGCGCAGGGCGATGTGCAGCGCCGGATCGTCGAGGGTCGGATCGTGGGTGAGGGCGGCGACGGCCGTGGCCTCGTCCAGCCCCCCCAGGCGATCGAAGGCCTCCTCGGGCCACACGATCAGGAGCTCCTCGGCATCGGGGAAGCGCTCGCGGGTCAGATATCGCTCGCGCGGATCCACGACGTAGCTGCGCCATCCCAGGGCCCGGGCCAGCCGGCTCAGCGCTGCCGCCAGCTCCACCGCGCCGAGCAGGACCAGCCGCGGCGGCGGGTCGGGCGGCGACTCGAAGGCGGGGCCGTGCAGCTCGGATGCCTCGATCCACTCTGCGTCCATCACGAAGCCACCTACATCGCCTCCAGGATGGTGGCCAGCTCCTCCAGCGAGGCCAGGGAGTTGCCCGCCAGCAGCCGGTCGGTGTGCGGAACCGCGGCCTGCATCCCGCGCGCCAGCGGCTGGTAATCGGGATGGGCGGCCAAGGGGTTGAGCCAGACGAGCCGGAAGGCGGCGCGCCGCAGACGCGCCATCTCGACGTCGAGCTGCTCGGGCTCGCCCCGGTCCCAGCCGTCGGAGAGCACGATGATCACGGCGCCGCGCCCGATCCGGCGGCCGTGCACCCGGTTGAGCTCTGCGATGGCGGCCCCGATCCGCGTCCCGCCGGAGAAGTCGTTGACCGCGGCGGTGGCACGGTCAAGCGCGCGGTCGTGGTCGCGGCCGGCGAGCTCCTGGGTGATCCGCGTCAGGCGGGTGCCGAACGCGAACGCCTCCACCCTCCGCTGCGCCGCCACCGAAGCGTGCATGTACTGCAGCAGCATGCGGGCATACGGGGCCATCGACCCCGAGACATCGCAGACCAGCACCACCTGGCGCGGACGCTCGGTGGGCGCGCGCCAGCGGCGGTGCAGCGGGTCGCCCCCGGTGCGCAGCGACTGGTGGACCGTGCCGCGCAGGTCGGGCACGTGCTCGCGCCGGCGCGAGGGCCGGGTGCGCCGCGACAGGCGCATGGGATGGCGGCGCGCGAGGCGATAGATGAGCTCGCGGGCCAGCGCCATCTCGGCGTCGGTGTAGCGGGCAAAGTCCTTCTCGCGCAGCAGCTCGACGTCGCTCCAGGCGGCGGGGACGATGTCGGACTCCTCCTCGGCCACGCCACCTCCGGGGTCGGCCAGTCCCATGACCGGCGAGGGGCGCTCGATATGGCCCAGCGCGCCGAGCGGATCCTCCGGGTCGGGGGGCACCCGGCCGTCGCCGAACACGGCCGTGAAGGCCAGGTCAAAACGCTCCAGGTCGACGTGCTGCGAGCAGAGCACGGTCCGCAGGGCCAGACGGACGTCCTGGCGCGAGGCGCAGTCGATCTCCTCCAGACACCGCACCGCGTTGAGCAGCTCACCCACCCCCACCCGGGTCCCCTGGGCGCGCAGCACGGCGGTCAGGTCGCCCAGCCGGCCGACCATCCCGTCGGCGAGGGGCGCCAGCAGCGGCGCCGACCGGCCCACGGGCTCCGCGCCGGGGGAGCCCGGTTCAGACACCCTCGAGCACTCCGCGCTCCCGCACGCGCAGCAGGTCCTCATGGACCTTGAGCGCCACCCCCAGGGTCTCGTCCAGCGAGGCGTCCTCGCCCAGCGCCAGCAGCGCCTGGGCCCACACGATCGTCTCCCCTACGCCGGGGAGCTTGTAGAGGTCGCCCTGCTCGCGCAGCCGCGACACCGCCTCCACCACTCGCGCCGCGACCTCCTCGGGCACGCCGGGGAGGCGCGCCTCGACGATCTCGCGCTCGCGCTCGGGCGCGGGGTAGTCGATCCAGTGATAGAGGCAGCGGCGCTTGAGCGCGTCGTGCAGCTCGCGGGTGCGATTGGACGTGAGCAGCACGATCGGCCGCTGCTGCGCCGTGATCGTCCCCAGCTCGGGAATCGTGACCGCGAAATCGGACAGGAACTCGAGCAGGAAGGCCTCGAACTCATCGTCGGCGCGGTCGATCTCGTCGATGAGGAGCACCACCGGCTCAGACGGATCGTGCTCCAGGGCCTCCAGCAGCGGACGGCGCAGAAGGAAGCGCCGTGAGAACAGCTCACCCTCGTCGACGCCGCTCTCGGCGGCGCGCAGGGCCAGCAGCTGGCGCGAGTAGTCCCAGTCGTAGACGGCGTGATGCAGGTCGATGCCCTCGTGGCACTGCAGACGGATGAGCTTGGCCCCGATGGCCGTCGACAGCGCGCGGGCCACCTCGGTCTTGCCCACCCCCGCCTCACCCTCGAGCAGCAGCGGTTGCTCGAGCACGACGGCGAGGTGGACCGCCATCGCCAGGGGGCGATCCGCCAGATATCCCTGTCCCGAGAGAGCCGCGCTCGCGGCGCCGACCGACTGAAGCTCCGCGAGCGTCACCTTGCCTTAGATCTTATCCGCCGCCGACGGCACCCTGGATCGCGCGACGGGTCAGCACCCGCGCCAGGTGGCGCTTGTAGTCGGCCGAGGCGTTGAGATCCGCGGGTGGATTGGTCCCCTCGGCGGCCTGCTCGGCGGCCTTGGCGATGTTCTCCGCCGACAGCTCCTGGCCGCGCAGAGCCTCCTCGGCCGCGGTCGCGCGCAGCGGCACCGAGCCCATGTGGGTCAGGCCGATGCGGACGTCCTCGCAGGTACCGCCCGACGACTTGACCACGGCACACACGCCCACCATCGCCCAGTCCTCGGAGCGGCGGTTGAACTTCTCATGTCCATAGCCCCACCCCTCCAGCGCCGGGATGCGGATCTCGGTCAGGACCTCCTGGGGGCCCACCTCGGTGGTCATGTAGCCCTTGAACAGGTCCGCGGCGGCGACCGAGCGCTGACCGTCGGGCCCCTGGAGGGTGACCTCGGCCTCGGTGATGAGCATCGCCGCCGGCAGGTCCGAGGCGGCGTCGCCGTGAGCCAGCGAACCTCCGATGGTCCCGCGGTTGCGCACCTGCATATCGGCGATCGTCGACGCCACCGCCGAGACCACGCCGAGCTCGGGGGTCTGCTCGAGCGTGGTGTGCGTGGTCAGCGCGCCGACCCGCCAGTGGCCGTTCTGGCGCTCGACCCCGTGCAGTCCGGGAACCTTGCGCAGGTCCACCAGCAGCGATGGCGCCGCCACGCGGAGCTTCATCATGGGGATGAGCGAGTGGCCGCCGGCGATCAGCTTGGCGTCCTCGCCGCCGCTGGCGAGCGCGCCGATGGCGTCCTGGAGGGACTCGGGTGCGGTGTACTCGAACTCGGCGGGGATCATGACTGCGGGCCTCCCTCCGGGCTCGCGCCCTGTCCCTGGTTGATGGCCTCCCAGACCCGCATCGGGCTGAGGGGCATGTTCATGTAGTCGACGCCGAGCGGCCGCACGGCGTCGATGACGGCATTCGTGACCGCCGCCGACGCGGCGATGGTCCCGGCCTCGCCCACGCCCTTGGCGCCGAGCGAGTTGACGGGCGACACGGTTTCGGTCCGGTCGGTCTCGAAGCTGGGCATCTCGGCCGCCGTCGGGATCGCGTAGGTGACGAAGCTGCCGGTGGTCAGCTGGCCGCTGTCGTCGTAGTAGACGCGCTCGTAGAGCGCCTGGCCGATGCCGAAGACCACGCCACCGTGGACCTGGCCGTCGATCAGCATCGGATTGATGGCCCGGCCGCAGTCGTCGACGGCGACATAGCGCACCACGTTGACCTTGCCGGTCTCCGGGTCCACGTCGACGACGCAGGCGTGGGCGCCGAACGGGAACACGAAGTTCTCCGGGTCGTAGAACGTCGTCTCCTCCAACCCGGGCTCCATCCCCTCCGGCACGGCGCCGATGTAGGCGACGCCGGCAACGTCGGCCAGCGCCATGCCCTTGTCCGGGGAGCCGCGCACGCTGAACTTGCCGTTGGCCACCTCGATGTCCTCGGGGGCCGCCTCGAGCTCGGCGGCGACGATGGCCTTGGCCTTGTCCACCACCTTGTCGGTGGCCCGGGCCACGGCCTCGCCGCCCGTGGCCAGGGACCGCGAGCCGTACGTGTTGCGGCCCTCAGGCCCGATCGAGGTGTCGCCGTGGACGACCTCCACCACAGAGGGGTCGACGCCGAGCTTGTCGGCCACGATCTGGGCCATCGCGGTCTCCAGCCCCTGACCGTGCGGCGAGGTACCGGTGTAGACGGTCACGGCGCCGGTGTTGTGGACGCGGATCATCGCCGACTCCCACAGCCCGGCCTGAACACCGACGCCGTTGGGGCCGGTGATCCGGCTGGGCGCCAGACCGCAGATCTCGGTCCAGGTGCAGAAGCCGATGCCGCGATAGACGCCCTGCCGGCGCAGCTCCTTCTGCTCTGCGCGGAAGGCGGCGACATCGACGTGCTCCATGAGCTTGTCGAGCGTCTTGTGGTAGTCGCCGGAGTCGTAGATGACCCCGGTCGCCGTCTCGGCCGGGAAGTCCTCCTTGGGGATGAAGTTCCTGCGCCGGATCTCCAGCGGATCCATCCCCAGCTCGTGGGCGAGCTGATCGAGCGTGACCTCGATCATCTGCGTGGCCTCGGGTCGCCCGGCGCCGCGGATGGCGTCGGTGGGGCACTTGTTGGTGAAGACGCCGGTGATGTCCGTCTGGACGTTCGGGATCTTGTAACAACCGCCCATCACGAATGCGCCCAGCGACGGGATCAGCGGCGTCAGGATCATGTTGTAAGCGCCGAAGTCGGCCAGGATCTTGACGTGAAACGCCGTGATCGTGCCGTCGCGCTTGGCCCCCATCTTCACGTGCGAGATCTGGTCGCGGCCCTGGTGGGCGACCGTCATGTTCTCGGTCCGCGTCTCGATCCACTTGACCGGGCGCCCGAGCTTGCGCGAGGCCCAGCAGGCGAAGAGCTCCTCGCCGTAGACCTGGAGCTTCTGGCCAAACCCGCCGCCGACCTCGGGCGCGACGACGCGCACGTGGTCCTCGCCGAGCCCCAGCAGGAGCGCCATGAACAGGCGCACGAAGTGCGGCACCTGGGTGGAGGTGTACAGCGTCAACGAGCCGGCGCGGTAGTCGGCCAGCACGCCGCGGCATTCGATCGGAGCCCCGGCGATACGGTGGTTGACCACCCGGCGCTCGACGATGACGTCGGCCTCCGCGAAGCCCGCCTCGACGTCGCCGCCGGCCAGCGACCACTGGTGGACCTCGTTGGTGCCGAACTGGTCGTGGACGTACGGCGCCCCGGCGATGGCGACCTCGGGGTCGATCACCGCGGGCAGCGGCTCGTATTCGACGATGACGTCCTCGACGGCGTCGCTGACCGCGTACCGGTCATCGCCGACGACCACCGCCACCGGATCGCCGACGTGCTTGACCACGCCTCGCGCCAATGGCCAATGCTCGGGGTTGTTGACCTCGACGCCCGGCGGGACCCACGCCATCGGCAGCGCGCCGCCGAGGTCGGACATGTCCTCGCCGGTGAAGACGGCGTGCACGCCGTCGCGGGCCGCCGCCGCGGAGGTGTCGATCGAGACGACCTTGGCATGCGCCTCCGGCGAGCGCACGAACGCCGCCCACAGCTGACCCGACAGCGAGATGTCATCGACGTAGCGGGCCCGGCCGGTGATCAGGCGGGGGTCCTCCTTACGGCGCAGCTCGCGCCCGACATGGCCGGCTGGAGCCGCACCGGTGACGCTCATGCCTGCGCCCCCGACTTGGAGGCGGCGTCCAGGACCGACTTGACGATGTTGTGGTAGCCCGTGCAGCGGCAGAGATTGCCCTCCAGCCCGTGGCGGACCTCCTCCTCGCTGGGGTTCGGGTTGCGCGCCAGCAGCGCGGAGGCCGACATGATCATCCCCGGGGTGCAGTAGCCGCACTGCAGTCCGTGGTTGTTCCAGAAGGCCTCCTGCATCGGGTGCAGGTTGTCCTCGGTGCCGATGCCCTCGATCGTCGTCACCTCAGCGCCGTCGGCCTGGACGGCGAGGACGGTGCAGGACTTGACCGCCTCCCCGTTCATGTGGATGGTGCACGCCCCGCAGTTGGACGTGTCGCACCCCACGTGGGTACCGGTGAGACCGAGCCGATCGCGCAGGGCGTGGACGAGGAGCAGACGGGGCTCGACGTCGAGCTCATGCTCGGTCCCGTTCACGTTCAGGCGCACGTTGACGGTGCTGCTCATTCCCTCTCCTCCTCTGTCGATCGGCGGCTCCAGCGCTGAGCGCACCTTACTCCTACGGGCCGCCCGCGGTCCAGTCGTTGCGAGCGCAAGTGTTTGCTAAGGTCGACACATGAAAATCGGACGCCTCATCCTTCGCTTTGTCATTGGTGGCTACTTCTTCGGGCACGGGACCCAGAAGCTGTTCGGCTGGTTCGGCGGCTACGGTCCCGAGGGCACCGGCCAGTTCTTCGAGAGCCTCGGGCTGCGGCCCGGCAAGCGCCACGCCATCGCCGCCGGAGCGGCCGAGGCCGGCGGCGGCGCGCTGCTGATCGCGGGCGCGGCAACGCCCCTCGCGGCCACCGTTCTGACCTCAACGATGCTCACGGCTATCAACCGCGTCCATCTCAAGAACGGCCCGTGGGTGACCAACCAGGGCTACGAGTACAACCTCGTGCTCATCGCGGCCGTCCTGGCGCTGGCCGAGACCGGTCCCGGAAGCCCCTCGGTCGACTCCGCCATCGGCGCCAAGTGGCATGGCCCCAAGTGGGCGATCCTGTCCCTGCTGGGCGGCATCGCCGGCGCCGCCGGCGCCCACCTCGTCGCCGAGAGCGGCCCCGCCGCTCCGGCCCCGGAGCCCGCGCCGCAGGAGGCAGAGGCCGCCGCGGGTGCCGTCGCGCCCGAGGCGCCCGACGCCACGAACCCCGAGTCGGCCTGAGCGACCCCCGGCCTGACGCGTGCGGCTCCGCTACGCGGCGGGCGTACGCACGGGCTGCGGCTGCGTGATCGCTCCGTAGAGCTCAGGCCGGCGGTCGGCCATCACGTCGGCCAGCTCGGTGTAGGCCTTGTCATGGGCGCGCGAGAGGTCGACGGTGGCGCGAGCCGAGCCGGCGCCCGTCTGCGCGGCCAGCACCCAGCCCTCCTCGTCGAGGATGCTCGTGCCCGCCGTCCAGTGCTGGCCACGCTCGGTCCCTGTCCGGTCACAGCAGGCGACGAAGACCCGGTTGACCCGAGCGGCGGCCATGGCGATGGTGACCTCGGGCGGACGCTCACCCTCGGGACGTTTCACCAGCGGCCAGTTGGTGGGCACGCATATGAGCTCCGCGCCGGCCAGGGCCAGCGCCCGCGGCATCTCGGGAAACTCGAGGTCGTAGCAGACCAGTACGCCGATCCGCCCCGCCGGCGTATCGAAGACGCGCGGTGGCTCGGACCCGGGCGCGAAGCACAGCTTCTCCTGGTCCCACAGGTGCCCTTTGCGATACACGCCGATCACCCCGGACCGGTCGACCACGGCGGCGCTGTTGTAGACCAGGCCGTCCTCGCCGCGCTCGGCGAAGCCGCCGACCACGACCGCGCCGCCGGCCTCCGCGGCCCATTCCTCGAACAGCGGGTCTTCGGCGGAGATCGCCACCGCGACCGCCTCCTCCGCGGACTCGAACATGTAGCCGGAGGTCACGAGCTCGGGCAGGACGATCACGTCCGCGCCGGCGGAGGCCGCGTCGGCGATCGCGCTCAGCGACAGGCGCCGGTTGGCCTGCAGGTCGGCGATGCGCGGAGCCACCTGCTGGCACACGATCGTCGTCATGCCCGCATCGTAGTCCTTCGCGCGCAGGCGGCGGCGCGCCCTCAGACGGGCCTGGCGGCGAGCACCTGGTAGACCGACGCCCAGCCGGTGGTGAAGCCGGCGCGCGCGGCGCGGAGGTAGAGCTTCCACACCCGCGCGCGCTCCGCCCCGGCCAGCCGGACGGCCTCGTCGTAGCGCGATTCGTAGCTCTCGATCCAGTAGGTGAGCGTGCGGGCGTAGTCCTCGGGCAGGCCCTCGACGTGGCGTACGACGAGCCCGGTCCGCTCCATCGCCGCGGCGATGCGGCTGAGTGGCAGGGGCACACCGTCGGGGAACACGAAGCGCTCGGAGAACGCGCCCTCGTCGCTGGTGTCGAAGTCCGTGAGCTTGGCGATGCCGTGGTTGAGCAGCCGGCCCCCCGGCCGCAGCAGGCCATGGAGGGTGCGCATGTAGAGGTCGATCCGCTCCTCCCCCACGTGCTCGACCATCCCGATCGAGGAGATGGCGTCGAACTGCTCGCCGTCGAGCTCCCGGTAGTCCGCCAGGCGCAGGGTGACCAGATCGGCCACGCCGGCCGCCTGCACCATCTCGCGACCCAGCTTGACCTGCTCTTCTGACAGCGTCACCCCCAGGACCGACACCCCGTGGTGGCGCGCGGCATGGATCGCAAAGCTTCCCCATCCACACCCGACGTCGAGCACGCGCTCCCCTTCTTGCAGGGCCAGCTTGGTGCAGACCAGGCCCAGCTTGGCCTGCTGGGCCTCCTCCAGGGTCTGCGCGCCGCCCTTGAAGTAGGCGCAGCTGTAGGTCATCGACGCGTCGAGGAAGAGTTGGAAGAAGGCGTTGCCCGCGTCGTAGTGGTAGCTCACCGCCCGCCGGTCGCGACCGGGCGTGTGGCGCTCGCCCCGCAGGCGCAGCTCCGAGCCGGGCCGCCGTGGCGGCCTGACCAGCCCGCACCCGCGCACCAGCGCGGACCCCAGGCGCACCATCTGTTTCACCGACAGGCGCGGAGGCTCGAACGTGTCCACCACCCGCAGCGACTTCTCGATGTCGTCGGTCTCCACCAGCCCCAGGACGTAGGCGCGTCCCAGTCCCAGCTCGCCGGGGGCGCGGATGACGTGGGCCAGCGCCTCTGGCGAGCGGAAGGCGAAGGTGGGGGCGTCGGGCTCCGTGGCCGGTACCTCCGTGCCATCCCAGAAGTGCAGGGCGAACGGGCGCTGCGGCAGGGCAGCGACCAGCTCACGGCGCAGGGGGGCGGTGTTGGCGAACGGCAAGGCCGCGGGAGGTTACCCGCCTGGGCCCTCGCCCGAGGTCAGCCGTGCTGGACGGCGATCCTGCGCTCGCGCCGTGCCGGGTCGACCCGGACCACGTCCCACGCCAGGCCCGTCATCTCCAGCAGTCGGATGATGCCTGCCGACGGGTCCAGCTGCCAGCGACGCAGCCCGTGGCGGTAGGAGGTGGGGAACGCGTGGTGGTTGTTGTGCCACGCCTCGCCCCAGGTGGGGATGGCCAGCCAGAAGACGTTGCGCGACTCGTCGCCGGTGTTGTAGTCGGCCCTGCCGAAGTAGTGGCAGACGGAGTTGATGCTGAAGGTGGCGTGGTGCATGAAGAAGATGCGCGCCGCGCCCCCCCACAGCAGGGCCGTGAGCCCGCCGGTGATCGTCCCGGTGAGGGCGACCCCGAGCCCGAAGGCGGCGGCGAGCCCGACCATCACCCACAGCACGAACGTGCGGTCCACGAAGCGAATCCACGGATCGGCCAGCAGATCCTTGGCATACCGGGTCTCGTCGGCCACCTCCATGTCGGAGAAGACCCAGCCGATGTGGGCGTGTACCAGCCCCCACAACTGACCGCGCCAGCCGTCGCGATGGTCCAGGTGGGGGCTGTGGGGGTCGCCGTGCTCGTCGGAGAACTGATGGTGCTTGCGGTGGGTGGCGACCCAGTCGATCACCGGCCCCTCCGCGGCCGCCGAGCCCAGGGCCGCGAAGCACGCTCGCAGGAAGCGGCTGGTCTTGAAGCTGCGGTGGGTCAGCAGACGGTGAAAGCCGACCGTGATCCCGGTGCCGATGAGCATGTAGAAGATCGCCAGCACCAGCAGGTCCTGCCACACGAGCAGGCCATGGCTCCAGCCCAGCCACATCCCCAGCAGTACCAGGATCGGGGGCGCGCCCGTGACGACCGCGCTGGCCACGCGGTCGACCAACGGCATCTTGACCGCGCGCACCTCGCCGGCCGGGGCGCCGGCGGACATGTCGGACTCTCGAGCGGAGATGCGCGAATCAGAGGTCGAGGGCGCGGCAACCGCTGTGGGTGCGTCATGGCCCATGGCGTCGGCCGGATCCTACCCGTTTGTAACCAACATGGGACGTAAGAATGGCTTTAGGTCCGCCCGCCGAGCGCCTCCAGGACGCGACTGGGCACGATGGGCAGCGCTCGGATCCGGACGCCCGTGGCGTGATGGACGGCGCTGCCGACCGCGGCGGCGGTGCCCACGATCCCGATCTCCCCGATCCCCTTGGCGCCCAGAGGGTTGATGCGATCATCGCGCTCGTCGATCCACTCCGCCTCGAGGTGCTCGATGTCAGCGCACGCGGGGATGTGGTACTGGGCCAGATCGTGGTTAAGGTAGTCCCCGTAGGGGACGTCAAGGATGCTCTCCTCGTGGAGGGCCATCCCGATGCCCATGGTCATGCCGCCGAGGAACTGCGACCGGGCGGTCAGCGGATTGATGATCCGACCGGCGGCGAACACGCCCAGCCCGCGCACGACCTGCACCTCTCCGGAGTCCGCGTTCACGCGAACCTCCATGAACTGCGCGCCAAACGAATGGGCGGGCAGCGGCTCCTCGTTCTTGACGTCCGACTCGGTGTCGTAGTGAGCCTGGGCCCCGTCCTCTGGGATCCCGTCGGCGATGAGCTCGCGCAATCGCTCGCAGGCCCCCACGACCGCCGATCCCCAGGAGGTGAGGCCCATCGAGCCGCCGGCCAGCATTGCCGGCGGCAGGTCTGAGTCCCCGATCTCCACGGTGACCCCAGCCGACGCGACTCCCAGGGCGTCGGCGGCGACCTGCGTCAGCGCGGTACGCGCGCCCGTGCCGATGTCGGCAGCGGCGATCATGACTCGGTAGTGGCCGTCGCCCTCGACCCGAGCGATCGCCTGCGACTGGCGACGGCGGGCGGGATACGTGGATGCCGCCACCCCGGTGCCCCAGAGCCACGGGCCGTCGCGGCGGATGCCGGGCATGGGATCACGCTCGTGCCAGCCAAAGCGCGCTGCGCCCACCCGCAGGCACTCGACGAGGCTGCGGCTGGTGAACGGCTTCCCCGTCTCGGGGTCGACGCTCGGCTCGTTGAGGATGCGCAACCCGACGGGGTCGATCCCACAGGCCACCGCGAGTTCATCCATGGCGGACTCGAGCGCGTACATGCCGGGGCATTCCCCGGGGGCGCGCATCCACGACGGAGTCGGCACGTCCAGCGCGACCAGGCGGTGCGCCGTGTGGAGATTGGGCGTGGCGTACATCTTCCGCGTCGCGGTGGCCGTCTGCTCTGCGAACTCCTCGAGTGTCGAGGTCTGCTCATAGACCTCGTGGCTGACGGCGGTCAGGCGCCCGTCGCCGTCCGCCCCCAGGCGCAGGCGCTGGATGGTGGGCGTGCGATAGCCGGTGATGTCGAACATCTGCTGGCGGGTGGCCGCGAGCTTGACCGGCCGCCCGGCCACCTTGGCCGCCATCACAGCCGCGATGACCGTCGGCCGCGGCGTGCCCTTGGAGCCAAACCCACCGCCGACATGCTCGGAGATCACATGGACCCGCTCGGTGTCGAGCCCGAAGGCCCGGGCGATCGAGCCCTGGTGGGTCGTCGCGCCCTGGTTCGAGTCATGGACGGTGACGTCGTCACCGTCCCAGATGGCGACGCTGGCATGAGGCTCCATCGGGTTGTTGTGCTCCGCCGGGGTCCGGTAGGTGGCGTCGACGCTCACGACGGCGGACGCCAGACCGGCATCCACGTCGCCTTGCGACGTGTCGGTCTCGTAGGTGGGGTTGACCTTCTCGGGCTTGTAGAGGCGCGGGTGGTCTTCGCGCAGCACCACGTCGTGGGACTCCGCCTCATAGTCGATCTCCACCAGGCCCGCGGCATGACGCGCGGTGGGTAGCGAGTCCGCGACGACGATGGCCACGACCTGTCCCCGATACGCCACGCGCCGCGACTGCAGGACGGCGAGCTCCCCTCCGGCCTCCTCGCCCAGCTGAGGCGCGTTGCCCGCCCAGATGACGTGATGCACCCCGGGCACGGCCAGCGCGTGCGCGGCCCGGAACTGGCGGATCGCACCCTTGGCGATCGACGCCTGGACGATCACCGCGTACGCGGCGTCCGGTGGCGTGTGCTCATAGGCGTAGCGGGCCTCACCGGTCACCTTGGCCCGGGCCTCGATCCTGGTGAGCGCGGTGCCGACGGCGCCGGTCGCCGCGGCGCTCATGATCCACCGGCCAGGTCGAGAAGCGTCTGGGTGGCCACCCGCTGCAGCATCGGCAGCTTGTACGCGTTGTCGCGCAGCGGCTCTGCCCGCGCGAGCTCGGCCTCCACGGCAGCCGTGAACGCCGCCTCCTCGGCGGGCGCGCCCCGCAGGCGGTCCTCTGTGACGCGGGCTCGCCACGGCGCGTGCGCGACCCCGCCGAAGGCCAGACGAACCTCGTCGACCACCCCGTCGGAGACCGTGAGTACCGCGGCCACGGAGACCAGCGCGAAGGCAAAGGAGCGGCGCTCTCGCACCTTCCGGTAACGCGAGCTCGCGGCCGCGGGCAGCGGCGGCAGGCGCACCGCGGTGATGAGCTCGCCGTGCTCGAGCACCGTGTCGCGCTCCGGATGCTCCCCGGGGAGCCGGTAGAAGTCGGCGATCGGCAGCGCCCGCTCACCCCCGTCGGCACGGGTCTCGACCGTGGCCTCAAGCGCCGTCAGCGCCACCGCCATGTCGGAGGGATGGGTGGCGACACACTGCTCAGAATGTCCCAGGACGGCGTGGTTGCGGTGATCGCCGGTCCGTGCGGAGCATCCGCTCCCCGGGCTGCGCTTGTTACAGGCCTTGCTGATGTCCTGAAAGTAGGGGCAGCGGGTGCGCTGCAGCAGGTTGCCGCCGACCGTGGCGAGGTTGCGCAGCTGGCCGGAGGCGCCGTTGAGCAGGGCCTCAGACAGCACGGGGTAGCGCTCGCGCACCCGCGTGTCGGCGGCCAGCCGGCTGTTGGTGACGCCCGCAGCGATCCTCAGCCCGCCCCCGGGTGCCTCGGTGATGGCATCGCCGCCGAGGCGGGAAACGTCGACCAGCAGTGGCGGCGCCTCGACGCCCAGCCGCATGAGATCCACCAGGTTGGTGCCGCCGCCCAGGAAGCGGGCCTGGGGCTCGCTCGCCAGCAGCGCGATGGCGGCGTCGGGGTCCCCCGGGCGCTCGTATCGAAATGGCCTCACGCGCCGTGACCCGCCTCAGCGACCGCCGTCACGATGTTGACGTACGCGCCGCAGCGGCAGAGGTTGCCGCTCATGCGTTCACGGATCTCGTTCTCTGTGAGCTCCGGCGTCCCGCCGGTGGCGGACGCCGGTGTGACGGAGCTGGGCCACCCGTCGGCCACCTCCTGCAGCATTCCCGTCGCAGAGCACAGCTGGCCGGGCGTGCAGTAGCCGCACTGGAATGCGTCGTGCTCGATGAACGCCCTCTGTAGGGCCGACAGCTCCTCACCGTCGACGAGCCCCTCGACCGTCGTGATCTGGGCGCCCTGGTGGGCGACGGCCAGCGCCAGGCAGGCGTTGGCGCGGCGGCCGTCGATGAGGACGGTGCACGCTCCGCACTGCCCGTGGTCACACCCCTTCTTGGCCCCGGTCAGGTCGAGGTGCTCGCGCAGCAGGTCCAGCAGCGAGGTGCGCGTGTCGATCGACAACGTGTGCTGCGCGCCGTTGATCGTGAGCGAGACCTCGGCCTGAACCGGGGCATCCGCGGAGGCAGTGGAGGCGGGCGGTGGCATCATCGGCTGGCCACTACCCGCCCGCCGGGCGCGTAACCCAGGGCGACTGAGCGGTTCGCGTACACCTTGTAGGCGCGGCACGGCTCGCCCCGCAGGCCCGGGCAGGGCGGCAGACCGGTGGGGACGCTCACGCCGGGGACGACCGGCAGCACCAGCCGCGAGGCGAGCTTGGCCGAATGGGCCACCGACACCCTGGTCGCGCCGTGCGGGCTCAGCTCGGAGAACGCCCACACGGGCTGATCGCCGCCGGGCGCGGCGATCGTGACCCGGATGCGCGATCGCGTCCGATACACGTGGCCCTCGTAGTAGAGCGGCACCGTGACCTCGGTGTAGCGGCCCGGCGGCAGCGGCGCCACATCGGCGCGGCGCAGGCCGAGGACGGGCGCCAGCAGTGTGCTCTGGGCGGAGTTCAGCTTGCGCTCGGACGCGCGGACCCAGCCGTTCTGGACGAACGTCTCCCTGCCGTCCGGGCGGACCTCGGAGATCGTCGCCTGCAGGTCGACGCTCGGCGCCGAGGCCTTGATCCACAGCTGCACCGCCCCGGCGCCGATCACGGTCGTGTTGGCCGTCAGCGGCGCGCTGACGTATGAGGCGGCGGTCCCCGCCGGGTTGGCGTGCCAGTGGTAGGCCGGCGTCGCCTGCCAGAGTCCGCCCGGCTCCCCGTCGTCCTTACCGGTGAAGCTGGTGGCCGGCCGGGCCCGCGGCTTCCACGTGAAGCTGTCGGCGCGAGCGACGGGTGCACGGCTGGATGTGAGCGTCTCGTCGCTGCCCAGATACCAGGAGCGCGCCTGCGTGCCCGGGATCGGGAAGCGCGAGAAGGACTGCTCGAAGCCCGGGTACGGCGCGCCGGCGGTCGCGCTGCCCGCGCCGTTGTCAAAGAGGACGCGAACCGGCTTGAGCGTTTGGAACGCCGACAGGGCCGCGCCGTAGGTGGGCAGCGACTGGATGGGATCCTCGGGCAGCGTCACCCCGTTGATGCCCATCGCGGCGGAGAACACGGTCGGCGCAAAGCTCCTGGTGGCGGGCGAGAGTCGCGGCCGGCGGTGAGCGACGTAGAGCTCCATGAAGTCGTACCAGCGGTTGAACGTCTGCGGGTCCAGGGAGTCGATGTGGGCGCCGTTGGTGAACGTGAACCACTTGTGCCGGGTCCCGCTGAAGTGCTGGGCCAGATCGGGGCAGTGCCCTCCGGTCTGCTCGTCGGTGAACTGGCAGGCCAGATAGACCGGCACGTCGATCTTGTGGACGAAGGTCACCGGCGCCAGCGGGTTGGCCACCGAGGGCACGAAGTAGTGGTTGGCGCGGGAGGTGGCGACCTGGTTGGGCGCCTCGCCGTGCAGGATCTGGTTGGCCTTGCACGTCCGGTCCCCCTCTTGGATGCGCTTATACGCCCAGGGCTCGCCGCCGCTGCGCGAGGCCGGAAGGGCGTCGTGGTCCCGGTCCCTGGCCCAGCCCAGCGTGAAGCCGGTGTTGAGCAGGCCGCCGGGGTACAGGGTGGTGGCGGTGCTGTCGACCACGCTCAGCGGCGTGATCGCCGCCAGATGGGGCGGATCGGTGGCGCCCACGAACAGCTGGCTGATGCCGCCGTAGGAGATGCCCAGCATGCCCACGCGGTGGCCGAGAACCCACGGCTGGCGCGCCACCGTCTCGATCGCGTCATAGCCGTCGAGATCCTGAAGCGGCTCGAAGTAGTCAAACGAGCCGCCCGAGCATCCGGTCCCGCGGATGTTGACGTCGACGACGGCGAACCCCAGCAAGTTGGCCACGGCGCTGATGCCGCCCTCGGCCCCCTTCGGGTCGGCGTAGCCGTAGCCGGCGTACTCGACCAGCGTGGGGTACGGGCCGCCGGAGGCCGGCCCCGGCAGGCGTACGTCGATGGCCAGGCTGATCCCGTCCCGGGTACGCAGGTAGCCGTAGCCGCCAGCGGGCAGTCGCTGGTCATAGACCCGTGTGCTGAAGGGGGCAGAACGATCGGGCAGGACCGTCACAGCGGCGGAGCGCCGCGCGCCGGCGTGCAGGCGGTAGCCGCGGCCGGGCGTCACCCGCCGGAACACGATGCCGCCCAGCGAGTCCGCCCTTCGGGTGGCGACGACTCGCCCGCCGCGGTCCAGCAGCATCGCCTTCTCGTGGGGCATGAGTCCGAGCCCATAGACCTGCTCGACGCTGCCATGCGCGCTGATGGCGGCCCGCGCCTGCACGGCACCTGCGGTCAGCGCCAGGGTCAGTGCGATCGCCAGAGCCGGCACCCACATCCTCCTCATGGCGGCGCAACCTACTGGTTCGGGTGGGGTGGCGCGCCGTTGTCCGCGCGTACGCCCGCCGTCGAGCCGCCGGCTGGGCGCGGAGCTGACTGCGGGGGGCTACCGGCCGACGGTGCGCACGAGATCGCGCGCCCGCGGCGGCACGGCGGACAGCGTCTCGCGCACCTGCGAGAGTCCCGCCCGCAGCTCCGGGTCGCCCACCTCGACGGGCAGCATCGAGTCCTGGAGGTCCGCGATGGCCTGGTCGGCGTCATAGGCGGCGTCGGCGGCGCGCTCGATCAGGTCGCGCACGGACTGCGACTGAGCGCCCGGGGAATGGGGGCTGAACGTCCGCCCGCGCAGCTGAGTGCGGCTCGCGAACTCCGAGTAGGTGCGCTGAGCCCGGCCGTAGGCGGATTGGACGGGGCGAAACAGCTGCTCCTCCAGGACGTCGCCGTGCTGCTCATCGAGCTGCTCGTAGGCCTCCCCCAGGCAGGCGAGCGCGTCGGCGATGTGATCGATGGCGACGGCCAGGTCGCTCAGCACCTGCTCTCTGCCTTCGGCGGTCGTGTATGCCATCTCGCTACAAGGTTAGTTCGCCCACGTGTCGAGAACGAGAGCACTCGATCGTCGTCGCGTTAAACCCCCTTCCACGAGGAGCTCGCACGATGCGCTTCATGATGATCATGATCCCCGACGTCACCGAGGAGAACTGGACGCCCGACGCCGAGGCGATCGCCAAGATGGGCCGCTACAACGAGGAGCTGAGCAAGGCCGGCGTCCTGCTCGCGCTGGATGGTCTGCAGCCGACCGCCAAGGGGGCGCGCGTGTCCTTCGCCGGCGGCAAGCCCTCCGTGACCGACGGCCCGTTCACCGAGGCCAAGGAGCTCATCGGCGGCTACTGGCTGATCCAGGCCCGGTCCAAGGAGGAGGCCGTGCAGTGGGCCACCCGCTGCCCCGCTGAGGAGGGCGACATCATCGAGGTGCGCCAGGTCTACGAGATGTCGGACTTCGACGAGGCGACCTGAGCCGCCGTGCTGCCCCGCGTCCCCGCACGCGCCTCGGACGGCGCCCTGTCGGACCGCGCCCCCTCGGACCGCGCCGCGCAAGGCGACGATGCACGCCGGGCCATCGACGCCGTATGGCGGATCGAGTCCGCCCGGGTGATCGGCGGCCTGGCCCGGCTGGTGCACGACATCGGCTGGGCCGAGGACCTCGCCCAGGACGCGCTGGTGGCGGCTCTCGAGCAGTGGCCACAGTCGGGCATCCCGGATAAACCGGGGGCCTGGCTGATGGCCACGGCAAAGCACCGGGCCATCGACCAGCTGCGCCGCCGGCAGATGGCCGAGCGGCGACACGACGAGCTGGGGCGCCGCCAGGAGCGCGAGCACGCCACCGGCGAGCTCGACATGGCCGCGGCCGCCGACGACGAGATCGGCGACGACATGCTCAGCCTGCTGTTCGCCACCTGCCACCCCATGCTCTCGGCGCAGGCCCGGGCGACGCTGACCCTCCGCCTGTTCGGCGGCCTCAGCACGCCGGAGATCGCGCGCGCCTTCCTCACCTCCGAGGCCACCGTCGCTCAGCGTGTGGTGAGGGCCAAGCGGACCCTGGCCGAGGCGCGCGTCCCGCTCGAGGTGCCCGGCGGCGCCGAGCTGGGACCCCGGCTGGCCTCGGTGCTCGAGGTCCTCTATCTCGTCTTCAACGAGGGTTACGCGGCCACCGCCGGCGAGGACTGGATGCGACCGGCTCTGTGCGAGGACGCGCTGCGGATGGGACGCATCCTGGCCGAGTTGCTGCCCGGCGAGTCCGAGGTCCACGGGCTCGTCGCGCTGATGGAGATCCAGGCCTCGCGTGCCCGCGCCCGGGTGGGACGGGCGGGCGAGCCGGTGCTGCTGCTCGATCAGGACCGGTCGCGCTGGGATCGCGTCCTCATCGGCCGCGGCATGGCGGCGCTGGCCCGCGCGGAGCAGCTGGGCGGCGCCCTGGGGCCGTATGCCCTCCAGGGCGCGATCGCCGCCTGCCACGCCCGCGCGGCGACCCCGGAGCAGACGGACTGGGGACGGATCGTCGCGCTCTACGACGCGCTGGCCCAGCTGTCGGGGTCACCGGTGGTCGAGCTTAACCGGGCGGTGGCGGTGTCCATGGCCTACGGGCCGGAGGCGGCGCTCGAGCTTGTCGATGCGCTGGTCGCCGAGAGCGCGCTGAGCGACTACCACCTGCTGCCCAGCGTGCGCGCCGACCTGCTGGCGCGGCTGGGCCGCGTCTCCGAGGCGCGGGCCGAGCTGGCGCGGGCCGCGGCGCTGACGCAGAACGAATCAGAACGCCGGCTGCTCAATGAGCGCGC
>DASXJW010000053.1:0-35961 GCA_036497165.1 Solirubrobacteraceae bacterium
CGGCGGCTTGCGTCAGACGCCGCGGGCCGATCTTCATCGCCGAGCCGTTGACTACCGGATGGCCAGCAACTCCAGGCGGTTGCCAAACGGGTCGGCGGTGAAGAACCGCCGGACCCCCGGCAGCGAGGAGTCCCACTCCACCCGCGCCCCCACGGCGGCCAGCCGTCGCCCCAGCATCTCGAGTCGCGCCACCGTCGCGATCCGCAGCCCGGGGTGGGCCTTGAGCGCGGGCGTGAAGCCGTCGGCCGCGACGCCTACGTGCAGCTGGGTCCCACCCGCCAGCGCGAACCACACCCCGCCGCGGTCGCGCAGTCCCGGCGGCTTGTCCACCTCGGCCAGTCCCAGCAGCTCGCCGTAGAACCGCCGCGCCTGCTGCTCACAGCTCGTCGGCGCCGCCACCTGCACGTGGTCGAGTGCCGGCGCCTCCTCGTCCTCAACGCCCAACGGGATGCACCTCCGATACGGTTGCGAGCCGATGCCGATCGACATCAGACCCGTCAACGGCTTGCGCGACCTGCGGGAGTTTGTCGCCTTGCCGTTTCGCCTGCACGCTCAGACCCCGTGGATCCCGCCGCTCAAGCTCGAGCGCTACGCGTTCCTGACCCGCAAGCTCAACGCGTTCTTCGCCCACGGCGACGCCCGGTACTTCCTGGCCCGGCGCGACGGCCGGGTGGTGGGAAGGGTCACGGCCCAGATCGACTTCGCCTTCAACCAGTTCCATGGCAGCCGCTGGGGCATGTTCGGTTTCCTGGACTTCGAGGACGATCAGGAGATCGTGGACGCGCTGCTGGCCGCAGCGGAGGGATGGTGCCGCTCGCGCGGCTGTGACCGCATGGTGGGACCGATGTGCTTTCAGATCAACGATGAGGCTGGCGTGATGATCGAGGGCTTTGAGCGCGAGCCGCTCATCCGCGAGCCCTGGAACCCGCCCTACTACCAGGCCCGCTTCGAGGCTGCCCCGGGGCTCATCAAGGCCATGGACCTGTTCGGCTGGGATCTGTCGATCAACGACCGGGAGCGGATGAACCCGATCCTGCCCAAGGTCGCCGAGCGCGCGCACACCAAGCACGGCATCACCATCCGCCACATGTCGCGGCGCCGCCTGAGGCGCGACATGGACGAGTTCGCCAAGGTCTACAACGCCGCCTGGTCGCACAACTGGGGCTTCGTGCCCTACTCCAAGGCCGACCTGGACGCTTACACCATCGACATGCAGCTGGTGTTCTCCCACGACTGGTTCATGATCGCCGAGCAGGAGGGCAAGACGGTGGCGATGGCGATCACCATTCCCGACATCCATCAGGTCTACAAGAAGATGCAGGGGCGGCTGTTGCCGCTGGGATGGCTGTACTACCTCATGCGCCACCGCATCATCGATCGCGTCCGGGTGGGATTCTTGGGTGTGCTGCCCGAGTATCAGCACACGGGCGTGGCCGCGGCCCTGTACCTCGAGCACTTCGCGGTGGCTCAGCGCGTGCGCCAGAAGGAGGGGGAGGCGAGCTTCATCCTCGAGGTCAACAGCTCGATGAACCGCGGGCTGGAGGCGATGGGCGGGCGCATGGTCAAGCGCTGGCGCGTCTACGAGCGTCTCCTGGAGGCCGGCGCCGAGGCCTCGGCTCCGACCGCAGCGCAACCCGAGGCCGGCTGAAACCCGCCCCGCCCGACTGAACGCCGCCAGGACCCCGACTGAAAGCCGCCCGGGCCCCTGCGATAATGCCACCGATGACAGCCAACTTCGGCACCATCCTCACCGCGATGGTCACCCCGTTCGACGAGCGCGGCGCGCTCGACGAGGAGGCGGCGGTGACCCTCATGCACCATCTCGCCGACCACGGCTCTGACGGCCTCGTCGTGTGCGGGACGACGGGGGAGGCGGCCACCCTCAACGACGAGGAGCATCTGCGGGTGATCGAGCTGGCCGCGCAGGAGATGCGCGGCACCTGCACG
Source organism: Solirubrobacteraceae bacterium (assembly GCA_036497165.1). Taxonomy (GTDB): domain Bacteria; phylum Actinomycetota; class Thermoleophilia; order Solirubrobacterales; family Solirubrobacteraceae; genus Palsa-465. The sequence goes on from DASXJW010000053.1 coordinate 1,948, forward strand.
GTCGTCGCCGGTGTGGGCTCCAACGACACCCGCCACGCGGTCATGCTCACCGAGCGGGCCACGGCCCTGGGCGTGGACGGGCTGCTGTCGGTCAACCCCTATTACAACCGTCCCAGCCGCCGCGGGATCGTCGCCCACTACCGCGAGGTCGTGCGCGCCACCAACCTGCCCATCCTGCTTTACAACATCCCGCAGCGCACTGGCTCAGACTTGTCCAACGACCAGCTGGCCGAGCTCGCCCAGATGGACAACATCGTCGGGGTCAAGCAGGCCAACCCCGCCAACCTGGCGCGCGTCGACGGGATGATGATCTACGCCGGCAACGACGACATGCTCGTGGACGTCCTGGAGATGGGCGAGGCCGGCGGGATTCTCACCGGCAGCCATATCTTCGGCGCGGAGATGCGCCGCATGGTGGAAGAGCCCGAGCGCCGGCGCGAGATCGACGCCGGCCTGCAGGACGTCTATCGGGACATGGCGGTCGCACCGGCGGCCTGCAGCAACAAGGCGGCTCTGAACATGATCGGCGTGCCGGTCGGCAGGCCGCGGTTGCCCTACGTCGAGCTCGACGCCGACGAGCAGGCGGTCGTGCGCGCCATGCTGGAGCGCCACGGCATGCTGGCCGCGGCGGCGTGAACACCTTGAGCACGTTGACCGGGTGAGCTTGGCGGGGTCATTCCGCGTTCTCCCGCTCGGGGGCCTGGGCGAGATCGGCAAGAACATGATGGTCGTCGAGTACGAGGACCGGATCGTCGTCGTGGACACGGGCCTGCGCTTCCCGACGGCGGACATGCTGGGCATCGACCTCGTGCTGCCGGATTTCGCCTACCTGCGCGAACGCGCCGACGACATCGAGGCCATCGTCGTCACCCACGGCCACGAGGATCACCTCGGGGCGCTGCCCTGGGTCCTGCGCGAGCTCAAGGGTGACGACATCCCCGTCCTCGGCGGCCCGCTCACCGTCGCCATGGCCCGCTCCAAGCTCGACGAGCACAACCTGCGCGACGTCGAGCTCGAGGACGTCGCCCCCGGCGAGCGTCTGCGGTTCGGGCCCTTCGAGCTCGAGCTCATCCACATGACCCACTCGATCCCGGACTCGTGCGCGGTGGCCGTCAGCACGGAGCTGGGCACGGTGCTCCTCACCGGCGACTACAAGTTCGACCAGACGCCCGTCGACGGGCCGCCGGCGGACGTCTCGCGACTGGCCGAGCTGGGCTCGGAGGGCATCCTGCTGCTGTGCGGCGACTCCACCAACGCCGACCGGCCCGGCTTCTCCCCGTCCGAGCGTGGCGTCGGGCCCCACCTGGAGGAGGTCTTCAGCCGCGCCGAGGGCCGCATCGTCGTCACCAGCTTCGCCTCCAACATCCACCGCGTCCAGCAGGTGATCGACGCCGCGGCGGCTCTCGGGCGCAAGGTGGCGCTCGTGGGGCGCTCGATGCGCAAGAACGTCAACATCGGACGCTCGCTCGGCCACATCGAAGTACCCGAGGGGATGATGATCCAGCCCCATGAGGTGGAGGACTGGCCCGACCACCGCATCGTGGTCATCTCCACCGGGTCCCAGGGCGAGCCGCTGTCGGCGCTCCGGCGCATGGCCTACAACGACCACCGGCAGATCACTCTGCGCGGCGGGGACACCGTCGTCTTCTCGGCCACGCCGATCCCCGGGAACGAGCGCGCCGTCAACGAGACCGTCGACCGTCTCTACCAGATCGGCTGCAACGTGATCACCCCGCGCGATGCGCCCATCCACGCCTCCGGCCACGGCTACGTCGAGGAGCTGAAGCTGATGCTCAACCTCGTACGTCCCCGCTACGTCATGCCGATCCACGGCGACCACAAGCGCATCCAGCTGCACGCGCAGCTGGCCGACGCGGTCGGCATCCACCCCGACGCCGTGTTCCGGCTCGAGAACGGGCTGCCGCTGCAGATCGACGAGCGCGGCGCCGTCATCGGCGAGCGCCAAACCGCCGGGATGATCTTCGTCGACGGCGTGGACATCGGCGACCCGGCCGACGTGGCCCTGCGCGACCGCCGCATGCTCTCAGCCGACGGCATCTTCATCGTGGTGGCCACGGTGTCAGAGCAGACCGGCGAGTCGGTGGTGCCACCCGAGGTCATCTTCCGCGGTGTGCCCTTCATCGAGCAGGCCGATGAGCTCGTCTCCGACATTCGCGAGGAGGTCGAGCGCTCGCTCACGGTCGCGGCACGGGAGGGCGTGCGCGAGATCGACCTGCTCCAGCAGGGGCTGCACGACGATCTCGCGGCCTTCGTCTACGACCGGCTGCGGCGTCGCCCGATGGTCCTACCGGTCGTCGTCGAGGTCTGAGCCGCGCCGTCCTGGACCGAGCCGCTGGCCGGCTGCTGCACCGCGGCTTGAACCGTCGGGATCCGGATCTCAAAGCGCGTCCCCACACCGCTCTCCGGGCTCTCGAGCGCCACCGTGCCGCCGTGGGACTGCGCCACCGAGCGGACGATGGCCAGTCCCAGCCCGGAGCCCTTGGCGCCGTCGCGACCGCCGCGCACGAACCGCTCGAACACCCGCTCGGCCAGCTCTGACGGGATTCCCGGGCCCGAGTCCTCGACGGTGATCACGGCCTCGCCGTCGCCCGCCGCGGTGGAGGCGTGCACCCGCGTGCCGGGCGGCGTGTGACGGACGGCGTTCTCCAGCAGGTTGAGCATGAGGCGGTGCAGCTCGTCGCGCACCCCGTCGACCACCACCGGCTCGGGAGAGATCGACAGATCGTGGCGCTCGGCCATCGGCCCCAGCTCGGCGGCGACCTCGATGAGGACCTCTCCCAGATCTGTGGGGCGATGGGGCTGCACCCGCCGCGCGTCGGCGCGCGCGAGCAGCAGGAGGTCGCCCACCAACCGGCGCATCCGGCGGGTGGAGCGCAGCGCCGCCTCGGCGGTCTCTGACTGGTCGCCGCTGAGCTCCTCGGTGAGCAGGTCGAGGTTGGCCAGCACGCTGGTCAACGGCGTGCGCAGCTCGTGGGAGGCGTCGGCGACGAACTCCCGCTGGCGGTCGAGCATTGCCTGCGTGTCGGCGCGTGCGGCGTCCAGGGCGCCGAGCATGCCGCCCAGGGTGAGCGCCAGCTCCGAGATCTCGTCATCGGCCTCGGGACGCGGCAACCGGGCGCTGGGGTCGCGGGTGCGCTCGATCTCGCGCGCGGCATCGGTGAGCTCCACGATCGGGCGCATCGCCCGGGCCGAGACGAACAGCCCGGCGAGCAGGGCGAGGATGGTTCCGCCCAGGACGCCGATGATGAGGAAGACGTCGACCCGGCCCAGCGTGTGGTTGATGTCTGACAGCGGGAGGGCATACAGCAGCTTGACCTGCCCCTCGGGCTTGACCGTCACGTCGCGGACGGCCACCCGGTAGCCCGCCTGCGTGTAGTAGCCCTGGTCCTGGACCGGCATCGAGCTGAACAGCGCCGGGTTCGGGGGCGCCTTGACCCCGCGGATCTGGACGTTGCGCTGCGTGCCCAGGAGATAGCCGTCGGAGGTGTCGAACACCCGGATCTCCGCATGCTGAGCGCTGGCGAAGTCAGCCAGCGAGACATTGACGTTGCCCCAGTCGATCTCGGTTCCGTCGTACTTGTCCCAGGCCAGCTTGCCGCCGAGCTCCTGGTAGAGCCGGTTGATCGCCGTGCTCTGCTGGTCGTTGAACTGCGTGCGCACCTGGCGGTTGGTGAGCGTGCCCACGATGGCGCCGAAGCCGGCAAGGATGACGAAGGTCAGCGCCGCGGAGCCTCCGGCCAGACGCCACCGGATCGGGACCGACCTATACGCGGAGTACGTAGCCCGCGCCGCGGATCGTATGTAGGAGCCGTGGCTCGCCACCGGATTCCAGCTTCCGTCGTAGGTTGGAGACGAACACCTCGATCGTGTTGGTCATCGAGAACGGGTCATACCCCCACACCTCGTCGAGCAGGCGCTGGCGCGAGATCACGATCCGTTCGTTGCGCATCAGGTATTCCAGCAGCTCGAACTCCCGCTGGGTGAGGTCCACGTGACGGTCGCCGCGGAGCACCTCGTGAGTGTCGGGGTTGAGCTTGAGGTCGCCCACGGACAGATGGGCCTGTCCGCGAGGTGGGCGGCGACGCAGCAGCGCGCGCAGGCGCGCCAGCAGCTCCTGGCGCTCGAACGGCTTGACCAGGTAGTCGTCGGCCCCCGAGTCCAGCCCCTCGACGCGCGACTCGACCGCGTCGCGGGCGGTGAGGACGAGGATGGGGACGTCGTCGTCCGATGCGCGCAGCCGCTTGGCCACCTCGATCCCGTCCATGCCGGGCAGGCCGAGATCGAGCAGCACCAGGTCGGGCAGGAAGGCGTGAGCGCCGTCCAGCGCGGTCGGCCCATCGCCCGCCACCCGTACCTCGTAGCCCTCCATGCGCAGCGAGCGCTGCAGTACCTGGGCGATGGCGTCGTCGTCCTCGACGACCAGCACACGGGGGGGACGCTCGAAGTCAGCCATGGGGAGCCAGATGGTACGGCTCCGACGCCGCGAGTCGAACAGGCCTTATCAGACCCTTACGCAGGGCAGGAGGCGGGCCGCCGCCGTCGAAGCAGCCACTTCGGACATGGCCACCAGCACCAAGCCTCGCCCCAAGCCCAAGCCGCGGCGAAAGTCTCCGCCGCCTCGGGCGCGGCGCTCGCTGCTCGCGAGCCGTCCCACGCTGCCGTCGTTCGTCCTCGAGCCCCATCACGTCGACATCCTGGCCCTGGCGCTGATCGCCGTCGGGATCTTCCTGGGCGGGGTGGCCTACGTGCACTGGGCCGGGGGCGCGCTGGGCGAGGGCGCCGTACGGGCGACTCGGTTCGTGTTCGGGGCCCTGGGGTACGCGGTGCCCGTCGCCCTCGTGGGGGCCGGAGCCCTCATCCTCATGCGCGAGTGGCGCCCGCCGACGCGTCCGCTCCGCACCGGCCTGTTGTGCGTGGTGGCCGCGCTCACGCTCATGCTGGCGGCCGGCACGCTCGGCATCGGGCCCGGCGCGCTGCCCGCGGCCGCGTTCTGGCACGCAGCCGCCTTCGAGCGGCGTGGCGGCGTCATCGGCCAAGCCGAGTTCTGGGCCGGCTCCCATCTGCTCTCGACGCTCGGCGCGGACATCCTCGCCGTGTTCCTCCTGCTCGCCGGCCTCATTCTGGTCACGGGGGCCACGCTGGCCGGCCTGGTGCGCCTGACCGGTGCCAGCGTGGTCGGGACCGGACGGGCGGTGAGGCGCTCCACCGACAGCCTGAGCGCGACCCTGGCACGGCGCCCGGCCACGGCTGTGGGCCGATCGGCGCGGAACTCCTCGACCGCCGCTGGGTCTGCCGCGGACGGCCCCGTGCCCGACCGCCTGCTCGATCCCGACCTGCTGCCCGAGCCGCTGCTGCCGCCCGAGCCGGACACCGCCGAGCTCATCGTCCGCGCCACGCATGTCGAGGCGCCGGCCAACGACGGCCGGCCCGGCGACGGCGACGGCGCGGCGGCGACGCCATTCGGGCCCGATGTCGAGGGAGCCGAGGATGAGATCGAGGTCACCGACGAGCGTCCCGGCCCCGAGCCTCAGCCCGGGGAGGAGCCCGCGCCGCCGGCGCGCGCCACGGTGGACCCTGCTGACCTCACCCCCCAGGGCCGCTACCGCGAGGCGATCACCGACGACCCCGACTTCGAATGGCGCCTGCCCAGCACGCGCGCGCTGACCCGCTCGACCGCCGAGGCGGCCAAGCCCGACACAGCCGGGCAGGAGCTGGTGGCCCGCACGCTGGTCGAGACCCTCGGCCACTTCGGCATCGAGGCCAAGGTCATCGGCCGCGTCACCGGCCCGCACATCACCCGCTATGAGATCCGGCTGGCCCCCGGGATCAAGGTGGCCAAGGTGGCCCAGCTCAAGGACGACCTCGCCTACGCGCTGGCCGCCACCGACATCCGCATCCTGGCGCCGATCCCGGGCAAGCAGGCCGTCGGCGTCGAGGTCCCCAACGCCCGCCGGAAGATCGTGCACCTCGGGGACGTCTACCAGCAGCCGCCGGCGGACTGGTCGCCGCTGACGGTGTGGCTGGGCAAGGACATCGCCGGGCGCGCGATCGGCGCCGACCTGGCCAAGATGCCGCACCTGTTGGTGGCCGGCACCACCGGCGCCGGTAAGTCGGCCTGCGTCAACGCGATGCTCTCGAGCATCCTGCTGCGGGCCACGCCCCACGAGGTCCGCATCGTGCTCGTGGATCCCAAGCAGGTCGAGCTCAACCATTACGAGTCGGTGCCCCACCTGCTCACCCCGGTGATCACCAGCCCGCGCATGGCCGCCAACGCGCTGCAGAACCTCGTCAAGGAGATGGAGCAGCGCTACGGGATCATGTCCCTGGCCCGCACCCGCAGCCTGCCCGAGCTCAACCGGGCGCGTGACAAGCGCGGCGAGCCCCGCCTGCCCTACATCCTGTGCGTGATCGACGAGCTCGCCGATCTGATGATGGTGGCCCCGGCCGACGTCGAGGACTCGATCATTCGCCTCGCCCAGAAGGCGCGGGCCGTCGGCATCCACCTCGTCCTGGCCACCCAGTCGCCGCGGGTCGACGTCATCACCGGCATGATCAAGGCCAACGTCCCGTCGCGCATCGCCTTCGCTGTCTCCAGCCAGACCGACTCGCGTGTGATCCTCGATCAGAACGGCGCCGAAGCGCTGCTGGGGCAGGGCGACATGTTGTTCTCGCCGGTCGGGTCCTCCAAGCTGCAGCGCATCCAGGGGGCCTACATCGACGAGGAGCAGGTCCTCGAGCTGACCGAGTCCTGGCGGCGCCAGGGCGAGCCCGAGTTCCAGGAGGAGCTGTTGGAGGAGGTCGAGTCCGAGGAGGGGCCCGCCGGCGACGAGGACGCGCTCAGCGCCGACGAGGATCCGCTGCTGGAGGAGGCGATCTACCTCGTGGCCTCCATGGGCACGGCGTCCACCTCGATGCTCCAGCGCCGGCTGCGGCTGGGCTACACGCGCGCCGGCCGGCTGATCGACATGCTCGAGCGCCGCGGCATCATCTCCGGCTATGAAGGATCCAAGCCACGCCAGGTGCTGATCACCGAGGCCGACGTGCCCCGGATCCTGGCCCACCTGGCCGAGGCCGAGGGCGCCGGTGGCAGTTCGGGCCGCGCCGCGTCATCTGAGTCCGCTCCTGCTGCCGAGCCGCCGGCCGACCCGCCCGCTCCGGGCCTCGACGAACCCGGCGATTCGCAGGGGTTCGAGGGCTAGCCGGGCGATCGGGCGCCGGTAGCCTTCTCGACGATGGCAGATATCGGCGCCACCCTGCGGGAGGCGCGGATGCGCGCCAAGATCGACATCAACGAGGTCGAGACGCGCACGAAGATCCGTGCCAAGTATCTCCGCGCGATCGAGAACGAGGAATGGGGGCTGCTCCCGGGCGACGTCTACGTCAAGAGCTTCCTGCGCACGTACAGCGAGTATCTCGGGCTCGACAGCCGGCAGCTGCTCGACGACTACAAGCGCCGCTACGAGCGCCCCTCCGACCACGAGCTCAAGCCGATCACGCCCCTGGGCCGGGAGCGCGAGCGTCAGCGCCAGCCGCGGGGCCCCCTGATCCCGCCCTGGGTGCTGATCGGCGTGGTGCTCGTGGGCGTGGTCGTGGCCCTGTACTTCCTGGGCGTCAAGAAGAACGGCGAGAACTCCACCACGACGGGCACCCACGCCCAGACCACAACGCCCAAGAAGCCCGCGAAGCATCGCGCAACCCACCACACGCGAACGGTGGCCAGTACGGTCAAGCTCCAGCTCACCCCGACGGGAGCGGTCTACGTCTGCCTGGTCGACGGTAAGGGTAAGCGGCTGATCCCGGGGCAGATCTTCAACGTCGGCCAGTCCATCCCGGTCAAGACCGCGTCCAAGCTGCTGCTCACCCTCGGCAACGCCTCGGTGAAGATGAAGGTCAACGGCGTGGCGGTGACGGTGCCCGCGACCGGCAGCCCGGTGGGCTTCGATCTCACGCCGGGGTCCCACACCATGCTGCCTGCCGCCAAGCAGCCCCAGTGCGCATGAGTCGCCCGCGCGCTGGGATCCTCATCACCGGGACCGAGGTCCTGACCGGGATCATCTCCGACCGCAACGGGCCCTGGCTGTCCGAGCGCCTGCGCGAGGTCGGCGTGGACGCCGCGATGATCCAGATCGTCGGAGACCGCCCCGACGACCTGCTGACCGCGCTCGCCTTCATGCGCGATGCGGGCATGGCGATGATCGTCACCAGCGGGGGCCTCGGACCGACGGCCGACGACCTGACCGCTGAGGTGGTGGGACGGTTCTGTGGACGCGAGATGGTGCTCGATCCCGCGTTGGAGGCCCAGATCGCCGAGATCCTGCGCCCGATGATGGCCCGGTGGCCCGACCTCGACGCCGAGGCCATCCGACGATCCAACCGCAAGCAGGCGGTCATCCCCGAGGGCGCCACGGTGCTGGACCCGGTGGGCACCGCGCCCGGCCTCGTCGTGCCGCCGCGCGACGGCGACGGCCCGACCGTGGTGGTGCTCCCCGGGCCACCGCGCGAGCTTCAGCCCATGTGGGAGAGGGCCCGGCAGACCGAGGCCTTCGCCACGGCGATCGCCGGTGCCCGCGAGTACCGACGCGAGATCGTCCGGCTGTTCGGGATTCCGGAGTCAGAGATCGCCAACACGCTGCGCGACGCCGAGGCCGAGGGGCTTGACCTGGCACCGCTGGAGATCACCACCTGCCTGAGGCGCGGGGAGATCGAGATCGCCACCCAGTTCGAGCCGGCCGCCCAGCCCGCGTATGACGCGCTGTTGGACTTCCTCCGCCGCCGCCACGCCGACACGCTCTACTCCGAGGACGGCTCCACGATCGACGACCAGCTGGCGACGCTGCTGGACGGGCACACACTCGCTGTGGCCGAATCGTGCACCGGCGGCGGGCTGGCCACCCGCCTCACCGATCGCTCCGGGTCCTCGGCCTACTTCCTGGGCGGCGGCGTGGTCTACTCCGACGCGGCCAAGATCGACCTCGCCGGTGTGGATCCGAGCCTGATCGAGCGCTTCGGCGCCGTGTCCACCGAAGTCGCGGAGGCCCTCGCGCAGGGGATCGCCGAGCGCTTCGACGCCGAGCTGGGAGCCGGGATCACCGGGATCGCCGGCCCGGGCGGCGGCACCGAGGACAAGCCGGTGGGCACGGTGTGCTTCTCGGTGTGGATGCGAGGTGGGGAGGGGGCGCCGCGGCGGCTCACCCGGCGGACGCAGCTGCCGGGCGGCCGGGCCGACATCCGCGACCGCTCGGTGACGGTGGCCATGCACCTGCTGCGGCGCCTGCTGCTGGGCGAATCCGATGATGCGCAGCGGCCGGCGGAGGCGGCGGGCGCCGAGCCTCCGGGTGCCGAGGCTGACGCCGCGTCGTGAGCGGCGAGCGGGCGCGGCTGTTCGTGGCGCTCGACCTGCCCGCCGACGTGCGCTCCGCGCTGTTCGGATGGGCCCGCGCGCAGGTGGGGGGGATGGCTCGCATCCGTCTCGTGGAGCCCGCGTCGCTGCACGTGACCCTGTGCTTCCTGGGGTCGCGTCCCGTCGACGAGGTGGACGGGATCGCTGCCGCCTGCGCGGTGGTGTCCGGGCTGCCGGCGGCTACGCTCGCGCTCGGCCCGGCGCTGTGGCTGCCGCCCCGCCGGCCGCGCGTGCTCACCGTCGAACTCGCCGACGAGCAGGGGCGGCTCGCCGCAGCGCAGGCGGTCCTGGCACGCGCTCTCGTCGACACCGGGGTCTACGAGCCCGAGAAGCGCCCCTTCCTGGCCCACGTCACCGTCGCCCGCGTCCAGCGCGAGGGTCGTCCCCACCGGGGCCAGCTGCCCGCGCCCGACCCGCTGCGCTTCCCCGCGACCACCGTCACGCTCTACCGGTCACACACGGGCTCGGGCCCCGCGCGCTACGAGCCCCTGGCGCACGTGCCGCTGCAGGGGTGAGCGGCACGTCTGGACGTCGATCGGCTCAGCCCGGGCGTCGCCGTGGCCCCGTGGCCCTTCTGGGCGTCGCCGCGGCCCCGGCTACGGCAGCTGCGACTCGATCCACTTCTCCAGCGCCGGCCCACTCTCCACGCTCGTGATCAGGGCGTAGCGCGTGCCCGGCCCGTGGTGGTAGCCACCGTGGTACAGGAACTCGGAGTCCACGACCGCCTGCTGGTACCTGGGCAGCCCGATCTTGACCTCCGAGGCCTTGGAGAACTGGTCGCGCCGCACGACCAGGGCGCTCGAGTCGTCGTCGGTGAGCTCCAGCCAGCACCGGACCACCCAGCCGTTCTCCTCGGCCTTGTTGGCGGCGTTGTTGTTGTCCAGGTGCAGGCCCCAGCGGCACTCGCGCATGGTATTGGGCTTCATCTTGAGCAGCTGCACCCGGCCGAAGCGCGCGCCGATCGACTCCACGTACTTGACGATCGAGGGGCACTTCTTGGCGTTCTCGGTCCAGACCCCGTCCAGGTCGGGCTTGCCATAGGCCTCGAACCCCTTGAGCTCCAGCTCGCCGGTGCATGACGTGATCGGCGCGAAGATGGTGGCGTCATCCGTGGAGTACGTGGTGTAGGTGAGGTTCTCGTACTCCTCGCGCGGGATCTCGGGCCCGTCGTACTTCTTCAGGCGTAGATAGCCTCCATTGGCCTGGAGCTTGGGCAACCGGTAGTGCGGCGTCTCGCGCTGGGTCAGCGACGGGCGGCGGACGCCGGTGGCATAGAGGATGCGCTTCGTGTGCTCGTTCTTGAGAGCTTCGACGAGAGGGGTCACGGTCTCTCCATGAGGTCGTTAGTTATGTCCACCTTGCAATTCTCGCAACTAGGGCGGCGGCAGGCCCCGCGCGCGGCGGCACGGGGCGCGCGGACACGGGTGCGGCTCCCCTGCGACGGGTCCCATGTAACCAGCCTGGCTGCTGGCCGGCGGTCCGGCGCAGCGCCCGGCGAGCCGCCCCTCGGGGAAGCTCGACCGCCTGGCGAGCCCAAGGGGCGGCAAACATCCCACCCGCCGGGTGTCTCCACGACGGTGGGACGTTTGCGCCCGTGACGGCGGCAACCATCCCTCGGCCGTGTCACAGCGACCTCAGTCGGGACGTTCGCGCCTGTGACGGCAGCAGACGTCCCGCGGAGCTCTGCCGGCCGCTTGAGCGGGGCGTTTGCTTCCGGACCGCCGAGGTCCGGGGCCTATTCGGGCCGCACCTCGGCCAGGTAGGTCTCGGTCTCGGCGGGATCCAGGCCGCCGTGCTGCCCCTGAAACCATCGCTCGTTGCCCGGCGCTGACCGCAGCCACACCTCGCGCCCCGGCGCGGCCAGCACCGCGACCTGGCCCAGCCGCGCGGTCAACCGCGGCCCGGGGTCGTCGAACAGCTCCCTCGCGGGCAGGACCCGGGCGCGGTCGTCCAGGCGCGCGCTGAGCCCCGCGATGACCGTGTCCACGTGCTCGGGGCGCACGTGCAGGAAGGCGTCGCGCGAGGATCCGGCCGGCCGGCGGAGGGCGAGCATCGAGGGCAGCTCGGGCCACAGCTCGTCGAGATAGTCGACGCGGTCGGGGGAGACGCCCACCTGGCCGTGGTCGGCGGTCAGGAGTACGGTGACGTCGCGAAGGTCGCCGAGCGCCTCGGCGACGGCGTCCAGCGCCGCGCGCGCCGCGTGGTCAAACTCGGGCGAGTCGGGCCCTCGCTCGTGTCCCGTGCGGTCGATCTCATCCCAGTAGAGAAAGGCATACGCGGGTCCGTCCACGCTCGCGATGAGGTCGGACAGCGCCCGCAGGCCGTCGGCCGGCTGCTCGAACCCGTGGACGGTGGCGCCGCGTGTGGCCAGGCGCGTAAACGGCGAGCCGGCGATGGCGTGGGGCTGGAGGACGAAGCTCCGGGCGCCGAGTGTCTCGTACAGCGTCGCCCCGGACAGGAGCGCCGAAGGTGACAGCCGGCCCTCGAGGTCTCCGGGCACGTCGGAGCCGGCGAAGTTGAAGCGCAGCGGGCAGATGATCTGGCCGAGCGCCGGCTCGAACACGTTCCATTCGTAGAGGCCGTGCTCCTGCACCGGCTGGCCGGAGTGGATCGTGGTGACGTGGGCGGTGGTGGTGGAGGGGAACTGCGATCGCAGCGGGGTGACCCGGAGCCGCCGCAGGAGGGGGTGGTCGTCGTGGCGATGCAGGAAGCGCAGCCCGAGCGCGTCGAGCAGGAGCAGGGCGACGCGCTCGCCGCCGTCCACCCGCCGGCGCACCTCGGCGGGGATGTCGGCGAAGGACCCGTCCGGTGTCATGCGCAGAATCGTCACGCATTTGTTTTCGGCTTGTCACGAATGCGTCTTGTTTCGTCACAGGGCCCCGGGCTAGCGTGGTTTTCCGTCCGCCAGCACCCCTACCGTGATGGGTTCAACGCGCACAGACAAGGAGCCGCGAGCATGAGCGAGAACGAGAAAGGCGCAGTCGGCGCGTCTGACCCCAAGGCCGATGCCAAGCGTCAAGCCGCCCTCCAGGGGGCGCTGACCCAGATCGAGCGGCAGTTCGGCAAGGGCAGCGTGATGCGCATGGGCGACCCGGGCGCGCGCGTGAACGTGGACGCCATCCCCACCGGGGCGCTGTCGCTGGACATCGCGCTGGGGATCGGCGGCGTGCCGCGCGGACGGATCGTCGAGATCTTCGGCCCGGAATCCTCCGGTAAGACCACGCTTGTCTACCACATCATCGCCGAGGCGCAGAAGCTGGGCGGGGTGTGCGCGTTCGTCGATGCCGAGCACGCCATGGACCCGCTGTACGCGCAGCAGATCGGCGTGGACATCGACGAGCTCCTCGTCTCGCAGCCTGACTACGGCGAGCAGGCGCTGGAGATCGTGGACATGCTCATTCGCTCCGGCGCGGTCGACCTCGTCGCCATCGACTCGGTGGCCGCGCTGACGCCGCGCTCGGAGCTCGAGGGCCAGATGGGCGATCAGACCGTCGGCGCCCAGGCGAGGATGATGTCCCAGGCGATGCGCAAGCTCGCCGGCAACTTGAACCGGGCGCAGACGCTGTGCGTGTTCACCAACCAGATCCGCGAGAAGGTCGGCGTGATGTTCGGCTCGCCGGAGACCCAGCCGGGCGGCCGGGCGCTGAAGTTCTATTCCTCGCAGCGCTTGGACATCCGGCGCATCGAGACGCTCAAGGACGGGACCGAGGCGGTGGGCAACCGGGTGCGGGTCAAGGTCGTCAAGAACAAGGTGGCCGCTCCGTTCAAGCAGGCCGAGTTCGACATCGAGTTCGGCAAGGGCATCTCCACCTCGGGCTGCCTGCTGGACTACGGCATCGAGCACAACATCATCTCCAAGTCCGGCTCGTTCTTCTCCTACGGGGACGAACGGCTCGGGCAGGGACGCGGCAACGCCAAGACATTCCTGGACGAGCATCCGGAGATGGCCGCCGAGATCGAGGCCAAGATCTACGCTGTGCTGGGCATCGGCCGTGAGCTCGTCAAGGAGATCGAGCACGACGACGTGCCGTTGGCCGCCGTCGCCCCGGCGGCGTAGTGGCCCGTACCGACCCGGGGTCGGCAGCCGCCACGGACGCGCCGTCCCGGGCGGCCACGGACGCGGAACGTCTCCAGAAGGCGCTGGATCTCGCCTACGCGTACCTGAACCCGCGCGACCGGACGGTCGATGAGGTGCGGCGCCGCCTGCAGCGCCGGGGGGTGTCCGAGGAGCTGACCGGCGAGGCGGTGCGGATCCTCGGGGAGCAGGGCTTCCTCGACGACGCCCGGTACGCGCGGCTGTTCGTGGCCGACAAGCGCCGGCTCGAGCAGTGGGGGAGCGAGCGCATCCGCCGCAGCCTGCTGGAACGCGGGATCGACCGATCGCTCGCCGAGGCCGCGCTCGCCGAGGCCGATGACGACGGCAGCGAGACCAGAGACGCAGACGAGCCCGAGACCGAGCTCGAACGCGCGCTGGCAGTGCTGCGCCATCGCTTTCCGGATCCGCCACAGGACCGGCGGGATCGCAACCGCGCGCTCGGGATGCTCCTGCGCAAGGGCTATGAGACCGAGCTGGCGCTCGACGCGCTCAGCGCCCACGCGCGCGGCGACTGATCGTGGTGGCCGCCGGCGCCCGAACCTGAGTCGCGGTGGATCGCTCCGACCTCGCGCGCTGGATCGATGCCTATGAACGCGCCTGGCGAATGGCCGGAACGGCGGCGCTCGAGCCGCTCTTCAGCGCGCAGGCCTCCTATCGCAACGCGCCGTTCGCCGAGCCCGTGATCGGCCTGGAGGCCATCGCGGCCTTCTGGGAGGCCGAGCGCGACCGGCCCGATGAGCCCTTCACGATGCGCTGGGAGCCGGTGGCCGTCGAGGGCGATGTCGGCGTGGCTCGGGTGGAGGTCACCTACGCCGAGCCCTCGCCGCACGTCTACCGCGACCTGTGGGTCATCACCCTGGACCGCGACGGCCGCTGCCGCGCCTTCGAGGAGTGGCCGTTCTTCCCGGGGCAGCCGCTCAGTGCCCGTGAGGCAGGCTGAGTCCGGCCGCCGGGCGCGGGGCTGCCGGGCGCACTGCACGGGCGCGCCCGGATGTTACGAACGCGTTGCGTCCGCAACTGCGCAGTACTACGATTGACCCAGTGAACGAACGGTCCTTGCGGCCGCAAAACGCCAGCAAATTCCCAGATATCGAACACAGAGATCGTCAGTGTTGACGCCAATCCATACCGGACCGGAGCCGCGGTCCAGATCGGTTTCAGGCTGCGTGGGCTAGTCGTCTAGCCGGATCGCTGAGTGACGTTGCCTGGGACTGGTTGACCGTGCCTCCGCACGGGCCGCTCGGTCGCTCTCAAACCAAGCTCAAATAGTGGGATTCGGGCCCGGGCCTCCCGGGCCGGATGAGAGGAACGACCATGGAAATCATCGGTGCCGCAGCGCTCATTGCGGCGGGAATCGTGGTTGCCGCGGTTCTCTACGGGCGTAGCCACAGCGCCGCCCCGCAGAGCGCGGAACGCGATACCGCGACTGTGGCGGCACTCCAGGCGGCGCTGACCGAGCGCAGCACCGCCCTGGAGCGGCGCGACGAGGCGCTCGACCGGCGCGAGGCCGACCTGGCCACCGACCGAGAGGCCCTGACGCAGCAGCGCGCCGAGGTGGAGCGCACGCTGGAACGCCTGGCCGGCATGTCCGCTGCGCGGGCCAAGGAACTGCTGCTCCAGGAGATCGAGGAGCAGGCCAAGCACGATGCGGCGCGCCGCATCCGGCAGATAGAGGAGGAGACCAAGCGCGAGGCCGAGCGCCGCGTGCGCAACATCCTCTCGGTTGTCATGCAGCGGCTCGCCGCCGGGCACGCTGCCGAGACCACCGTGTCGGTGGTGCAGCTCGCCGCCGACGACATGAAGGGCCGCATCATCGGCCGGGAGGGCCGCAACATCCGCGCCCTGGAGAACCTCACCGGCGTGGACTTCATCATCGACGACACGCCCGGCGCGGTCGTCCTCTCGGGCTTCGACGGCGTCCGCCGCGAGATCGCCCGGCTCACCCTGGAGAAGCTGCTCCAGGACGGGCGCATCCATCCCGCCCGCATTGAGGAGATGTACTACCAGACCAAGTCCGAGCTCGAGAGCCATATCGTCGAGCTGGGCGAGCAGGGCGCGTTCGAGGCCGGCGTGCAGGGCCTGCATCCCGAGCTGGTCAAGCTGCTCGGCCGCCTGCGCTTTCGCACCAGCTACGGCCAGAACGTGCTGGCCCACTCGATCGAGGTCGCGCAGCTGTCGGCCATGATGGCCCAGGAGCTGGGCGCCAGCGCCAAGACCGCGCGGCGCGCGGCACTGCTGCACGACATCGGGAAGTCGGTCACCCACGAGATCGAGGGTCCACACGCGCTGGTCGGCGGTGACCTGGCCCGCAAGTACGGCGAGTCGGCTGCGGTGGCCCACGCCATGGAGGCCCACCACAACGAGGTCGAGCCCCAGACCATCGAGGCAGTCGTCGTCCAGGCGGCCGACGCCCTCTCCGGCGCTCGGCCGGGGGCCCGCGGGGAGTCGCTCGAGCAGTACGTCAAGCGGCTGCGCGACCTTGAGCAGATCGCCACCCGCCACCCGGGCGTGGACAAGGTCTATGCCATGCAGGCGGGGCGCGAGATCAGGGTCATGGTCGCGCCCGGTGCCATCGACGACGACGCCGCCACGCTGCTCTCCTATGAGATCGCCCGCGAGATCGAAAAGAAGCTCGAGTATCCGGGCCAGATCAAGGTGACCGTGATCCGGGAGTCGCGAGCAGTGGAGTACGCCCGCTGACGCCGGCTAAGTGTTGATAAACCGGGGTGTTCACTGGACCCGAATCGGGTAGATCGTGTCCTGCGGGCCAAAGACGGGAGGCTGGCGGCTCAGTGGGCCCGCGCCGCCGCAGAAAGGACACCCATGAATCGTGGTTCTCGACCGCTCCGCGGACGGCTGCCGGCTTGCCTTGCGCTCACGCTCAGCGCCGCGGTGGCCGCCATCGCGCTGAGCGCCGGCAGTGCGAGCGCTGCATCCCTGGCCGCCCACGGCCAGCTGCTTCACCTCACCAAGGGCGCGAAGGTCAACGCCAACCAGAGCAGCAACTGGTTCGGCTACAACCAGGGCACGCTCGAGCAGGGCAGCAAGCTCTTTGGTTCCATCACCGGCGACTGGACGGTTCCGGCCGCCACGCAGCACACCTCGGGCCAGGCCGAGGCATCGTCTGACTGGATCGGCATCGGTGGCGGGTGCGTCGACTCCGGATGCACGGTCAGCGACAACACGCTGATCCAGACAGGCACCGAGCAGGACGTCGATGCCACCGGCGCGCCCAGCTATTCCGCTTGGTGGGAGCTCGTGCCCGCTCCGTCGATCTCGATCAGCAACATCACGGTCTCGCCCGGCGACCACATGCACGCGGCGATCTCCGAGGCGGTCAACGACTCCGACCTCTGGAACATCACCCTGCAGGACGTCACCAAGGGCGAGTCGTTCACCACCACCGTGCCATACCCCTCGACCCACGCCACGGCCGAGTGGATCGAGGAGACGCCCCTGGAGATCGGCACCAACGCCGGCTTCGCCGCTCTGCCGAACCTCACCAACCCGGCCTTCACGTCGGGGACCACCAACGGCGTCCCGGTCAAGCTCCAGTCCTCGGAGGCGATGGACCTCATCGATTCCAACGGCAACGTGATCGGCGCTCCGTCGGCCCCCAACGCCGCCGGCAGCGGCTTTGACGCCTGCACGTGGGCGACCACCTGCAGCTGACCCCCCACTGACCTCGCGGTCGGATCTGATGTCTCGCGACGCCTCGGTGGTGAGCCGGGGCGTCGCCGCGTCTGCGTCGTCCGCGTCGTCCGCGGCCGGCCGGCGCGGGCGGGCCGACCACATCCATCAGGCGGCGACGGCCAGGCACTACCCTTGGCCTCCGATGAAGCGCTACCACGTGACCACCTTCGGATGCCAGATGAACGAGCACGATTCTGAGCGCATCAAGGGGATGCTCGAGTCGCTGGGCTACGCCGAGTCAGACACCCGCGCCGACGCCGACCTCATCCTCTTCAACACCTGCTCGATCCGCGAGGCGGCTGACAGCCGTTTCGTGGCTCACCTGGGCGAGGCCAAGCGGCTCAAGCGCGAGCATCCGGGCCGCGTCGTCGGTGTCGGCGGCTGCTGGGCACAGTCGGTCAAGGAGGAGGTGTTCGCCCGCTTCCCGTTCGTCGACGTGGCCTTCGGGCCCGGGCAGGTCCACAAGCTGGCGGAGTTCCTGACGTCTGACTCCCTCACGGCTCAGGGGTTCTTCGAGTTCGAGGGGTTCACCGGCCATCTGCCGGCCAAACGCGCACGCGACTTCCAGGGCTGGGTGCAGATCAGCGTGGGCTGCAACTCGGTCTGCTCCTACTGCATCGTGCCCTCCACCCGGGGACGGGAGGTCAGTCGCGGACCGGACGAGCTCATGCACGAGATCCGCCGCCTGGCGGCCGACGGCGTGCGGGAGGTGACGCTCCTGGGCCAGAATGTCAACTCCTACGGCCGAGACCTGCCGCGTGACACGCGCGTCACCTTCTCCGAGCTGCTGCGCCGGGTCGACGCGGTGCCCGGCATCGAGCGCATCCGGTACACCAGCCCGCACCCCAAGGACATGCGCGAGGACGTTATCCGCGCCCACGCCGAGCTGCCCGCCCTGTGCGAGCACATCCACCTGCCGCTGCAGTCGGGGTCCAGCCCGGTGCTCAAGCGGATGCGCCGCACCTACACCCGTGAGCGCTATCTGGACCGGGTGGCCCTCATCCGCGAGCACGTGCCCGATTGCGCCCTGACCACCGACATCATCGTCGGCTTCCCGGGGGAGACCGAGGCGGATTTCGAGCAGACGCTCGAAGTCGCCGAGGAGGTCGGCTTCGACGGCGCCTTCACCTTCGTCTACTCGCCCCGGCGCGAGACCGAGGCCGCCGAGATGCCCGACCAGATCCCGCACGAGATCAAGGTGGCGCGCATGGAGCGTCTGGTCGAGGTGATCCAGCGGCGCGCCCGCGAGCGCGCGCAGCGGTTCGTCGGCCGTACGCTCGACGTGCTCGTGGAGGGACCCTCACGCACCGATCCCACCCGCCTGCGCGGGCGTTCGCGCCACAACAAGGTGGTCAACTTCGACGGGCTGGGCGAGGCGGGCGAGCTCGTCGAGGTGCAGATCAGCTCCGCCACCAGCCAGACCCTGAGCGGCGAGGCCTCGCTGCTGGCCCGCGCCGCGGGCTGAGCCGCCCACGGCGCGATCGCTTCCATGTGGGCCGGCGCCCTCCTCAGGCGTCGCGCGCCCGCGTCCGCCAGGCTCCGAGCGTCTGGGGGATGACCAGCCAGGCGCAGATGACGATCACCGCGATGCCCGCCGCCATGACGACGTCGGCATGACCGTTCTTCACCGGAACGAGCTGATCGAGCGCCGGCGTCAGCAGCACGTCACGCACTGAGCCCAGGGACTTCACGTTCACGAGGAGGTTGGTGACGATCGCCTGCCACCCGATCACCGCCGTCAACGCCAACGCGCGCGACCCTGCGACCGATCCGACACCCACCGCGAGCGCCACCACGGTCACGTTGGCCAGGGCGATCCAGCCGGCGCTCCGGAGGATGAGCCCGATGCTTGGCGTCGCGCTGCCGCCGGCGAAGACGAACGTCGCCAGCAGCACCAACGCGTAGGCGGCGGCGCTGAGGCACAGCGTGACGATCGCGGCAGCCGGGAGACGAACTGCGAACAGGGCAAGCCGTGACCGGCCGGTGGCCACGAGATCTCGAAAGACTCCGCTGGATACGTCGGCGGTGCCGACCTCGGACCCGATGAGCGCCGCAGCGAGCATCCCGAAGAAGATGCCGAGAGCCTGAACGCCGTGCCGGAAACCGTCCATGCCGCCGGCCGGACCGTTATGGAGCGGGTTTGAGGCGTGCTGGATCGCGTCGTAGCCGTAGAACAGGACGACCACGCCGACCGTGAGGAGCAGCGCAAACGCCATGATGCTCCGGTTGCGCCTGACCTTGAGGATCTCGGCGCCAATCATCTGGCGGGCCACAGTGAGCGTCATGACTGACCTCCAACTCGCGACGTCATTTCCAGGAAACGCTGCTCCAGCGACTCGCGGACCGGCTCCAGACGCGATACCGCCACGCCCGCGCTGACGAGCCGAGCGTTGATCGAGGCTGCTCCGTCGGGTCCGGTCAGGGTGATGCGGATGCCCTCCGGCGTCGGGTAGGCCGCGGCGACGGCGGGATGGCCGTCCAGCAGGTCGAGTGCTGCATGGCGGTCGTCCACCGTGACGTCCAGCTCGGCGTGCTCGTCGGCCACCAGCTCGCTGATCGGTCCCTGCGCGATGAGGCGGCCTCGGTCGATCACCGCGGCCGCGTCACACGTCTTCTCCACCTCGTCGAGGAGATGGGAGGACAGGAACACCGTGCGCCCCTCGCCGGTCAGGTCGGCGATCATCGTCCGAAGCTCGAGGATGCCCCCGGGGTCCAGTCCGTTCATCGGCTCGTCGAGGATGAGGAGCTCGGGGTCAGCGAGCAGGCAGCGCGCCACGCCCAGACGCTGGCGCATCCCCTGTGAGTAGGTCTTGACGCGGTCGTTGGCGCGATCGGCCAGCCCGACACGGCGCAGCGCGCCGTTGATCCGCCCGCGCGCTTCAGGCCCGCGGACGGCGGCGATTACGCGCAGGTTCTCGCGGCCGGTGAGATGGCCGTGGAAGTGGGGCTCCTCGACGATGGCTCCGACGCGAGCCAGCACCGCTGCTCGCTCCTCGGGTACCGGGCGCCCTGAGATCCGCATGCTGCCGGCGTCCGCCTGCGTGAGGCCGAGCAGCATTCGGATGAGCGTCGTCTTGCCCGCCCCGTTGTGGCCGAGGAACCCGAAGGCCGATCCGCGCGGGACCGTCAGGCTGAGGTCCGTGACCGCGGAGCGCGCGCCGAAGCGCTTGGTGACCCGGCGTGTCTCGATGATGTTCTGAGTGGTTGACATGCCCTCATCATCGGCGTCAAGGCCCGTCGTGTCGTCGGCCGTGGGTGCGATTGATGCGTCCGGCGCGCAGCGGACGCCGCCGCGCTTCTCCCCCTTATGGGGGAGGCGGCTGGGCGTTGGTCCCCGGCTTGACCAGACCGATCTCGTAGGCCAGGACCACAGCCTGCACGCGGTCGCGCAAGCCGAGTTTCATGAGCACATTGGAGACGTGGGTCTTCACCGTTGCGTCGCCCACCACGAGAGCCTCGGCGATCTCGGCGTTGGACATCCCGCGGGCGAGGAGCTCCAGCACCTCACGCTCGCGGTCGGTGAGCTCGGCCAGCGAGTCGGGCGTCTGCGCCACGGGCGCGGGCAGCCGTCGGGCCACTCGGTCGAGCAGCTGCCGCGTCACCGCCGGGGTCAGGAGCGCTTCGCCGGCGGCCACCACGCGCACCGCACGGACCAGCTCGTCGGCCGGTACGTCCTTGGTGATGAAGCCGCTCGCGCCGGCGCGCAGCGCCTCGACGATGTACTCGTCCAGGCCGAAGGTGGTGAGCACCAGGACGCGGTGGTTGGGCAGGCGGCGGATGGCCTCGATCCCGTCGAGGTTGGGCATGCGTATGTCCATGAGGATCACATCGGGCCGCGTGGCGCGGGCGGCGCTGACCGCCTCCAGTCCATCGGCGGCCTCACCCACCACCTCCATCTCGCCGGTGGACTCGAGCACGGCGCGAAAGCCGGCGCGCATGAGCGGCTGATCGTCGGCGATGAGCAGTCGGAGCTTGGGCACGAGGGGCTGGGGGGTCAGGTGGTCGGGATGCGGGCCCGGACGCGGTATCCGTGGCCGTAGTTGCGCGGGCCGGTCTCGAGCTCGCCGCCGAACAGGCTGACGCGCTCGCGCATGCCGACGAGGCCGTGGCCGCGGATGGCGGCGTCTCCGTTTGGCTGCGCGCCGTTGGCGTTGCTGCCGTCGTCGAGCACGGTCACCTCCACGGCCTGGGCCGAATAGCCCAACGTGACGGTGGCATGGGTGGCGTGAGCGTGGCGGACGACGTTGGTGAGCGCCTCCTGCACGATCCGGTAGACCGAGAGGTCCACGGCGGCTGGCAGGTCGCGCCCGGATCCGTCGACGGTGAGGGTCGTCTCGAGCCCCGCCTGGCGGGTGCGCTCGACCAGCGTCGGCAGGTCGCGCACGCCCGGTTGGGGCTCGCGCTCCGCGGCGTCGCCGTCCTGGAGGCGCAGCACGCCGAGCATGCGATGCATCTCCGACAGGGCCTCGCGTCCGAGGTCGGCGACGTGGCCCAGGGTCTCGTTCTGGCTGGCGGCGCCTCCGGTGGCGGCCAGGGCCTGGGCCTGGACCACGATCAGCGACACGTTGTGGGCCACCACGTCGTGCAGCTCCCGGGCGATCCGCACGCGCTCGTCGCCCACGGCCTGCTGGGCGAGGAGCTCGTGCTCGCGCTCGAGGCGCTCGGCTCGATCCTTGAGGCCATTGATGTAGTCGGCGCGAGCGCGGAGATAGAGGGCGATCGCCACCACCAGGCCGATTACGAGCAGGCGTGATCCGACGCTCCCCGGAGTGATCTGGGCGTGGTGCACGACCAGGGTGAGGACCATCGCAGCGCCGGCGACGATCGTGGCGGCGACGACGATCCGCCGGTCGCTGTACTCGGCGACGTTGAAGAGGGCGAGGAGCAGCGGGAAGACCACCACCGGGCCCCAGCCGAGCACGACCTGCGCGATCACCGCGAGAGCCAGGACGCCCAGGGGAGCCCGATGGCGGATGACGAGCGCCGCGGAGACCACCACCAGGCCCGCGAAGAGCGCCAGATGCGATGTGCCCGTCCCGAGATGGTGCTTGGAGGCCAGCGCCCCCGTGCCGACCAGGAAGATGAAGGCGACCGGGCCGTAGTCCAGCAGCCGGCCGGGCAGCCGCCAGCCGAGCGCGGTCGTCAGCGGTCGATCAGTGCGCCGGGTCACGTGCTGAGGGTAAGCCTGCCGCTCCGCGCGCGCCTCCGTCCGGCCGGTGAAGAAGGGCTCATCCGCAAGGGGGAGAGCCACGGGCGGCGGTCGTCCGCGCCGTGTGCGAACATACGTTCGTGCGCTGGGACAACCTCAGCATCGAAGAGGAGGAGAAGGCCCGCTTGGCCGGGTATCGCGACGAGGCCGTCGTGCGCCATTTCGAGGCGCCGGACGCGGTCCCCACCCGTTTCTACGAGGTTCGCGCCAAATCGGTCCTCAACCGGGTGCCCGAGGCGTCGGCGATGCCGTTTCGCTGGACGATCAACCCGTACCGAGGATGTACGCACTCCTGCGTGTACTGCGCGTCCGGGGACACGCCGATCCTGATGGCGGACGGGCGCCACAAGGCGCTCCACGAGGTGGACGTCGGGGACCACATCTACGGGACCCAGATGGGGGAGTCGGGGTACCGGCGCTACGTGCGGACCACAGTGCTCAACAAATGGACCACGATCAAGCCGGCGTTTCGGCTGACGCTGGAGGGCGGGACGGAGCTCATCGTCAGCGGAGACCACCGCTTCCTCAGCAACCGGGGGTGGAAGCATGTCTGCGACAACGAGCGAGGTCAGCCTGGCCGACCGCACCTGACCACTCGCAATCACCTCGTGGGGACCGGAGCGTTCCCCTCCCAACCGGCGCACACCGCGGAGTACCGCCGCGGCTACCTGTGCGGAATCGTGCGCGGCGACGGGACCATCGGGGCGTACACGCTGCGTCGCGCGCGCGGTGGCGCCTACACCGGCTACCGCTTCCGCCTTGCCCTCGCGGATCTGGAAGCGCTTCGGCGCGCGAGGGACTTTCTCCGCGCTGAGGAGGTCCAGACCGGACAACGCGTTTTCCAAAACGCGGCCGGGGCGCAGCGTCAAGTCGTCGCCATCTCGGCCCAGAGCGCCACCTCGTTCGAGCGGATCAACCACATCATTGAATGGCCGCTGGTTCCCAGCATCGACTGGTGCCGTGGGTTCCTGTCCGGGATCTTCGACGCAGAGGGGTGCCGCAGCGCCTTCGCGCTCCGGATCTCGAACACCGATCCGGAGATCCTGGGGTGGATCAAGGCGTGCGCCAACCGGTTCAGGTTCGACGCATGCCTGGAGGACGGCAATTGCGACAACGGCCTGAAAACGATCAGGATTCGCGGCGGCCTGTCAGAACATCTGAGGTTCTTCCATCTCACCGACCCCGCGATCATGCGCAAGCGCGACATCGAGGGCCAGATGGTGAAGACGTTCGCCAACCTGCGCGTGGCTGAGATCGAGCCGCTCGGCCGCGAGCTGCCGCTCTACGACATCACCACGGGCACCGGCGACTTCATCGCCAACGGGGTGGTGAGCCACAATTGCTTTGCTCGTCCCACCCACACCTATCTCGACTTCAATGCAGGCCGGGACTTCGAGCGGGAGATCGTCGTCAAGGTCAACGCGCCGGAGCGGTTGCGGGTGGAACTGGCCAGGCCCTCGTGGAAGGGCGAGCACATCGCCATGGGCACCAACACGGACCCGTATCAGTGGGTGGAGGGGCGCTACAGGCTCATGCCGGGGATCTGGCAGGCGATGATCGATGCGCGCAATCCCGGCTCGATCCTCACCAAGTCTCCGCTGCTGTTGCGCGATCTGCCGCTCATGGTCGAGTTGGCCAGGCGAGCGGACTTCGGCGCCGCGCTGTCGATTCCGACGATGGAGGAGAAGGCGTGGCGGGCGACGGAGCCGCACACGCCCAATCCGCGGGCGCGGATGGAGGCGGTGGCCGAGCTGACCCGGGCCGGGATCCGGACGGGAATCCTGGTGGCGCCGCTGATGCCGGGGATCAACGACGATCCGGCGCAGGTGGCGAAGATCCTGGAGATGGCCGGCGAGGCCGGTGCGGCCTATGTTTCCGGCATTGCACTGCATTTGAGAGGGGAAGTGCGCGGTTTGTTCATGGAGTGGCTGGCCGAGCATCGTCCCGACCTGCTGCCGCGCTATCGTGACCTCTACCGCCGGGGCGCGTATGCGCCGCAGGCGGAGCGCAGGCGCTTGGCCGAGCTGATTCGTGGCCCGGACCGGGCGCCCTCGGAGCGCGGACGTGGCGCCTTCCTGAGGCCGCCGGATCCGCCGCCTCCGGCGCGCCAGCCGCAGCAGGAGTCACTATTCGAGTTCAACGGCTCGTCGTGAGAACTTGTCCGGCCAGTCGTGTTCCCTGATCACGAGACCCACAACGCTTAGGAGCCATGCCGAGGCAATTCAGGCCACGTAAGGACCTCAACCTGGACCGCATGTTCGAGACCCGCAGCGACGCCTGGGAGAAGGTGGGGCTGTCGTTCGAGGTCAACCAGAAGGAGGTCAAGCGCGCGCGGCGGCAGGCGATCGGATTCCTGATCGCGATCATCGCGGTCGACATCGCCACACACGTCCTGGTATCGCGGTCACGGTCGTGTCCGGACCGCAAGGCCAGCGACTGCACTCTCCTTGGCAACTGGCACGTCCCCGGCCTCGTCACCCCGATCCAGATCATCGGGGGGCTCCTGGTGATCCTGCTGGGCTGGGGCCTCGCGCGCGCGATCGGGCGTTTTGTGGGTCCGACCTTCCTGCGGCGGATGGATCCCGCAACCGCCGGCACCTTCGGCTTCCTCATTCGGCTGTTCACGGTCGGCATCGCACTCATCATCGGGCTCAGCGTGGCCGGCGCGTCGTTCCAGTCGTTGGCCGTCGGTGGTGCATTCACGGCCGTCGTCCTCGGTCTCGCCGCCCAGCAGACCCTCGGCAACGTCATCGCCGGAATGGTGCTGCTCAGCGCGCGCCCGTTCCGCGTCGGGCAGCGTATCCGGCTTCAGGCGGGTGCGATCGGCGGCCAGCTCGACGGCACCGTCAGCTCGCTCGGCCTGCTTTACACCAATTTGCTGCGCGGCGCCGAGCAGGTCATGATCCCCAACACGCAGGTGCTGGCGGCGGTGATCGTGCCCCTGCGGGAGCCCGACGGCGTCGACGTCAGGGTTCGGCTGACCTCGGGAGTTCGCCCCAGCCAGGTTCAGGCGATCCTCGACCAGGAGGTTTCGACGCCCACCCGGAGCGGGACCTCGGTGCTGCTCGAGGAGGTCGACGGTGACGACGTGGTGGTTCGCGTCCAGGCCACGCCGGAGAGCCCCGACGACGGCGCGCAGCTGGCCGACGAGATCATGGTGGCTCTGTCCTCGGTGACCGGCGAGCACGAGACCGCCGAGACCGCTCAGCGCTGATCGCGCTGGCGCTCGGCCATCTGCGCCGCCACCTTCGCTGAGCCCAGGTGGTGACTGGCCCATCCGGCCAGACCCGGCGCCACCGAGCCCAGCGCCGCCCCGGCGCGCAGGCCCAGCGGCGCGACGTCGATCTCCGCCCGGTTGGTCTCGATCGCCCGCAGCACGGCGCCCGCCACGTCCACGGGAGTCCGCGTGCCGACGCCCATCGGCAGCCTGACCCCCGTCTTGGCGTACATGCCGGCGTCGCGGATGAAGCCCGGCGCCACCACCGACACGCCGACGCCGCTGCCGCGCAGGTCCTCGCGGAGCCCGAAGGCGAATCCCCGGAGCCCGAACTTGGTGGCCGAGTAGACCGAGGAGGCGGGGGAGGCCGCCTTGCCCGACAGCGACGACACGAACACCAGATGGCCGCGTCCGCGCGCCACCATGCCCACCGACAGTGCCCGGGCCAGCGCGATCGGAGCGCGCAGGTTGACCTCGAGCATCCGGTCGATCTGGGCCTGCGAGAGCTCTGACAGCGGGCCGCTTGCGGGAAGCGCCGCGTTGGCGATGAGCAGCGCGGCGCCCGCCTCGACCGCCGCCGCCGCCAGCCGGTCCACGTCCTCGGCGAGGGCGAGATCGGCCACGACCGCCCGCGCCCCCAGATCCTCGGCCAGGCGCGACAGCTCAGCCTCGCGGCGTCCGCTGATCAGCAGCCGCGCTCCGCGCGCCGCCAGCGCGCGGGCGATGGCCGCGCCGATCCCGCCGGTGGCGCCCGTCACCAACCCCGTGCTGCCTGCCAGCTCAAGCCGTGGCCGTGGTGTCACCGCGCGCAGTGTAGGTCCCCGCTCCGCTCAAGATGCCGAGCTCCCCGCTCACGCCGGGAAGACCGCCAGTGTGGCCGTGAAGCCATGCAGGAAGCTCCGTCCGCCGACGGGGCCAATCTCCCCGGCGGCGAAGAACCCCGCCGCCGGCGGCGTCCCGAGCTCGTCCTGGACGAGGGTGGCGTCGTGATGGGGAGCGCCGAACATGGATTGTCCGCGGCCGTTGCAAGAGAACACGAGCGCGCCCGCCGGCGGCTCGCCGCCGATCGCCGCCGCGCGCAGGCGCAGTTCGCGCTGGAGATCCTCGTGGGCGGACCGGGCGTCGCGGGCGTGCAGCCGCACGACCTCCCCGGGCGTCACCGCGGCGCCGACGCTGATGGCGCCCGTCTGCGGATCGGCGCCCGTCACCCCGCGCACCAGGAAATCGCCCTGCTCGTACTCGGGCTTGCCGCCGTCGATCACCACGCCGATGAGCAGACCGGCTGTGACCAGCGCCCGCTGGTCGAGCGGCAGCTCGGCCACCACCTCTTCGATGGTCTGCACCGCAGGACGGCCGGCGAGCTCGTAGATCACGTTGCTCTCCGCCGCGGTGACGGTCATCTCCCGGCCCAGCGGCGCCGCCCCCTGCGATACGCACGGCAGGAGCTCCACGCCGCTCAGGCACACCCCCACCGCGCCCTCCTCCCGGACTTCGTCGCCGGCGAACAGGGCGGCCGCGCCCAGCGGCGAGCGTCCGCTGGAGATCCCACCCAGCACCGGCACGCCCGGCGCCGCCTCCGCGAGCCCGTCGAGAACCGCGTCGGTCGGGAACGAATAGGGGTCAGACAGCATGATCACGGCGTCCTCGACCCCGATCTCGGGCAGGCCCTCCAGCACGCCGACGTCCTCCTCGCCGCGTACGGTCACGTGAAACGCACGCACCTGGCCGCGGTCCAGCGCAGCTGCCCAGACCGCCACGCCGGTCCCGCCCTCGAGCTCCCGGGCGCCACCGAGAACTCCTCCGGCACCGCAGCCGACGAGCGCGGCGGGCGCGAGCTCGGCCTGGATGGTGGCCAGCATCTCCTCGGGCTCGGCCAGGTGCGCGCCGCTGGCGAACACGATCGCGAGGTCCGCCTCGGCGCCCTCCAGGGCCTGCGCCGCCTCCCGTGCGGCGGCCGCAGCTCCGGTGGCGGGGTCCGGGTCGCTCGACAGCCCCGCGCCGGCCCTCATCACGCGGCCCCGGCAAGAACGATCATCGCTGCACGATACTGCGGACCATGCCCCAGGCCGAGGTCATCGCGCTGTTCGGGCCCACCGGCGTAGGCAAGACCGACGTCGCCATCGCGCTGGCCCAGCGGCTGCGCGCGGTGGGGGAGTCGCCGGTCGCCGTCTCCGCCGACGCGCTCCAGGTCTACACGGGGCTCGAGATCCTGACCGGCGCGGCCGACGCGAGCCAGCGCGCCCAGCTCGAGCACCGGCTGCTGTCCTTCCTGCCCGTCGACGCCACCTTCAGCGCCGGCCAGTATGCGGAGCTGGCCCATGCCGAGATCGACGGCCTGCTCGACGGCGGGCGGCGGCCGATCGTGGTGGGCGGGACCGGGCTGTACCTGCGCGCGGCTCTCACCGAGCTGAGCCTGCGCCCGGTGCCGGCCGAGGGCGTGCGAGAGCGCTGGATCGCCGAGCTGGAGGCTCGTGGCCCCGCCGCGCTGCACGGGGTCCTGGCCCAGCGCGCTCCCTGGGCGGCCGAGACGATCGAGCCCACCGATCGCCAGCGCATCGTCCGTGCCCTGGAGCTGTTGGACAGCGGCGAGCTCGAGCCACCGTCGGGCGCGTCGGAGCTGTGGACCGCCGATACGCGCCGCAGCACACTGCTGGTCGGCCTGGTCATGGACCGCGCCCGGCTCTACGAGCAGATCGACGACCGGGTCGACCGGATGCTCGCCGAAGGCGTGCAGGACGAGGTCCGCCGCGCCCAGAGCGCGGGGGCCTCGGCGACCGCGCGCAAGGCGCTCGGGTTCGACGAGCTGCTCTCCGGCGATATCGAGCAGATGAAGCGGCGCACCCGCAACTACGCGCGGCGACAGCTGACGTGGATGCGCAAGCTGGCCGGGGTGAGCGTCATCGACCGCACCGGGCGCCCTGCGCCAGCCGTCGCCGATGAGATCTTCGCCGCCTGGCGGTCGCCGTCCCCAGCCCTGGCGGAGATCAAAACGCCGCCACGAACGGATACATGAGCACGACGGCGACGATGACGCCCAGCGCCCACACGCCGACGAGCGCCCGCAGCCAGGCGCGTCCGCGCCGCCAGCCCAGCGCCGCCGCGTAGGTGGCGGCGATGTAGATGCCCGGCATCACGATCACCATGTAGTAGATGTAGCTGGTGCGCTGGTCGATCAGGCTCTGCAGCGCGAAGGGCAGCCACGCGCCCAGAAACCAGCAGACGGCGAGGATCGCCAGTTGCTGGTCCTCCGCCGACTGCCCAGAAACGCGACGGCGCCCGAAGCGGTAGAGGCAGAACAGAAGCGCCGGCACTCCCAGCGCCATGATCGACGGGCTCGGCATCCCCCAGAACGCGGTCACCGGATGGATCGCATCAAGGCCCTGGCCCGGCAGCGACGGGTTGATGCGCAGGTACAGGATCGGCTTGAGGTCCAGCAGCCACTGCCACGGGTAGGAGGCGATGCCCTGCGGCCCGTTGGGGCTCACCTGCTGGGCGGCGTAGCTGATCATGTGGGAGATGTGCGCGAAGGGGCCGCCGGTGATCAGCTTGGCCTCGGCGTCCGCGTAGGGTGTCGCGATCAGCCCCATCAGAGCCAGCACCCCGACGAACACGCCGATGCTGGTGAAGACCGTCGCCACAAAGCGGGGGACCGCCTTGCGCAGCGCCCACTCCGGGGGGCTGTCCGGGTTCCGGGCGCGGACGTAGACCCGCGCCACCTCGACCAGCGCCAGGATGAGGATCGCGTAGGGCGCGACCAGCTTGAAGCAGTCGCCGATGGCCAGGGCCACCCCGGCCAGGACGGGGCGGCCCTGTAAGTAGAACGCCGCACCCCAGATCATCATCGCCACCACGTAGATGTCGAGCGTGAAGATCCGTCCGTGGACGAGCAGGAGGTTGTCGCAGGCCATCAGCGTGGCGGCGCCCAGCGCTGACCAGCGGCCCCCGCCGGCGCTGCGCACCAGCGCGAACATGCCCAGGATGGCGATCGACCCGAAGATGAGGCTGCCCAGGCGCCAGGCGAACGGCCCGTCGCCGAACAACTCGATCGCCGCCGCCACGATCAGCTTCGCGCCCTGAGGATGCTCGGCGTTGGGATCGGTGCCCAGCGGCGAGCTGGCGTAGTGATCGCCCGGTGGCGGGTGGATTCCGGCGATGACGCGAGCGGCGTTGACGTAGTAGGCCTCGTCGAAGACCATGGTGTGCGCGTTGGCGGTGGTGCACGGCGATTGGCACGGCTCGTCCAGGAGCAGGCTCCGCGCGCCCAGCGAGAGCAGCGAGACCAGGATCAGGCCGACGATGGGGGCGCGCGTCGAGCCCCCGATGCGCGTGAGCAGGCGTGGACGGCTCGACTCCCTAAGCATGGCGGCGGCGACAGTACACATACACTGCCGCCGCGTGTACTTCGAAAAGTGGCATGCGCTGGGAAACGATTACCTCATCGTCGAGTCCGACGCGCTCCCCTTCGAGCTGACCGCCGCCCGGGTGCGCGGCCTGTGCGCCCCTCACACCGGCGTCTTCGCCGACGGAGTGCTGCTGCTGGCGCCTGCCGAGGAGCCGGGCTACGTCGCCCGCCTGCGGATCTTCAACCCCGACGGGTCCGAGGCCGAGCTGTCGGGCAACGGCGCCCGTGAGGCCGTCCTGTACCTGCGGCGCCGGGGTCGGGCCACCACCGACACGTTCTCCATCCTGACCGCCGCCGGGGAGATCCGCCCCACGATCACCTCGCCGAACACGGCTCGGCTGGACATCGGCCGCGTGCGGCTGCGCTCCCCCGACTACCCGTCGGGTCCGGAGGACGGCGCCGGTGAGCTGAGCGCCGGCGGGCGGCGCTGGCGCTTTGTGCACGTCCAGGTGGGCAACCCGCAATGTGCCATCCGGGTCGCGGACCCTGCCGAGCTCGAGGCCCTCGATCTCTCCGCGTTCGGGCCCGGTATCGAGAACCACGAGCTGTTTCCCAATCGCACGAACGTCTCCTGGTACGCCGTGCTGGCCCCCGACCGGATCCGCGCCCGGATCTTCGAGCGCGGCGTCGGCGAGACCTCGGCCAGCGGCACCGGCGCCACCGGAGCGGCGGTCGCCCACGTGGTCGCCGGAGGCGACTCTCCCGTCACCGTGGTCCTCGACGGGGGCGAGCTGGAGGTCGAGGTGGGGGAGGACCTCCACGTTACCCTGAGCGGCTGGGCGGTGGCGGTGTTCGCCGGCACGCTCGCCGATGACTTCGTCAAGGAGCTGCATGAGACCCAGTAGTCGCCTGGACCAGATCCCGCCATACCTGTTCGCCCAGCTGGAGCGCAAGATCGCCGAGAAGCGCGCCGCCGGGATCGACGTGATCAGCCTGGGCATCGGTGATCCCGACACCCCCACCTACGCCCCGATCGTGGAGGCGGCCCAGCGCGCCGTGGCCGATCCCAGCACCCACACCTATCCCACCAACCGGGGGCGGCCCGAGTTCCGCCAGGCCGTGGCGGCGTTCTACGAGCGGCGGTTTGGCGTCACCCTGGACCCCGAGAGCGAGGTCATGGCGGCCATCGGGGCCAAGGAGTGCATCTTCAACCTGAACCTCGCCTTCCTGGATCCGGGCGACGTGGCGCTGGCCTCGGATCCCGGCTATCCCGTCTACACCGGCGGCCCCCTCATGGCCGGCGGCAAGCCCGTGCTGATGGGCCTCGTGCCCGAGCTGGGCTTCGCGCCCGACTTGAGCGCCATCGCCGCCGAGGACCTCCGCCGCGCCCGGTTGATGTTCATCAACTACCCCAACAACCCGACGGGCGCGGTCCTGCCCGACGGGCTGTTTGAGTCGGTGATCGAGCTGGCCACAGCCAACGACTTCCTCGTCGTCCACGACAACGCCTACAGCGAGACCACCTATGACGGCTACGTGGCGCCGTCGTTTCTGGCCACCCCCGGCGCCAAGGAGGTCGGCGTCGAGGTGTTCTCGCTGTCCAAGGGCTACAACATGACCGGATGGCGCTGCGCCGCGATCGTCGGCAACGCCGAGGCGATCGCACAGTACTGGCGCCTGAAGTCCAACATCGACTCGGGCAACTTCGAGGCCGTCCAGCTGGCGGGCGCGGCGGCCTTGGCCCCCGAGGTCGACGCCGACGTGCAGGCGATGAACCTCGTCTACGCGCGCCGGCGCGACCTGGTGTGCGAAGCGCTCGCACACGCCGGCGTTCAGGTCACCGCGCCCAAGGCCACCATCTACGTCTGGGCGCCCGTCCCCGCCGGGTTCGCCACCGCCGCCGAGTACTGCGAGCATGTGCTCGAGCAGGCCGCCGTGGTCATCTCGCCCGGGGGCGCCTATGGGCCCCACGGCGAGGGGTTCTTCCGCATCTCGCTCACGGCGCCCGATGAGCGGCTGGTCGAGGCGGTGCAGCGTCTGAGCCGGCTCTGACGCGCGGCTGCTGGACAGGTGGGGCGGCGTCGGGGGCTACCATCACTCACGTTGGGCCAGAGCAGAGCCACCGATAACGGAAACCGCGCGTCGCGCCAGGATGGCCAGCGGCCGCCTGGACGGGCACGCCAGCGCGCCATCATGGTCGCCGCCGTGCCCGCCGGGCACGACGACCATCTCTCCGAGCTCGAGGAGCTGCTGCGCACCGCCGGAGTCGCCTCGGTGGGGGAGATGGTCCAGCGTCGTGATCAGCCGCACCCCAATACCTATCTCGGCGCCGGCAAGCTCGACGAGCTCAAGGACCAGATCGCCGCCGCCGACGCCAACCTCGTAGCCTGCGACGACGAGCTCTCGGCGCGCCAGGAGCGCAACCTGGAGGCCGCCCTCGGGGTCCCGGTCATCGACCGCACGGCGATCATCCTCGACATCTTCGCCTCCCACGCTCACACGGCCGAGGGCAAGCTCCAGGTCGAGCTCGCCCAGCTCGAATACAACCTGGCCCGGATGCGGGGCCTGTGGTCGCACCTCGAGCGCCTCGGTGGCGGTATCGGCACCAGGGGCCCCGGCGAGACCCAGATCGAGACTGACCGCCGCCTGGCCCGCGACCGGATCGCGGCGCTCAAACGGCGGCTGGCGCACGTGCGCTCGACGCGTTCGGTGATGCGCGCGGAACGCGAGCGCGCCCACCTGCCCCAGATCGCGCTGGCCGGTTATACCAACGCGGGCAAGTCGACCTTGCTCAACGCGCTCACCGGGGCCAGCGTCCCGGTGCGCGACCGCCTCTTTCACACACTGGACCCCACCACCCGCGTCCTGCGCGCCGACGGCCGCGACTACCTGCTCACCGACACCGTCGGGTTCATCCGCAAGCTGCCCCACCAGCTCGTCGACGCCTTCGGCGCGACGCTGGAGGAGACGCGCCGGGCGGACCTCATCCTGCACGTGGTCGACGCCTCCGTTGATGAGGAGGAGCTGACCGCGATGACGCGCGCCGTCGACGACGTGCTGCACGAGATCGGGGCCGACGACGCCCCCCGCCTGCTCGTGCTGGCCAAGGCCGATGACATCGACGACGACCGGCGCGCCGAACTGTCGCACCGTCATCCCGGAGCGCTGCTCGTTTCGGCGGTGAGCGGCGAGGGGGTCTCCGCGCTGATCGACCGGATCGCCGTCGAGTTCGCCCGGCGCCTGTCCGACGTCGAGCTGCTCGTCCCCTACGAGGAGGGCGGCCGCCTCGCCGAGCTGCACGAGCTGGCCGGCGACCTCGAGCGCGAGGACACGCCGGAGGGCGTGCGGGTCTCGGCTCGGCTGCCCCCCAGCGTCGCCGCCCGCTACGCGCCCTTCGCGCTCACGCCCACGGCCAACGGATGACCCTGCGCATAGCGCGGCTGGACGAGCGCGCCCGGCTCCCCACCCGAGCCCACGACGGCGACGCCGGTCTCGACCTCTACGCGCTGCAGGACCGCGCGCTGGCGCCCGGCGAGCGCGCGTCGGTGGCGACGGGGATCGCGGTGGAGATCCCCCCCGGCCAGGCCGGGCTGGTCCTGCCCCGCTCGGGGCTGGCCGCCCGCCATGGGATCTCGGTGGTCAACGCCCCGGGCCTCATCGACTCGGGGTACCGCGGCGAGATCCGCGTGCTGTTGCTCAACACCGACCGCGAGCAGGCCTTCGAGATCAGCGCCGGGGCTCGCATCGCCCAGCTCGTCCTGGTCCGGGTCGAGCTCCCCACTCCACTGGAGGTGGAGGTCTTGGGGGAGACCGAGCGCGGCGTCGCGGGCTTTGGCTCCAGCGGCGGTATCTAGTGTCGTGAGTCGCTAATTCTCACGAATTAACAACTCAGGACACTAGGGCGTCGGGGGTGTGAGGAGCCCGTGGGTCTGCAGGAACTGGCGCGCCACGGCGGCCGGGTCCTGCCCCGCGATCGACACCGCGTAGTTGAGCTGGCGGATGGTGGCGGTGGTCAGCGTGTCGTCCACCCGCTGGA
>DASXJW010000054.1:0-7430 GCA_036497165.1 Solirubrobacteraceae bacterium
GGAGCGGCCGCGGGGTAGTACGTTCCGTCTATGAGCACGATCACCGCCTCCCAAGAGCAGCAGATAGTCGACCAGGTCCCCAAGCAGCTGTACATCGCCGGCGAGTGGCGCGACGGCGCCAAGGGCACCATCGCCGTCGAGGATCCGTCCACCGAAGAGCCGCTGTGCGAGGTCGCCGACGCCTCCGTGGAGGACGCCCGGTCCGCGCTGGACGCGGCCGTCGACGCCGGGCCCGAGTTCGCCGACATGCCCCCTCGGGAGCGCGGCGAGATCCTGCGCCGCGCGTTTGAGACGATCAGCGCCCGCAAGGACGACCTCGCCCTTCTCATGACGCTGGAGATGGGCAAGCCGATCAAGGAGTCGCTGGCCGAGATCGCCTATGCGGCTGAGTTCTTCCGCTGGTTCTCCGAGCAGGCCGTGCGCATCGACGGCCGCTATGCGGTGGCCGCCAACGGGGCCGGGCGGGTGCTGACCATGAAGCAGCCCGTGGGCCCGTGTCTGATGATCACCCCCTGGAACTTCCCGCTGGCGATGGGCACGCGCAAGATCGGCCCGGCCGTCGCTGCCGGCTGCACGATGGTGGTCAAACCCGCCCAGCAGACGCCCCTGTCCATGCTGATGCTGGCCAAGATCCTCGAGGAGGCGGGCCTGCCCGGAGGCGTGCTCAACCTCATCACCGCCTCGTCCTCGAGTGAGACCACCGGTCCGCTCATCTCCGATCCGCGCCTGCGCAAGCTGTCCTTCACCGGCTCCACGGAGGTGGGGCGCAAGCTCATGGCCCAGGCCTCGGAGACGCTCCTGCGGCTGTCGATGGAGCTCGGCGGCAACGCCCCCTTCGTCGTGTTCGACGATGCCGACATCGACGCCGCCGTCGCCGGCGCCATGGTCGCCAAGATGCGCAACATGGGCGAGGCCTGCACGTCGGCCAACCGCTTCCATGTCGCCGGGGCGGTGGCGGACGAGTTCGCTTCGAAGCTCGCGGAGAAGATGGGCTCGCTGAAGCTGGGGCGCGGCGTGGAGGACGAGACCGACGTCGGCCCGCTGATCGATGACGATCAGCGCGGCAAGGTCTCAGACCTCGTGCAGGACGCGATCGGCCGCGGCGCCAAGGCCGTCGTCGGCGGCCACCAGCGCGAGGGGGCGGGCTACTTCTACGAGCCCACCGTGCTCACCGACATCCCCGAGGACGCCAAGCTCCTACAGGAGGAGATCTTCGGGCCGGTAGCGCCCGTCAAGGGCTTCACCGACGAGGACGAGGCGGTCGCCGCCGCCAACGACACGGAGTACGGCCTGGTCGCCTACGTCTACACCAACGACCTCAAGCGGGCCCTGCGCGTGTGCGAGCGCCTCGAGACCGGCATGATCGGGCTCAACCAGGGGATCGTCTCCAACGCCCAGGCGCCGTTCGGCGGCGTCAAGCAGTCCGGCTTCGGCCGCGAGGGCGGCTATGAGGGGATCGAGGAGTACCTCGAGACCAAGTACGTCGCGGTCAACCTCTGACGCTCTCGCACTGCCGAGCCGGGTGAGACGGATGCGGGCAGCGGTCGCCCTCCCGCCATGAGCCCTGGCATGGCGTCGCGGCGTTGGCAGACCGCGGTGCGGCTCGCCCTCGCCGGGTTGGCGTGGTCGGCGGGCCTGGTGGTGGTGGCGCTGCTGGCGCCCGTCTACTCGACGGCCTCGACGTCGGAGACCGACGGAGTGACGTTGACCCACTCCACTCTGGTGCAGGTCAACGGGGCGCGCGCTCTCGTCCTCATGGCGATCCCGGCGCTGGCCGCGCTCGTGGTGCTGTGGGCCCTCCGCGTCCGCCATGCGGGTGCGCGCTGGGGTGGCCCGGTGGCATGGGCGGCGGTGAGCGTCCTGGGGGCCGAGGCCCTGATCGGGATCCTCAGCATCGGCGTCTTCATCCTCCCGGCGGTCATCCTGCTGGGGGCGGCGGTGCGGATCGCTCCCGGCACGTGACCCGGCCCGAGCCAGAGACGCTTCACCTCGACGGCGACGGGTCGATCCCCAACTCGCGCCTGGCCGTGCTCGTCTATCACGACCTCGATCTTGCGCAGAGCGCAAGCGAGGCGGAGCGGGCGTTCGCCGCCAACGACTGGCGCGGCGCCTGGCGTGACGGCATCTATCCGTTTCACCACTTCCACTCGACCGCCCACGAGGTCCTGGCCATCGTGGGCGGCCGCGCGTCCGTGACGCTCGGGGGACCCCAGGGAGTGACACTGGAGGTCACGCGCGGCGACGTGCTCGTCCTGCCGGCGGGCACCGGCCATTGCAACGAGGGCTCGAGCGCGGACCTGCTCGTGGTGGGGGCCTATCCCGGCGCGATGTCCTGGGATCTGCGGCGCGGCGATCCGGCCGAGTACGACGAGGTGCAGGCGAACATCGCAGCGGTGCCGCTGCCGGCGACCGATCCGGTCGATGGAGCCGACGGTGCGCTGCCGCGGCTCTGGTCTGCCTGAACCGGCGCCGCCCTGGGCCTCAAATGTCGGCTGGCCCCAAGCGGCGACCACGAGCATGTGCCGCCCACCCCAGCCGGGGTGCCCACCTCTACGCCCCCACTTTACCCAATTTTCTGTGTTTCGAACGTACGTGCGGCATGCGAACGATCGTTGATCAGGTTCGGCGGTGTCGCGGACGTGGCGCAAAGGGTGCGCGGGACGCATGCGGGGAGGGTCATCGCCCGGCCCCGCCGGTGTCTCCGCCATGTACCCTCAAGCGAGCGCATGGCCTATGCACAAGAGAGACCGGGGATGTCGGGCTCCATCAACGAGCACGCGCCCGCGCTGGCGGCGGAGTGGCGACGGCTCACGCGAGCGGCGACATTCGTGGCGCTGCTGACCGCGCCTGCCTTCTTCCTCCTCCTCTACGAGTCAAACCACCTGGGACTGCTCCTCTCGCTGCTCATCACCGTCGTGGCGGTGGTGATGTTCCGCGGCCTGGTCGAGGTGGTGACACGCAAGCTCATCCCCTCCCCCAGCCTGTATGGCGCCGATGCCTCGCTCAAGCAGCAGGACATCGTCGACCGCCGCCGTTACTGGTTCTGGCGGGGCAAGTTCCGCCGGCTTCCGGTGTACGTGCTGATCGTCCTCGCGCTGCTGGGCCTCTGTCAGGTCCTGTTCGCCTTTGCCGGCGTCAGCGCCCCGTTCTTTCACCCCTTCGACGGGCTGCGCCAGATCTTCCCGGCCAACACCCTGCCCCAGCTGGCCCTGGTGTTCGTCCAGCTGCCCCTGCTGTTCTTCGTCAACTTCGCGATCTTCTTCGGGCCGTTCCTGTTCTTCGCTGTGCGCCAGATCCGCGGCTATGAGCCCGGCGATGCCAGCTGGGGCGTGAAGATCGAGGATGTCCGCGGGCAGGCCGAGGCCAAGGAGGAGATCACGCGCGTGATCACCCTGTGGCAGTCGGGCGAGGAGTTCGAGAAGGCCGGCGGCAAGCGCGAGCGCGGGCTGCTCTTCCTGGGCGCGCCCGGCACCGGCAAGACGATGATCTCCAAGGCGATCGCCACGAACTTCAACTGCCCGTTCGTGACCATCCCCGGCTCGGGCTTCGCCGGCATGTTCATCGGAATGGACGCGATCACGGTCCAGTTCCTCGCCCGCAAGGCGCGCAAGCTGGCGGCCAAGTGGGGTGGTCAGTGCATCGTCTTCATCGACGAGATCGACGCTGTGGGCATGCGCCGGCAGGCGCTGGGCGCCGGCATGGGCGCGATCGGCGCCCAGTCCGCGGAGGCGAGCTCCATCCACGACCTGTGCTTCTACGGGCCCAACGGGTCGATCACCTCATCCGGGGACCTCGTCGTCGAGTCACGGGCGTGGCGCGAGAAGCTGTTCGCCCAGCGCGCCGAGTCCTCGGCCACCGGGTACGCGACCTTCACCGCGCGCGTGACCGAGAAGATCCGCGGCCTGTATCCCGGCTTCGGGATGGGCGGCGGCGCGGGCGGCATGGCGCTCAACCAGCTGCTGATCGTGATGGACGGCATCGACGAGCCGCCGCTCATGCGCAAGTTCTTCACCAATCGGATGAACACGTTGCTGGACGCGATGTTCATCGTCCCGAGCAAGGTGGGCAAGCTCCGGCTGCGCCTGCGGCCGCCGCGGCCGCGCCAGGAGCAGATCTACTTCATCGGCGCCTGCAACGTGCCGATCCAGGTCCTGGACCCGGCGCTCACCCGTCCGGGCCGCATGGGCCGCCACATCTGGTTCCGCACCCCCACCAAGGACGACCGCCTGGACATCCTCGACCTGTACCTGGCCAAAGTCGACCACGAACCCGACCTCGACACCGAGCGCCGGCGCGACGAGCTGGCCCGGATCACCAACGGCTACTCGCCCTCGATGATCGAGCAGTGCTGCTCGATGGCGCTGACCATCGCGCATACCGAGGGCCGGAGGGAGTTCGCCTGGCGCGACATCGTCGAGGCCATGACCACGGTGGAGACCGGGACCGCGCAGAACATCGAGTACATCCAGGAGGAGACGCGCGCCGTGGCCATCCACGAGGCCGGCCACGCCGCCGCCGGCCACGTCTTCCTGGAGAAGGACGTGCTCTCCACGCGGCTCTCGATCCGCAAGCGCGGCGGCTCGCTCGGCCATTACCAGAGCATGGAGAAGGACGAGCGCTTCTCGCACTTCCGCAGCCGCGTGATGGGCGGCCTGATCATGACCCTGGGCGCGATGGCGGCCGAGCACGTCTTCTACGGCGAGAACTCGCAGGGCGTCTCGGGCGACGTCCAGAGCGCGACGGCGACGGCAGCGGCGATGGTGGGCATGTGGGCCATGGGCCCGGACCCGGTCCACATCGCCGGGAGCCTCGAGCTCTCCGACGACGTGGAGGCGGTGCTGCACCGCTTGGAGCGGATCGGCTCCACGATCATGAACCGCGCCGGTGGCGCGGGGATGTTCGACCAGGATCCCGTCGGCGCGATCCTGCGCAACGGCGACAAGAAGCGCGCCGCCGCGCAGATCCTCGGGCAGGCCTACGTGACCGCCTTCGCGCTCATGGACGCCAACCGCAACGGCCTCGAGCGCATTGCCGAGGCCCTGGTGGAGCGCAAGGAGCTGCACGGCGACGAGGTGGGCGAGCTGCTCGACAGCGTCGAGCTGCGCAAGCCCGAGCTGGACCTGATGGACCCGGCGACCTGGCCCGCCGTATGAGCGAGCCGTTCGGGGTCTCGCGCTCCACCGATGACGGCGCCGTCGGCGCCGGTGTCGCGCGCACCGGCCGCAGCGAGTCCAAACGCCGGAGCGAGCGCGACGGCTCGCCCCACGCCGGCCGCTTCCGGCTCCTCACGGCGCTGCTGGTCGCGCTCGGCATCGGCGCGCTGGTCATCGCGGGCGCGATCGCCGCGGGCGGCCGAAGCTCGTCGCCGGCGGCGCAGAAGTGGTCGGATTGGCAGCCGGCAGACCACGGCACTCTCGGCGCGCGCGACATCGCCGACTTCGTGGCGCCCTTCTATCGCATCGACAACATCCACCAGCTCGCCGTCGTGACCGTGGTCAACCTGGAGAGCGCCGCCGCCGCCTCGGCCCAGCAGCAGGCCGCCGCCAACGGCACGACCTCGAGCGGTGTCGCCAGCGGCCTTCAAGTGGCGGTCCGTCCCAGCCCCACCTCCAGCCAGGTGTCGCTGCTCGGCGGAAACACCATCGCCTACAACCTGTGCGGCGAGGGGGGCAAGGACTGCGCCATCGGCGTCGGCAAGCCGTCCACCAACCGCCTGCTGCTGCTGCGCCGGGAGGCGCTCGAGCTGGCGCTCTACACCTTCAAGTACATCAATGGCACCCAGAACGTCGTGGCCATCCTCCCGCCCGGCCACACCGACCAGACGAGCACGCTGAGCAAGAAGCTGCCCACCTCGACGACCTCGCAGTCCACGACCAAGCCGGTGGACATCGCGGTGCTGTTCGTGCGCCAGGAGATCGCGCCGCTGCTCCGCAATCCGCTGCGGTTCATCCTGCCCGAGCAGTCCCCCCCGACCGTGGCGGAGATGCCGGGCGCCCCCGAGGCGGGGCTCGTCGACCAGCTCACCGCCCGCGGCCTGTTCTCCGAGCAGCTGCAGCAGGCTCAGGACGGCTCGAGCCTGATCGTCCTCAATCCGCTTCCGCCGCAGTAGCGCGCTCGTACCCGGGACAGCTCCGGACCGGCAGCCGGGGGTAGCGCGCAAACCGGTCCGGCTCCTGCTTGGAACGGCGGCACAGCGAGAACACCGACCCGCGCGTGTTGCGCACGATCTGCTGGTGGCGGCAGCTGTCGCACAGCCCGGCCGGCGCGACGGGCCGCTCGGCGGACATCACCGCGTGAGCTCCTCCAGGGTCAGCACGACCGACTCATAGACGCGCCCGGTCGCCTGCCGCAGCGCGATTTCGCAGGTCCGGTTGCTCGACACGCAGGCATCGAACCTGCGGCCGCCCAGCTCCGCGGCCGTCTCCGCCAGGGCCGCGGCGGGCAGCTCGGGGTGCAGCCAGCCGCGGTCGCCGGCCATCCCGCAGCAGCGCGTCGCCGCCGGCACCACCACCTCATCGGCGAGCCGGGCCGCCAGGGCGGCGAGCTTGCCCGAGACCCGCAGGTGTCCCGCGGCGCAGGTCGGATGGATGACGACGGAGCCCAGGCGCCCACTGATCGGCAACCGCTCCAGCAGGCGATCGTGCACCCAGGCGACGGAGTCGATGATCTGGAACGCCTCGAGCTCGAGGTTCTCGCGCAGGCCCAGCGTGCACGAGCTGGCGTCCATGACCACCGGGAGGCGGCCGGCCTCGGTCCAGCGCCGCAGCGCCGCCGCCGTGTGCTGCGCCATGTGGGCCCGTCCGGCGGCGTAGCCCTTGGAGCTCCACGGCACCGCGCAGCAGTGCCCAGCAACGTCCGGCGGGATCCACAGCGGCATCTCCGCGCGCGCGGAGACTGCGACGAGCGCCTCCGGGAGGGTGGGACCCGCGCGGGTGCCCT
The DNA here is from genome assembly GCA_036497165.1 of Solirubrobacteraceae bacterium. Taxonomy (GTDB): domain Bacteria; phylum Actinomycetota; class Thermoleophilia; order Solirubrobacterales; family Solirubrobacteraceae; genus Palsa-465. The sequence goes on from DASXJW010000054.1 coordinate 6,940, forward strand.
CGGCGCGCCCGAAGATGCGGTTCAGGCACGACGGCAGGTATACCGCGGCGGCCCCCGCGCGCTCGGTCCGGGGCAGCCGGGCCGGTGCCGCGGGCGGGATCACCCGGCCGGCCATGCCCGCGACGCGGTGTCCGGCGCGGGCGCCGGCGCGGGCGGCACGCTCGGCGACGGCATAGTGGCGCGCCACCTCCAGCGCGGCGCGCTCGGCGCGGGGAGAATGCTCGCGGCGGCGCAGGTCCTTGATCAGCGTGCCCGTGTCGATGGCGACGGGACAGGCGGTCATGCACGACCCGTCGACGGCGCACGTCTGCTCGCCGTCGTACTCGTACTGCTCCAGCAGGGCCGCACGTACCGGCGAGCCGGCGGGCTGGCGGGCCATCTCCCGGCGCAGCACGATCCTCTGGCGGGGTGTGGTGGTCAGGTGCTGCGACGGGCACACCGGCTCGCAGAAGCCGCACTCGATGCACTTCGTGACGCTCTCCTCCACCTCG
>DASXJW010000055.1:0-9190 GCA_036497165.1 Solirubrobacteraceae bacterium
CTTGACGAAGAGCAGCGCGAAGGTCTGCAGGCCGGCGAAGTAGAAGTAGCCCAACGACGAGCCGATGATCATCCGCACGTTGGACGGGATCGAGAAGATGTAGCGCACCGAGCGCACCAGCGGCATCTGACTGGGGTCCTCATGCAGGACGAGCCGCGGATCGGGCGTGGCGCCCGCCTGGCGCGCCGCCTCCCAGGCGGCCTCGCGGTCGGGTGCGACGGCTCCCGCTGGGTCGTTGGGTCCGACGTCGTCACCATCGGCGCGGGCCGCCGCCTGTGCCACGGCCAGGCCGAGATCCACGGCCCCTACGGCGAGATGGCTCTGTCCGCCGCGCAGCGGCTCGGGCACCGTCCGGTACAGCTCGCGGGCGAGGAAGAAGCCGGGGATCGCCAGCACCACGAACGCCGCCCGCCAGTCGATCGCGCTGGCCACGAAGCCGCTGACGATGAAGCCGAAGGCGGTGCCCGCGGCCTCGCCGACGAGGATGTAGGACCAGATCCGACCGCGCTCGGCGGCGCCGAAATAGTCGCCCGTGAGCGATGCGATCGCGGGGCCCGCGCTCGCCGCCACCGCGCCGAGCGCGACGCGGGTCAGGAGCAGGCTCGAGAAGCTGCCCGCGAAGGCGCTGAACAGGGAGGCGAGGCTCCAGAGCACGATGGTGATCGCCAGCAGCGGCATCCGCCGCGCGCGGTCGACGAGCAGTCCGACGGGGAGCGTGAAGATCGCGCCGACCAGAAGCGAGACCGAGCTCAGCAGTCCGAGATCGGCGTTGTTGATGTGCAGCGAGGCCTCGAGCTGCGGAGCGATGGCGCCCACCGTCGCCGTGTCGGCCCCGTTGAGCGCCAGCACGGCCGCAAACAGGACGATCACCCGCGCCCGCGCCGGACCACCGACCCGCTTGACGACACCGCCGCGGACGAGGCGGCCGATCCACCGCAGCAGCTGTCCCACCAGGCGAGCGCCCTTGCGAATGGGGCCTCTGTTCCGTTCGTCGTCCACCAACACAGTTTCCTGGTCGCGGCCGATCATGGCGTTCTCTGGCGTTTCAGCGACCCAGGCCGGGCGGCCACCGCGGGCGGTGGTGGGGCACTGGCAGGCTCTCCATCGCCGACCGGCGCGGATGGGTTTCGTACCAGCGGGCGTAGGCTTTTGCCAGCGGTGCGGCCGTAATGCCGTGGGCGAAGATCGACAGGCCGACGGTCAGGTAGGTCGCGCGCAGGATCGTCTGCGATCCGCCGAGGTGCGTGCTCTGAACGGTGATCACCGCGAAGACGATCGAGGCCAGCCCGCGCGGGCCAAACCAGCCAAGGAACCCGAGGGTCTGCCACTTGGCACCGCTCCCGGCCATCGCCACGGCGACGGGCAGCATGCGAACGATGGTCAGGCTCAGCACGGCGTAGAGGACGATGCGCCACGTCAGGTGCTCGAGCGTGAGCCCCAGCAGCGCCGCCCCGAAGAAGAGAAAGGTGATCCCGCCCAGCAGTCCGCCCAGCTCCTCGCTGAGCCGTGAAGCCTCCTCGGACTCGCGCGTGACGAGCGTCCCGAAGACGGCACCGGCCAGGAAGGCCGCGATGAAGCCCGAGCCGCCCAGGGCAGCCGCGAGCCCGTAGGCGAGCCCGGCGGCGGCGACGGGGATGACCTGGAGCCAGGACCCGCTGATGAGATCACGCCGGGTGCCGACGGTGACGATGGCCGCGGCCGCCAGGCCCGCGGCCGCGCCGCCCAGCAGTCCGTAGCCGATCTCCTCGGCGACGATGGCGACGGCGTGATGACCGCTCGTGGCCTTGTCCTCCACATCCGCGGCCGCGAGCGCGATCAGCAGCAGGGGCACACAGATCCCGTCGTTGAGCCCGCTCTCGATGTTCAGTCCCTGCCGGATGCGCGACGGGAGGCGAGGCTCGGTCACGACGGATTGCCCCAGTGCGGCATCGGTCGGCGCCAGGAGAATGGCGAGGACGACCGCCTCAGCGGCCTTGAGCTGACCGAAGACAAGCGCCGCCAGGACGGCGCCGAGCACGATCGTGAGCGGTAACCCGATCCCGAGCAGCCGCAGAGGCACGGCGTACTCGCCTTTGAGGACGCGGAGCTTGATTCGCGAGGCGTCGGCAAACAGCACCACGGCCAGGGTCGCCTCCGCCAGGGTCCGGATGGTGGCGCCGGTGGGCGCGCCGGAGACGTCGTCCAAGGCGAGCGGGCCGACGAGCAGCCCGATCAGGCAGAACACCATGGCGGGGGTGACCGGGGTGTCGGTCAGACGGCGTGAAGCCCCCGCCACGACGAGAAGCGCTGCAGCGACGATGGGAAGCTCCCACTTCACCCCGGGGAGCGTCGGCGCGCGACGGCGCACACACATCCCCCGTACCGGGTGACACGCCGCCGGCGTGTCGTGGCGGCCTCCCGCCTGATCAGAGTCCGAGCCGGCGGGTCCCGTCATCCACCGCGGCCACCGCGGTGACATAGGCCGCGTGGGTGCCGAGACAGGTGGCCATGACGTCCGGAGGCCAGCGCCATGGCGGCGGCGTGCGGCCGAGGAGGGGAAACAGCGAGAAGGTGGCGCTCATCAGGGTGGCGCCGAAGATCGCGCTGGCCCACGGCTCGCCCAGCCGGCGTCGCAGAAACCCGTGCCACAGCCCGAAGACCGAGCCGTAGCCCCAGCGCAGGGCCCACCCGATGTCACGGTCCCCGCGCTTGGTCACGTGCGGCAGGTGCATGATCGAGACGACGATCTGGCCGGGCACCAACGAGTCGTCATAGTCCAGTGAGCCCTGGTGGCCACGTCGCACCCGGCGCTCGGCCACGTAGGCGAGGCTGAGAGCGGCGGTGCCGGCCGTGCCGGCCAGGACGCTGCGAACGGGCCAGGGAACGTTCATTGTCTCCTCCTGGGAGTGGGCGGCTTCATTGTCTCCTCCTGGGAGTGGGCGGACGACACGTCACAACGACACCGTCCGGTCGACGAGGTCCAGGCCCTCGCTGCGGTGGGTGATCAGCAGGACGGTGCGGTCACCGGCGGCCGCGAACACATCCCGGATCAGCGCGGCGGCGGTCGGCGCGTCCAGGTGGGCGGTCGGCTCATCCAGAACGAGCACCGGTGCGGCGGCCAGCAGGGCACGCGCCAGGACGATCCGCTGCCGCTGGCCGCCCGACAGCTCACGCCCCTCCTCCCCGACGAAGGTGTCCAGGCCGCCGGGCAGGCTCGCGACCCACTCCCAGATCCGCGCGCGGCGCAGCGCGTCCGCCAACTCGTCCTCGGTCGCCTCCGGATGGCCCAGGCGCAGGTTGTCGCGAATGCTCGCGGCGAACAGGTGCGCCTCCTGGCCGGCGACCGCGATCGCCCGCCGGACGTCGCTCTGCCGGTAATCGCGCAGGTCGCGACCGCCGAGCACGACGCGCCCCGTTTCCGGGTCGAGAAAGCGCAGGAGGAGGTTCGCCACGGTCGTCTTGCCGGCGCCGCTCGGACCCAGCAGCGCCACCCGCTCCCCGGGCGCCAGGCGCAGGGTGACGCCGTCGAGGGCCGGTCGAGCCTCGCCCGGGTATCGCGCGCGGACGTGCTGGAGCTCGATGGCGAAAGGCCAGCGCGGAGCGGGCACCGGCCGCACGGGGTCACGCACCTGCGCCGTCTCGCCCCCGACGTCGAGGATCCGGCGGCCGGCGGCGAGCGTCGCGGGCAGCTCGCGGGCCGTGCGGACGAGCGGGGTGACGGCGTCGAAGGAGGCGAGGGCCAGCAAGGCAAGCAGGGCGATGAGCACGTGATCGAGCCGGCCCTGGCCGGAGGCGGCGATCGCGGCCGCGAGCACGCTCGCCACCGTCGCCCCGCTCACCAGCAGGCCCAGGCCCTCGCCGGCCCCGGCTGCGAGAGCATCGCGCCGCCCCAGCGACACCAGCGTGGCGTCGGCCGACCGGATCCGCCTCAGCGCCGCATCCTGGCTCCCATACGCGACCAGCTCGGGAGCGCCACCGGCCAGCTCGATCAGGTCCGCCGTGAGCTCGCCGCGCGCCCCGGCCATGCGGCGCGCCGCCGACGCGTTCAGGACGGCCGAGATCGCGGGCACGGCGATCCCACCGAGCAGCAGGCCGGCGGCGAGAATCATGCCGGCGGCCGGGAGAATGGCCGTGGCGACCCCCACCGAGACGGCGCCGGCGAGCAGGGCGACCAGAGGTGGCTCGAGGCCGACCAGGTACAGGTTCTGGAGGGCATCGACGTCGGCCACCATCCGCGAGAGCAGGTCCCCGGCACGGTAGGCGCCGAGCTGCGCCGGCGCGAGCGGCTCGATGCGCTCGTAGAACCTCGCGCGGATCCCGCCCAGCACCCGCAACGCGAGGTCGTGGGAGGCAAGCCGCTCCGCGTAGCGGACAACCGGCCGCCCGAGCCCGAAGAAGCGGACCGCGACGATGGTGACCTCGAGCGACAGGATCGCCGGGCGCTCGGCGGCCCGGGCGATGAGGTAGCCGGCCGTCGCCATCAGCCCCACGCCGAACACCACGGTCAGCGCGCCGAGCAACGAGGCCAGGGCCAAGCGCCGGCGCGGCGGTCGCGTCTCGCGCACGAGGGCGGTCAGCGTCGCGCTCATGCCGCCCTGCGAGCGATCGTGGGGGCCGCGGCGCCGCCGGCGAGAAGCACGACGCGGTCGGCGTAACGCACCAGCTCGGGCCGGTGGGCGATGAGGAGCACCGTGCGCCCCTCGCGCAACCGTGCCACGGCGGCGGACAGCGCGGCCACGCTGTCGCGGTCCAGATCAGCGGTCGGCTCGTCGAGGACGACGAGCGGGGCGTCACGCAGAAAGGCACGGGCCAGCCCGAGGCGCCGTCGCTCGCCCCCAGACAGTGATCGTCCCCCGTCCCCCACCCGCGTCGCGTAGCCGTCGGGCAGGCGCTCGACGAAGCCGTCGGCGCCGGCCAGCGCGGCGGCGTGGCGCACCCGGCTCTCGGAGGCGCGTGGATCGCCCAGCCGGATGTTGTCGGCCACGGTCCCGCGCACCAGGGTCGGGTGCTGGGGGACCCAGGCGATCCGGCGCCTCCAGGCCTCGCCGTCGCAGTCGCCCAGATCCACCCCGCCGACCGAGATCCGCCCCGCGCTCGGCTCAAGCAGGCCCAGCAGCAGGGCCGCGACGGTGCTCTTGCCGGCTCCACTCTCGCCGACCAGGGCCAGTGTCTGGCCCGGTAGGAGCTCCAGGTCCAGCCGATCGAGCACCGCCACGGGCCGCGCCGGATAGGAGAACGAGACGCCCTCGAACCGCACCGGGACCCGCGCCGGGTTGGCCGCGGGGCGCAGCCCCCCGGCCGACATCGCTCCCGGAGCGTCGAGCAGGTCGAACATGCGCTCGGCGACGGCCAGGCCGTCGGCGCTGGCGTGGTACTCCGCGCCCAGACGCCGGAAGGGCAGGTACAGCTCAGGCGCGAGCACGAGCACGGTCAGCCCCGTCTGCAGGCCGACGCTGCCGGAGACGAGGCGCACGCCCGCCGTGACGGCGACGAGCGCCACTCCCAGCGTGGCGGCCAGTTCCAGCACCGAGCCCGAGAGGAAACTGACCCGAAGCGTTTCCATCGTGGCCGCGCGGTAGCGCTCGCTGACCGCGCTGAGGGTGGCGACCTCATCGTCGGCGCGGCCGAAGGCGCGCAGCGTGGGCAGCCCTCGCACGGCGTCGAGGAAATGGGCCGAGAGGCGGCGCAGCGCCAGCCATCGCTCGCGCGTTCGCTGCTCGGTGTAGCGGCCGATGAGCCACATGAACAGGGGGACCAGCGGCAGCGTCAACAGCATGATCAGCGCCGATTCCCAGTCGAGGACCGCGACGGCGGCGATGACGATGATCGGGACCGCGGACGCGAGCACGACCTGCGGCAGGTAGCGGGCGAAGTACCCCTCCAGCCCCTCCACGCCCTGGACCGCGACGGTAGCGATCTCCGCCCCGCCGGTCCCGTCGGTGGCGATGGGCAGCGTGCCCAGCCGCTTCTCCACGAGCGCCAGGCGCAGTTCGGACAGGACGCTCCAGGCCGCGCGATGGCCGGCGATGGCCATCCCCGCGGTGAGGGCGCCGCGCGCGGCGAACGCCAGGACCAGCACCGCAACGTCGCCCCACAGGCGGTGCAGAGGGACGCCATGGAACCCGCGCGCTGCGAGGCGCGCCAGCACGACGGCCTGGAGGACCACGGCGACCGCGCTGGCGAGACCCAGCGCCGTGTCGGTCGCCAGCAGCGGCCGCGCCGAGCGCGTGCGTCGCAGCAGGCGCGAATCGAGCGCGCGCACCCTCTCCCCTAATGCGAGGCCGGGGGGGTCCCGACCCGCCGCCGGAACACGTGGAACGACCACCCCTGGTAGAGCAGCACCAGCGGCATGAAGAGCACGGCGACCACGGTCATGACCACGAGCGGGTAGTGCCCCGCGGCGACGTTGTTGACGGTGAGGTTGTAGGCGTGGCTGGTGCTGGACACCATCACGTTGGGGTACAGGGCGATGAAGATCTGGCCGATGGTGGCCGCGATCGCAAACCCGGAGGCGACGAAGGCCCAGCCGTCGTTGTCGCTCGTGGCCAGGCGCTGGGCGAAGATGACCGCGATGACTCCGAAGATCTGCGTGGGCTGCGGCACGGTGCCGCCGCCGATCACCACCAGCGTCCACACGCACCACGCGATGTTGGCCACGATCGCCACCGCACCCAGCACCCGGGCGGCCGCGTGAGCGCGGTCGCGGATCTCGCCCATGGTGCGCAGGGCCAGGAAGGTCGCTCCGTGCAGCAGGCACAGCACCAGCAGGGTCACCCCGGTCATCAGGCCGTAACCGGTGAGGAGATCGAAGAAGTTACCGGTGAACTCCTGCTGAGCGTTGATGGGCAGGCCGTGGAGGAGGTCCCCCAGGCCGATCCCAACGAGCAGCGGGACGAGGACGCTGCCGACCGTCAGGGCCCATGTCCAGCCCGTGCGCCAGCGGGCGCTGTCACGCTTGCCGCGGTACTCGAATGAGACCCCCCGGGCGAACAGTCCCACCAGCACCAGCACGAGCGCGAGATACAGGGCGGAGAACATCGTGGCGTACCAGCCGGGGAAGGCCGCGAACATCGAGGCGCCGGCGACGACCAGCCACACCTCGTTGCCGTCCCACCACGGCCCGATCGTGTTGATCGCGATCCGGCGCTCGGTGTCGTTGCGCCCGATCCAGGCGTGCAGGGCGCCCACGCCGAAGTCAAAGCCCTCGAGCACGAAGAACCCGACCCAGAAGACCGCGACGATGATGAACCAGATGGTGTGCAGCTGCATGGGTCAGTACGTGAGGGCGGGGAAGGCGCCAGGTGGCGGTTCGCGCTGCGCGGACTCGGCCTCGGCGTCGGCCTCGCTCAGCCCGCGGCGCGAGTAGCGCAACATCAGGTACAGGTCGGCGGCGGCGAGCGCGATGTAGGCGCCGACGAAGACGGCCAGGCTGATCGCGATCTCGGTGGCGCTGACCGAGGGGGAGCTGGCCTTGACCGTCTTCTGCAGCCCCTGGACGATCCACGGCTGCCGGCCGCTCTCGGTCAGCAGCCAACCCGCGGTGTTCATCAGAAACGGCGTGACCACGGCCCAGACCGACAGCGTCAAAAACACCCTCGAGCGCTCGAGCCGGCCGCGGTGCATCAGCCAGCCGCCCCATGCCGCCAGGAGCAGGACGAGGCTCCCCAGGTACGCCATCACGCGCATCGACCAGTACTGGATGAAGACGTCGGGCACATAGTTGCCCGGGCCGTACTTGGCCACGTCCTGCGCCTGGAGCTGGTTCAGGCCGGTGACGCCACCGCCCCAGGTGCCGGTTGCCAGAACAGAGAGCAGGTGGGGGATCGGGATGATCTCCTTCGGCGTCTTGTCGTTGGCGCCGCCGCCGATCTGGGCCGCCGAGAATGAGCATGGCTTGCAGCTGTTCCACTGCGCCTCGGCGGCGGCGATCTTCATGGGCTGGTAGTTGTTCTCGATCAGGCCCAGCTGGTTGCCGACCGACAGCTGGATGACGATCGTGGGGATGAGCACCAGCAGAGCCACCTTGGCGGTGCGCCGGAAGGACTCCAGGTGCGCTCCCTTGCGCAGATACCACGCCGACACCGCCAGCATCACGAGGCACCCGGTGATCAACGAGGCCAGGATGACGTGGGCGTAGCCCCAGACGAACGTCGGGTTGACGAACAACGCCCACACGTTGTTGAGCACCGCATGCCCGTTCTTGATCTCATAGCCGACGGGGTGCTGCATCCACGAGTTGGCGATGAGGATGAACATCGCCGAGAGCATCGACCCGATCGATACGGCCCAGATGCAGGCCAGGTGGACCCGTCGGGGCAGCCGGTCCCATCCGAACAGCCACAGCCCCAGAAAGGTGGACTCCAAGAAGAAGGCGGCCAGCCCCTCCATCGCCAGTGGCGCCCCGAACACGCCGCCCACGTAGCGGGAATAGGTGGACCAGTTCATCCCGAACTCGAACTCCTGCACCAGGCCGGTGACCACGCCGATCGCGACGTTGATCAGGAGCAGCGTCCCGAAGAAGCGCGTCATGCGCTTGTACTCGGGCTTGTCGGTCCGGTACCAGGCCGTCTGGAGGATGGCCACGAGGAAGGCCAGGCCGATCGTCACCGGGACGAAGAAGAAGTGGTAGACGCTGGTGGTGGCGAACTGCCAGCGGGCCAGATCGTTGGCGGTGCCGCTCACGCGACCTGCACGGGCTCGGGTCGCGGCGCCGCGGCATCGAGGCGACCCAGCAGGTGATCGCCGACCCGCAGCGCATTCGCCATCGCGGTGAGCGCGGGGTTGACCGCGCCGATGCTGGGGAAGAAGCCGGTGTCGACGACGTAGAGGTTGTCGACCTCGTGCGCCCTGCAGTCGGCGTTGAGCACGGACGTCGCCGGGTCGGTGCCGAACCGGCAGGTGCCGGCCTGGTGGGCGCAGCCGGCGACCGGGATGTCCATGTCCATGTAGAAGTTCTTGCGCAGCACGTGATGCTCGGCCATTCCGGTGTGGTTCAAGATCTTCCTTAGCTCGCCATACAGGCGGAAGGCCTCGTCGTTGTTGGTGATCTCATATGCCAGGTGGACGTTGCCGTCGGCGTCGGTCGTGACCCGGTTCTCTGGCTTGGGCAGGTCCTCGGTGGTGAGCCAGAAGTCCACCGCGTGCCCGGCCACGTCGCTCAGCGTCCATTCCGGGGACAGCTTGGTGAGCTTGGGCTTCTCACCGCGCATGG
>DASXJW010000056.1:0-37909 GCA_036497165.1 Solirubrobacteraceae bacterium
GGGACGTGGTCAACTGGCCCGCCGTCGCCGCCGCCTTCGACGAGATCTCGTAGGGCGGATCAGCAGGACGCCAGCGCGGCGTAGTGGACGGTCATCACGCGCTCGCCGAGCCCCGGCGGGAGCGCCAGCAGTGACCTGACCGCCCACTTCGCCGTGCCGAGTGCCGGGCCATCCTGGAACACGCGCACCGAGCGCGGGAGCGGATCCACCAGATCGGCCAGCCGGGTCAGGCCCGCGCCGGCGATGAGCGCTCGCACGTCGGCGCGGCTGAAGCGCTGCACGTGACCGACGGCCGTCGACCGCGACACCGCCCGGCCGCGCCGGGCGGCAATGTTGGCCTCCAGCGGCACCTCGACGCAGACCAGCGCGCCCGAGACCCGCGCCAGCTCGCGCAGTGAGGCCAGCGGATCGTCGACGTGTTCGAGCACGTGGGTGGCGAACACCAGTCCGAACGCGCCGTCGTCGAACGGGAGCCGTGCGCCGGCGTCAAAGGTGTGGACCTCGGCGATCTCCCGGCGCCGGCGGGCAAGATCGGCGGCGGTGTGCGAGATCTCGGCGCCGACCAGCCGGGCCCCAGGGGCGTGGCGGCGCATCGCCGAGAGGACCGCGCCGTCGCCGCAGCCGACCTCGAGCATGGCCGCCGGCACCTCCCGGCCGGACCGGCGCATCAGCGCGCCGATGTGGTCGGCCTTGATGACGGCGCTCAGCTCACGCCAGCGGGCGGCGCGGTCACCGTCGACTCCCGGACGGGAGCGGTAGTACGCCTCGTAGTCGACGTCGGCCACGAGAACGGCGGAGGGGTCAGTGTCCCACTCGGGACACTAGGCCCGGGTGAACCGCCGGCCAGCCACTGCTCGGCCTCGGCGGCGGCGCGCTCGTCGCGGATGACGCGCTTGCCGGCGGCGTAGTACTTGTCGATCTCGGCGAAGAGCTCGTCGACGAGGTTCTCGGTGCGGACCTTTCGCAGCATCTCGCCCTTGGAGTAGATCGCGCCGGCGTCCTTGGCGCCCGTGATGCCGAAGTCGGCGTGGCGCGCCTCGCCGATGCCGTTGACCGCGCACCCCAGCACCGAGACCTCGATGGGGTCGTCATAGGCCTCCAGGCGCCGCTCGACCTCGGCGACCACCGTGTCCATGTCGAACTGCAGGCGCCCGCAGGTGGGGCAGGCGATCAGCACGGGGCCGCGGTCGCGCAGCTTCAGCGCCTTGAGGATCTCCCAGGCGACCTTGACCTCCTCCTCGGCGTGGAAAGTCGACAGCGAGATCCGGATGGTGTCGCCGATGCCGTCGGCCAGCAGGGTGCCCAGCCCGACCGCGGACTTCAGCGAGCCCGACCACTTCGTCCCGGCCTCGGTGACCCCGAGGTGCAGCGGGTAGGGGATCCGCTGCGACAGCAGCCGGTTGGCCGCGATCGTGTTCGGCACCGATGTGGATTTCATCGACACCTTGAAGTTCGTGAAGTCCAGGCGCTCCATCAGCTCCACGGTCTCCACCGCGGCGGTGACGAGCGCCTCCACGGGGTTGTCGTACTCGAGCTGGCGCAGATGCTTGGGCAGCGAGCCCGAGTTCACCCCGACGCGCAGCGGGATCGCCAGCTCCGTGGCCCGTTTGGTGACCTCGGCCACCTTCTCCGGGCCGCCGATGTTGCCCGGGTTCAGCCGCACGCAGTGAGCGCCGGCGTCGAGCGCCTTGAGCGCCAGGGTGTGGTTGAAGTGGATGTCGGCGATGACGGGGATCGGCGACTCGCGCACGATCGTCCGCAGGGCCTCGGCATCCTGCTCGCGGGGAACGGCGACACGCACGATGTCGGCGCCCGCCTCGGCGACACGGCGGATCTGGGCCATGGTGGCCGTCAGATCGGCGGTCTCGGTCTTGGTCATCGTCTGCACGGCGACGGGCGCGCCGCCGCCGATGACCACGTCTCCGACGCGGACCTGGCGCTGGGAGGGCATGGTCCTGAGTGTAGAGCGGCCGGACGGCTACGCCGGGGGCCTGGCCTCGCCGGGCGGATCCTGACCGCCGCCGGGCGGATCTTGACCGCCGCCGGGGGGGCCTTGACCGCCGCCGGGGGCGGCATCGTCCCCGTCGGGGCCGGTCCGCCGGCGGCGAATGGCGAGGGCGCCGAAGGTCACCGCGGCCAGGATGAGGACGACGAGGATGATGATCACCGGTGTGGGCAGGAAGGATCCGCCCGAGCCGCCGGTGGGACCCGTCTTCTTGCCCGACCTGACCGTGAGGATGCCCTGGCTGATGACGTCGTAGCAGCTGGTGTACTGCTTGACCGACGCGGGCATGACCGCCAGGGCGTGGCGCAGCTCCTGCAGGGTGTAGTTGTGCGAGAGCCTCCCCGTCGACTGGCAGTCGTTGATGATCGCGTTGCCGCCCGCGGCCAGCGCGATCGGCGCGCCGGCGCCCGACACGGCCAGGGCGGCCACCGCGCAGGCGACGGCAAGGAGCGTTGTCCTCCCTCTCATCGCCGACAAGCTTAGGCGGGGGTCCGCTGGATCATCGGCGGGACGCTCGGTCCGAACTGGAGCAGCTCCCGCGCGCGTGCATCGATCTGAGACGGCGTCAGCTGCGTCGGCCGGGGCAGCTTGAAGCGATAGACGAGATAGCCGTCCACATCGCGCCCGGAGATCGTGCGTACGCCACCGGTCAGCCGCCCCAGCGGCTGACCGCGGTCGCCCACGACGTCGAGCTCGTCGACCGTCACCGGGCCGGCGTCCGTCCCCGGTGACTCCCCCGGACCCGACCACGGAACGCCGGGCATGTAGAACGACAGCGGGCCGGTGGCGAACTGGCCGTCATAGGCCACGATCGCCCGCGTGCCCGTGTGAGAGCCCAGCGCGGCAGCGACCCCCCGCCAGTCGGGGCGTTGCAGGAAGGCGTCGTTGTCGATCTTGATCTGAGCCCAGACGAACATGGCCACGAGCACGCCAACGAGAGCCGCGCCGGGAAGTTTCGCACCAGGCGCGGTGCAGGCGGCGCCGACGACGATGGCCAGAGGCGGCCACGCCGGCATCAGCCCGCGGGCGATGTAATCGTCGTGCCCGCTGAGGGCCAGGGCGAGCGGGACGAGCAGCACGATCCCGGCCAGCAGCGCCGCCAGTCCGGCGCCGCGCAGCTGCTGATCATCGGCGCCGATGATCAGCAGCGCGATCACGATCGCCGCCAGGGCGGCGGCGCCGAGCAACCCGTAGGACACCGCCGAGGTCTTGAAGAGCGTGTTGAGGGCGAAGGCGACGGGGACCTGCTCGATACGGGTGTCCAGCCCCTGGCTGGTGATGAACGCCGCCTGCTGCGAAAAGCGCGGGATGACGTGCGGGATCAGCGGCGCCAGGACCACGGCCTGCGCCACGAGCGCCACCACACTGGCTCGGCTGCGCAGGCGCCAGACGAGCAGCAGACCCTCTGCGGCGACGAGAAAACCGGCGAAGTACTGCGTGAGGAGCGCCAGCGCCGAGAGCACGGCCCACCACCCGAGGTCCCGGGTGTCACGTCTCCGCCAGGCGCGGGCGAAGAACAGCAGCGAAGCCGTGCACAGGACCACGAGCAGCATGTACTCGCGGGCCTCGCGGGAGTAGTCGATCATGAACGGGTTGACCGCCCCGAGCGCGGCGGCGACGAGCCCTGCGCGCCCGGAGACGAGCTCGCGCCCGGCGAGGTAGAGCAGCGGCACCAGCCCGACGCCGAGCAGGGCCGACAGCGACCGCAGGCCGGCCTCGCCGGTCCCGAACACCTTGGCCCAGGGCCAGGCGACGATCAGATAGAGCGGCGGGTTCCACTCCGCCACCTTCCATGCGTGCAGCATCGCGCCGAAGGACAGACCGAGCTCGTGGGCGGCCTGGGACTCGTCCAGCCAGTAGCTCTGGCCGGAGAGCGTGCCGAAGCGCAGGACCGCGGCGAGGACGATGAGTCCGGCGAGGATCCATGTCTCGGCGGAGGCTCCCAATGGCCGTCGCGCCGGGCCCGGTCGCTCCCTCGCGGAGGCGCCCGTGCGGGCCTGGAGGAGCATGCGGCGGCAGTGTAGCTCCGGGATCCCACGGGTAGCTCGGGGCATCACCCTTCGCTAGCCTCGGCGCCACAACACGGGCATGTCGGGCCGGTGATCGGCGCATGCCTTTTAGCTAGCCTGGGCCGCTGCCCTGACCGTCTGACCCTCGACCGCGGAACGCCGGCCGTCCCGGCCGCAACTTGGTCCGCCTGGAGCTGTTATCGACACCATGCGCCTATCTCCCCCCGCCCCCACCGCCTCCGTCCGCCGCTGGAGCCGTCTCGCCGTCGGGGCCGCCGCCGCCATGGCCGCCGTCGCGTCGCTGCCCGCGACCGCCAGCGCGAGCCACAACCAGCTGGTGATCATCCAGGACGGAAGCGACCTGAACAACGCCTCGGGGGCGTTTCAGGAGTTCCGGCAGCTCGGCGCCAATGCCGTCCGCGTCGTCGTGCCGTGGTCCCAGGTCGCTCCCGATGCGACCGCGAAGAAGAAGCCGAACTTCAACGCCACCGATCCCAACGCCTATCCGGAGCGCAACTGGGCCCCGTTTGACGCGATCATCCGGACCGCGGCGGCTGACGGCCTCACGGTGGACCTGACGCTGTCAGGCGGCGCACCCCGCTGGGCCGAGGCCTCGGCGGCGCCCGCGGCGCCGGGAGTCAACCCGGCATTTGTGGCCTGGAAGCCCAACGCGGCCGCCTACGGGCAGTTCGTGCGGGCCGTGGGTCAACGCTACAGCGGATCGTTCACCCCCGCGAGCGGCGGCGGCAAGCTGCCCGCCGTCCACTTCTGGGCCCTGTTCAACGAGCCCAACTTCGGGCAGGACCTCGGCCCCCAGGCCATCAACGACTCCACGATCCTCACCGCGCCGATGTACTACCGCAGCCTGGTCAACCAGGGCTACAACGCGCTGAAGGCGACCCACCACATCAGCGGCAACACGATCGTCATCGGCGAGTTCGCCGCCCAGGGCTTCGAGCCGGGACGGTTCCCCAAGGCCACGGGCGGCCTGCCCGGCAACTACGGCCAGACGCGGCCGCTGCTGTTCATCCGCCAGCTCTACTGCGTCGACAACAGCTTCAGCCCGCTGCGCGGCAGCTACGCCAAGGCCGTCGGCTGCCCCACCTCCACATCGGCGACCCGTCGTTTCCGAAGCCAGAACCCTGGCCTGTTCAATGTCTCGGGCCTCTCGATGCACCCCTACGGCAAGGCCCAGTCGCCGGTGAGCACGTCCGGCAACAAGGTCGACTACGCGTTGTTCGAGGACATTCCCCAGGTGGAGGCGACGATCGACCATGCCAATCGCGTCTACGGATCCAACAAGCGGCTCGAGATCTACAACACCGAGTACGGCTACATCACCAACCCGCCCCACAAGGGGTATCCCTCTCCGGCCACCGCCGCCTACTACATCAACTGGGCCGAGTACCTGAGCTGGAGGCAGAGCCGCGTCGGCAGCTACGAGCAGTACCTGCTGGCCGACCCGCTCCCCATCAAGAGCCAGGCCTACAACGGCTTCGCCAGCGGCCTGGAGTTCTCCAACGGGGCCCACAAGGCCAGCTATGACGCCTTCCGGCTGCCGCTCTACATGCCGCACACCTCGTTCTCCCACAACAGCAACGAGGAGATCTGGGGTGCCGCCCGACCCGCGCCGTTCATGACAAAGGACGGGGCCGGCACGCAGACGGTGTCGATCCAGCTCAACGGCCAGACGATCAAGACGCTGAGCGTCACGGGCTCCGGGGGCTACTTCGATGTCAAGATGAAGTTCCCCAAGTCCGGCACGGTGCGGCTGGCCTACACGTACCCGGCGAGCAATCCGTTCCTCCCGCCCACCGATCTCGGCAAGACCGTCTTCAGCCGCAGCCTCAAGATCACGGCGCACTGATTGACGGTTCCGACGGCGTCTGAACGCGCCTGACGCCACCCGCTCGCCCTCACGTACAACTACGTACTATCGCGGCGAGCGGGTGTCGCAGCCACGCCCAGTCACTCGTCGGATCCCGCCAATGGGTCATTCGGGGCGCAAAAGCGCGATACTGGGGGTGATGCCGACCGGCTCGCCCGCGCTCATCTCCCGGCTTCAGGAGATCTGCGGTCGCGAGTTCGTGCTCACCCACCGGCACGAGCTCGCGACCTATCGCTCCGACGGCCTGCTGCACTACCGCGAGGTGCCCGTGGCCGCCGTTCTGCCCGGCACCGCCGAGCAGGTGCGCCAGGTCGTGCGGGCGTGCTTCGAGGCCGAGGTGCCCTGGGTGGCGCGCGGCTCGGGCACGGGCCTCTCGGGCGGCGCGCTGCCGGTGGCCGAGGGCGTACTCATCGTGCTCAGCCGGCTAAGGCGGATCCTCTCGGTGGATCTGGAGAACGGCCGCGTGGTGGTCGAGCCCGGGGTCACCAACGTCAGCGTGACCCGGGCGGTCTCCCCCACGCACTTCTACCCGCCCGATCCCTCCAGCCAGATCGTCTGCTCGATCGGCGGCAACGTCGCGGAGAACTCCGGCGGGGCGCACTGCTTCAAGTACGGCTTCACCACCAACTATGTCGTCGGGCTCGAGGTCGTGCTCTCGGACGGGACCGTGGCGACGCTCAGTCGCGATGACCCGGGTTACGACCTGCTCGGAGCCTTCGTCGGGTCAGAGGGCACGCTCGGGGTGGCCACGAAGATCATGCTCCGTGTCATCCCGGCGCCCGAGAGCGTGAGCACGGTGCTGGCCTTCTTCGCGGACACCAGCGCCGCCGGCGACGCCGTGACCGCGATCGTGGACGCGGGTATCGTGCCCGGCGCGATCGAGATGATGGACCGGCTGTCGATCGAGGCCGCCGAGCAGTCCACCGGCGCGGGCTACCGGCTCGATGCGGGTGCGGCGCTCATCATCGAGCTCGACGGGCCGCGCGAGGAGTGCCTGGTCGGCCTGGAGCGCCTCACCGAGCTGTGTGCGCAGTCCGGTGCGCTGGACGTGCGCATCGCCCAATCCGACGCCGAGCGCGACCTCATCTGGCGCACACGCAAGGCCGCGTTCGCCTCGATGGGACGGGTCGCGCCCGCCTACTACGTCCAGGATGGAGTGATCCCGCGCACACGGCTGTCCGAGGTCCTGCGCCAGATCGACACCCTGGCCGGTGACTATGACCTGCGCGTGGCCAACGTGTTCCACGCCGGGGACGGCAACCTGCACCCCCTGGTCTGCTACGACTCGAGCGTGGAGGGCGAGGCCGCCCGCGCCGAGGAGCTTGCCGGGCTCATCATCAAGGCGTGCGTCGACGCCGGCGGCTCGATCACCGGAGAGCACGGCGTGGGTGTGGACAAGAAGGCCTACATGCCGTCGATGTTCTCGGAGTCCGACCTCGACGCCTTCCAGCGCCTGCGCTGTGCCTTCGATCCCCATGCGCTGGCCAATCCCGGCAAGGTGATGCCCACCCCGCGCTTGTGCGGCGAGGTGCCCGGCCCCTACCGCCAGCACCCCCTGGAGCGCGCCGGCGTGGCGGAGCGGTTCTAGCCATGGCCACCGCGAGCAGCCTCGCGCCGCAGACCTTCGAGGACGCCGCCGCGGCGCTGGCCGCCGCAGCCGAGGAGGGCCGCACCGTGCGCATCGCCGGCGCCGGGACCAAGCTCGGCTGGGGCGCCGAGGTGGCCGCCGACATGGAGCTGCATACGACTCGGCTGGACGAGGTGGTGGCGCACGACGCCGGCGACCTCACCGCCACCCTCCAGGCCGGCGTCCCCCTGGAGCTGGCTCAGCGCACGTTCGCCGACGCGGGCCAGATGCTGGCGCTCGATCCGCCGCTGCAGGGCGCCGACGGCGCCCCCGGGCCGACGATCGGTGGGGTCGTGGCCACCGCTGACTCGGGGCCGCTCCGCCATCGCTACGGCGCTCCTCGTGACCTCGTCGTGGGCGTCACCGTGGCGCTCAGCGATGGGACGATCGCGCGCGCGGGCGGCAAGGTCATCAAGAACGTCGCCGGCTACGACCTGGCCAAGCTGTTCAGCGGCGCCTTCGGCACCCTCGGCCTCATTCTCTCGGTCAACGTGCGGCTGCACCCGCTGCACCAGACGAGCGTGACCGCGCTGGGCTCCGCCTCCGACCCGGACGTGCTCACCAGCGCTGCCGTCGCGCTCTCCGCCGCTCCACTCGAGTTCGAGGCCCTCGACGTTGCCTGGAGGGGCGGCCGGGGCGGCCTGCTGGCGCGCTGCACGGGCCAGGAGGCGACGCGCCGAGCCCGGCGGGCCGCGGCGCTGATGGCCGAGGCGGGCCTGACCGAGACCGACGTCACCGATGAGGACGGCCCGCTCTGGGAGCGCCAGCGCGCCGGACAGCGCTCGGCCGACCGAGCCCTCGTCCGCGTGTCGGCGCCAACCACGGCGCTGGCCGCGGTCATCGCCGCCGTACATGCCTGCGAGGCGACGCTCGTCGGCCGGGCGGCGCTCGGGTCCACCTTCGTGGAGGTCGCTCCCGAGGTGGCGGGCCGGCTCCGGGAGCGACTGCCGGCGGGGGCGCGCAGCGTCCTGCTCGACGCGCCGGCCGCCCTGCGCACGGCGGAGGACCCGTGGCGGGCAGAGCCGGGTCCCGGGCTCGAGCTCATGCGACGCCTCAAGCAGCGCTTTGACCCCAGCGGCACCTGCAACCCGGGTCTGTTCGTGGGTGGGATCTGATGACCGCCTTTGATGGGCACCGCCCGCCCCAGCAGGACGTCATCGATGACTGCGTCCACTGCGGCTTCTGCCTGGAGACCTGCCCCACCTACGTGCTGTGGGGAGCCGAGGCCGACTCGCCGCGAGGGCGGATCGTGCTCGCCAACGACGGGCTGAACGCCGCCGAGACGCTGTCAGACGAGATGGTCACTCACTTCGACCGCTGCCTCGGATGCATGGCGTGCGTCACGGCCTGCCCCTCCGGTGTGCGCTATGACCGGCTCATCGAGCGTGTCCGCCCGCAGGTGGAGCGCCACCATCGCCGCCCGCCGGCCGAGCGCGCGCTGCGGCGGCTGCTGTTCGAGACTCTTCCGCACCCCAAACGGCTGCGTGTCCTGGCCCCCATGCTGGCCGCCGGTCGCCGGCTCGGGGTGGAGCGGGGCCTGCCCGAGCGCCTCGCCGCCGTTGCCAAGGTGGCGCCGCAGCCCCCCTCCGGACGCGCTGCCAAGGCCAGAGTGCCGGAGCTGACGCCGGCGATGGGCACGCAGCGGGGCCGCGTCGGCCTGCTACTGGGCTGCGTGCAGCGTGTCTTCTACCCCGGTGTCCACCGCGCCACCGTCCACGCGCTGAGCGCGGAGGGCTTTGAGGTGGTGGCCCCGACGCTGCCCGACTGCTGCGGGGCGCTTGAGTTTCACAGCGGCGAGGAGCCCTCCGCGGTGCGCCGCGCCCAGGAAACGATCGCGGCCTTCGAACAGACCGGCGTTGACCATGTCATCGTCAACGCCGCCGGGTGCGGATCGGCCATGAAGGAGTACGGCGAGCTGGTCGGCACCCCCGAGGCCCGCGCCTTCTCGGAAAAGGTGCTCGACGTCACGGAGCTGCTGGCTGCCGAGCCCCGCGCGCCCCGCGGGCCGGTGCCGCTGCGCGTGGCCTACCACGATGCCTGCCACCTGGCTCACGCCCAGGGCGTGCGCAGCGCACCGCGCGAGCTGTTGCGCGGGATCCCGCAGCTCGAGCTCGTCGAGGTGGGCACCGAGCGTGAGATCTGCTGCGGCTCGGCCGGGATCTACAACCTCGTTCAGCCCGACGCCGCCGCGGAGCTGGGCGAGCGCAAGGCCCGCCACCTGATCGAGACCGGGGCGCAGGCCATCGCCGCCGGGAATCCGGGCTGCACAGCGCAACTGGACCTGCACCTCCGGCAGCTGGGCTGCCCGCTGCCGATCCACCACCCGGTGGAGCTGGTCAGTCGCTCCATCCGCGCCGCACATCTGACGTAGCCGTGCGCGCACGATTGGTCGCGCCCGCGGCGCTGCTCGCGGTGCTCTCGCTGGCGGGCTGCGGCCGCGGGACGTCGAGCTCCTCCACCGCCGGGACGCTCCCGGTTGGCGCCTCCTCCTCCACGACTGACGCCGACATCGACACCGACACCGGCACGAGCGCACGGGCGTCGGGCACGTCGCCGACATCCACCGCGGCTTCGGCGCGTCTGGAGCCCACACGCGGCTACGGGACCTACGAGGCCTGCCACGGCAGATGCACCGGCTCGGTCCCCGCGGCGCTGCGGCGGCCGCTGCACCTCCCGGCCACGGACGGGGGGCCATGCCCGATCACCGTTAACGTCGGCGGCCCGGTATCGCCGCGCGAGCTCAGCGCCGGCGTGGGTTTTCACCGCGTCGCCGGTAGCCCGTGGCTGGCCGCGCAGGTCACGTGGGTCGCCGCGGGCTCCTACACCGGCCCGGTGCTGATCCGGGGCGCGAGCCTGGACGGGGGCGCGATCGGCTTTGGGACCTCGGCCACGCCGTATGACGAGCTCCAGCTGCTCGACGCGGGCCGAGCCGCGCCCCCGGTGGCCGGCAACGGACGCGCGTGGGTCACCAGCACCCGGATCCCCTCGGGCGGCTGCTACGCCTACCAGGCGGATGGGACCGGCTTCTCGGAGGTGGTCGTCTTCCGGGCGGTGGGCTGATCGTTACTGGTACATCTGGTCGATCACGTCCGCGTACTTTTCCGCGATCGGCTTGCGCTTGAGCTTGATCGTGGGCGTCAGCTCGTCACCGCCGGGCAGCCAGTCGCCGCGGACGATGGTGAACTTCTTGATCTGCTCCACTCGCGACAGCCGCGCGTTGGCGGCGTCGATGCCCGCCTGGACGGCGTGGGCCATCGCCGGCTCTGAGGCCAGCTCCTCCAGCGAGCGCTCGCCCAGCCCGTTCTGCTTGGCCCATTGCGGCGCGAAGTCGGCGTCGAGCACGATCAGGGCGGTGTTATAGGGGCGGCCGTCCCCAATGCAGCACGCCTGGCCGATGAGCGGGCTGCCCGACTTGACGGCGGCCTCGATGTTGGCCGGCGACATGTTCTTGCCCCCGGCGCTGATGATGATCTCCTTCTTGCGGTCGACGATGGTCAGGAAGCCGTCGTCGTCGATCGTGCCGATGTCGCCGGTGTGCAGCCAGCCCTCGGCGTCGATCGCCTCGGCCGTCTTGTCGGGCTCGTTGCGGTAGCCGCTCATCAGGAACTCGCCGCGGCAGAGCACCTCGCCGTCGTCGGCCAGCTTGAGCTCGACGCCCGGGGAAGCGGGACCCACGCTGCCGATCTTGACCTGGCCCGGCCGGTTGCAGGTCCCCGTCCCGCATGTCTCAGACATGCCCCACAACTCGGCCAGCTCGACCCCGATGGCGTGGAAGAACTCGACGACGTCGACCGGGGTCGGCGCGGCGCCGACGTTGACGGCGACGAGCTGGTCCAGTCCGAGCATCTGGCGCAGCTTGGAGAAGAGCTCCTCGTCGGCGCGGGCGACCTGGGCCTCGAGCTCGGGCGGGACCGGCTTGCCCCGCTGGCGCAGGCGTACGCGCTCGGTGGCCGCCGCCAGCGCCTGCTCCACGGGACGGCGCTGCTCCTCGGGCTGGGCGGCCTGCATCGCCTCCAGTCCGGCCTTGAGCTTCTCCCAGATCCGCGGCACAGCGAAGAACCAGTTGGGCCGAACCTGGGGCAGGTAGGACAGCACCTCGCGCGGGTTCGGGGCGCACGTGACGCTGCCCGCGTACATGACCGGGATGTAGTGGTGGGCCATCCGCTCGGCGATGTGCGCCGCCGGCAGCCAGGAGATCACGCGAGAGCCCTCGGGGAAGGTGATCACCTCCTGGACCGCCTGGGCGGTGAACGTGATCGCCCTGTGGGTGAGCTGGACGCCCTTGGGATGGCCGGTGGTCCCCGAGGTGTAGATGAGCGTCACGAAGTCGTCGGGCGATACCGCGGCCGCTGAGGCGGCGCCGTCAAAGCCGGGATCGGACCCCTCCACCTCGGTGAGCGCCAGCACGCCGGCAGGCGACTCCCCGTCCACGACGATGACGTGGTCGAGCTCGGGCAGATTGCGCTGTGCGTCGAGCATCGCCGGCAGGAAGGCCTGCTCGACGATGGCGACCCGGGCGCCCGAGTCCCGGATGAGGTACTCGATCTCAGCAGCGGGGTAGGTGACGTAGATCGAGAACGGCGTCGCGCCGAGCGTCAGCGTCGCCAGATCGGCGATGTGGAACTCGGGCCGGTTGGTCAGCATGAGCGCCACGCACTCGCCCCGGCCGACACCGAGCCTGGCCAGGCCGCCGGCCAGGGCGTCGACCCGCTCCAGCAGCTCCCCCCAGGTCAGCGAGACGGTGTCGTCGGGGGTGCGCACGGCGACGAGATCGGCGTGGTTTGCCGCGGTGCGGCGCAGCGCCTCGGCCACCGTCGCGGCCTCGACGGCGCTCTGGGCCGCCGCCGTCGTGGTGCTGCTGTCCATCATTCCTCCTCGTCCCGTCGCTGGTCCGGCGTCGCGGTAACGCTACCGCAGCTCACGTCGGCTCAGTGGATGTTGAACCCGGGCCCGCTGAGCGTGGAGATGTCGTTGGACAGGCCGATGACGAACAGCAGGATGATCAGAGCGAAACCGACCACGCTGGCGCGCTCCATCACGCTGAAGGGGATGCGGCGGCCGCGCACCTTCTCGGCGACGGCCCAGAAGATGTGCCCGCCGTCCAGCGGCAGGAACGGGAACAGGTTGATGACTCCCAGCGAGAGCGAGATGAGCGCGAGTACCTGGAGAGCCAGCGTTGCGCTGCTGGCGAACGCCTGCTCGGTGACGGTGTAGCCGCCGACCACGCTGTTGAGCTGCTTGCGCTCCTTGGGCTCGAAGATCCGCCCGATCGTTGACACCGTCTGGGTGGTCACGTACCACAGGCGCGACACCGCGGTGCCCGCCGCCCCCGTCACGCTGGGATATACGGTGCCCGTCACCCGGCTGCCGAAGTCAAAGCCCAGCTCGGGGTGGCCGGAGACCTGCTTGGGCCGGACGTGGAAGGTGAGCAGCCGGCCGTTGCGGCGGAGCACGACGGTGACCGGCGTGGCCGCGCTACAGCCGTCGGCCTGGCCGGCGGCGCAGCGGTGCGACAGGATCTGGGTGCGCAGCGCAGACGGCGATCCGCTGACGCCGTCGATGGAGACGACTCGGTCGCCCGGCTTCATGAAACTGGCCGCGGGAGTCCCCTTGACCACCTCGGCGACCTGCTTGACCGGGACGACGACCTGCTGTCCCTGGGAGTAGAGCAGCGCCCAGGCGATGGCGAAGGCGATGACGATGTTGACCACGGGCCCGGCCAGGATGGTCACGACGCGCTTCCAGACCGCCTGGTTGTAGTAGGCGCGCGGGGCGATCTCCGGCGCCAGCTCCTCGTTGGGGTTCATCCCCGTGATCCGGACGTAGCCGCCGAGCGGGATCACCCCGATGCCGTACTCGGTCTCCCCCCATTTGCGCTTGATCGGCATCGGCCCGAAGAACAGCGAGAACCGCTCCACACGCATGCCCACCGCCTTGGCCGCCACGAAGTGGCCGGCCTCGTGCAGGAAGATGAGAACGGCGAAGCCGAGGAATGCCAGGACGTACGACATGCGCGCGCGTCTGAGTGTGCCAGGCGCGTCTAAGAGGCGATGAAGGCGCTACGCGGGGGCGTGGGCCTCGACGAGCTCGGCAGCGGTCCGCCGCGCCTGCGCGTCGGCCTGGGCCAGCGCGTCGAAGGAGTGCACGGGCTGCTCGGGCAGCCGGTTGAGCGTCTCCTCGATGACCTCGGCGATCTGCAGGAAGCGCAGCCGCCCGTTGAGGAAGGCGTGCACGGCGATCTCGTTGGCGGCGTTCAGGGTGCACGGCGCGGTCCCCGAGGCGATCCCGGCCTCGCGCGCGAGCCGCAGGCAGGCGAAGGTGGCGGTGTCGGGCGGCTCGAAGGTCAACGCGCCCAGCTCGGCCAGGTCCAGCGGCCGGACGGGCACGTCGGCGCGCTCGGGGTAGTGCAGGCCATAGGAGATCGGGACCCGCATGTCCGGATAGCCCAGGTGGGCCAGGGTGGCGCCGTCGCACAGCTGGATGAGGCTGTGCACGATCGACTGGGGATGCACCACCACCTCGATGTCCTGATAGGGCGTCCCGAACAGGTGGTGGGCCTCGATCAGCTCCAGGCCCTTGTTCATCAGCGTCGCCGAGTCGATCGTGATCTTCCCGCCCATCGACCAGGTGGGGTGGGCGAGCGCCTCCGCGACGGTGACCGACTGAAGCTCGGCGGCCTTGCGCCCGCGGAAGGGGCCGCCGGACGCCGTGAGGATGAGCTTGAGCACGGTGCCGGGGCGCTCGGCGGCGAGAAGCTGATGCAGCGCCGAATGCTCTGAATCGACCGGGATGATCGCCGCCCCCGTCGCCTGCGAGAGCGCCGTGACCAGCTCGCCGCCCACCACCAGCGACTCCTTGTTGGCCAGCGCCAGGTCGATGCCCTCGGCCAGCGCGGCCACCGTGGGCACGAGCCCGGCGGAGCCGACGATTCCGTTGAGCACGAGGTCGCAGCCGGCCTCGGTGATGAGCTGGACGAGGCCGTCCGGTCCCGCGAGGACCTCGCCGTCGGTCCAGGCCTCCGCGGCCAGGGCGGCGGCGTCGCGGTCGGCCAGCGCGACCCGCCGCACGCCGTGAGCGCGGGCCTGGCCCACCAGCTCCTCCCAGCCGCTGCCGGCGCTCAGTCCGACCACCTCGAGCTCGTCCTCGGCGCTGCGAGAGACGACGTCCAGGGCCTGAACCCCGATCGAGCCGGTGGACCCCAGGATGACGAGCCGGCGCGCCACGCGGCCGATTGTAGGCGCCGTCAGTGCCCTACCGAGACCCAGACGTAGTAGCCCGCCACCACGGTGAAGATCACCGCGTCCAGGCGGTCCAGGGCCCCCCCGTGGGCACCGAAGAGGTTCCCGGCGTCCTTGATGCCGGCGTCGCGCTTGACCAGCGACTCGAAGAGGTCACCGATCGGTCCCAGGACCGCCACGGTGACGCCCAGCAGCAGCGCATCGCCCTGGGTCAGCCAGGGCTGGTTGAGCCCCGCGACGAACACGCTCAGGATCGCGATCAGCATCCCGCAGAACAGACCCTCCCAGGTCTTCTTGGGCGAGATGGCCGGTGCGAGGGGCCGCCGCCCGAACAGCCGGCCGCCGACATAGGCAGCGGTGTCGCCGAGGAAGGTGCCGACGAGAATGTCGATGAGGATCCCGCCGCCGTGATCCAGCCGCCGCAGCAGGACGGCGTGGGCGAAGGCCAGGCCCAGCCAGTAGATGCCGAGCAGCGTTCCGGCGATCGACACCGTCGGCGTGCCGCTTCCGCCCCGTAGCACGACGGCCAGGAAGGCGACCGGGATCGCCACCACGGCGACCTCCAGGACGCCGCGCACGGATCCCGACTCCGCCGCCAGCACCATCGCCGCGGCCGCCGCGAAGCCGACCGCCGGCGCCGGGCGCCATCGCGGCAGCATCCGATAGAGCTCGTGCAGGCACACCCAGCTGATGGCGATCATGAACAGCGCCCACGCCGCCCCGCCGAGGTCCACGAACACGATCGCGACCACCGCCGCGGGCACGGCGATGAGCACGCGGGCCAGCAGGTCGGACCTGCGCCGCTCAGGGCGCTCGCGGCGCGAGGCGGCGGAGGCTCGACGTGAGGTGCCGCGCGAGCCGCGGGCGGGCGGCCTGTCGCGAGGCGGCCGTCCTCGGGAGCGTGACGCCGGCGGCATCAGCGACCCCCGAAGCGCCGTCGTCGCGCCGCGAAGTCGTCCAGCGACTGCTCGAAGGCCTCGCGCGAGAAGTCGGGCCACAGCTCGTCGCGAAAGACGAACTCGGAGTAGGCGGTCTGCCAGATGAGGTAGTTGGAGATGCGGCGCTCTCCGCTGGTTCTGATGACGAGGTCGGGATCGTGCATGTCGGGCGCGTACAGGTGTCGGCGGAACTCGTCCTCGGTGGTCCCCGTAAAGGTTCGCGCCGCGTCGACGATCTCCGCCCGCCCGCCGTAGTTGAAGGCGACGAACAGGGTGATGCGGTCATTGGCGGCGGTGAGCTGCTCGGCCCACTCCATGCGCTTCACCAGCGCGGGGGCCACCGGTGCGCTGCGGCGGCCCAGGAAGCGCATCCGTACGCCCTCGGCGTGCAGCTCGGGGGTCTCGAGCTCGATGCGCCGGCCGAACATCTCCATCAGGGCGGCCACCTCCTCGTCGGCACGCGACCAGTTCTCGGTGGAGAACGAGTACACGGTCAGCTCGCGGATGCCCAGCGCCGCGGCATCGCGCAGACGGGCCTTGACGACGTCGGCGCCCGCCTCATGTCCCGCGATGACCGGAAGGCCACGCTGCTGGGCCCAGCGACCGTTGCCGTCGGTGATGATTGCGACGTATCGAGCCTGGCTGACCGGGGCGCCGGACTGCGAAGGCTCGGCCGTCTCCTCCTGTCCGGTGACCATGGTGCTCACACCTCGAGGATGTCTTCTTCCTTGTGCTTGAGAAGCTCGTCGAGCTCAGCGATGCGCGCATCGGTCAGCTTCTGGAGCTCCACCTCCGCGCGGTGCTCGTCGTCAGAACCGGCCTCGCCGGCCTCCTTGAGCTCGCGCAGGTCGTGCATGATGTCGCGCCGGATGTTGCGGATGGCGACGCGGCCCTCCTCGGCGATCTGACGCACCACCTTCACCAGTTGCTTGCGGCGCTCCTCGGTCAGCTCGGGCACGCTCAGGCGGATGAGATTGCCGTCGTTGCCGGGCGTCAGACCGACGTCGGACTCGAGGATCGCGCGCTCGATCGCCTTGATCGAGCTCCTGTCGTAGGGCTGGATCGTCAGCATGCGGGCCTCGGGCGCGCTCACCGTGGCCAACTGCTTCAGCGGCGTGGAGGCACCGTAGTAGTCCACGGAGATGCGGTCCAGCAGAGCCGGGCTGGCGCGGCCGGTCCGGACTGATCCGAACTCGTGACGCATCGCCTCGACCGACTTGGCCATCCGCTCGCGGCCGTCGGCCAGAAGCTCGTCGATCATCTCCGATTCGCTCATCTCAAAGCCCTCCGCTCGGGCGACCGTCTGGCCCGATCCGCAGATACATCACGAACCACCGGGCGGACACTACCTCAGCCGCCGACGTTGAACCGGGCGAAGCGGCGGATGACGATGTTCTCCCGGGTCTCGGCCGACAGCCCGGCGCGCAGCTCCTCGATCGTCTTGCCGTCGTGCTTGTCCTCGTTGACATGCTTCTGGCGCAGCAGGACGACCTCGTCGAGCCACTTGTCGAGCTTGCCCTGGACGACGCGCTCGCGCACGTTCTCGGGCCGGTCGGCCGCCTGCTCGGTGGCGATCCGGACCTCCCGGTCGCGATCCTCGGCGGGCACCTCGTCGTCGGTGATGGCGACCACGCCGGGCGCGGCGGCGACATGCAGCGCCACGTCGCGCGCGAACTCGACGAACTTCTCGTTGCGAGCCACGAAGTCGGTCTGGCAGTCGACCTCGACCAGCGCGCCGATCTTGTTGTTGGCGTGAATGTAGCTCTGAACCACGCCCTCGCGGGCCTCGGCGCCGGAACGCTTGGCGGCCTGCGCCTCGCCCTTGGCGCGCAGGATCTCCACCGCTTTCTCGATGTCGCCGCCGGCCTCGGTCAGGGCATCGCGGCAGGCGAGCATGCCCGCTCCCGTCCGGTCGCGCAGCTCCTTGACATCCTTGGCGGAGACCGCGCTCATGACTGGCCCTCTGAATCGCCGGTCGCGGCCGGGTCCTCGGCCGACGCCGCCTCGGCGCCTGCCGCCTCGGCCCCGGGGCCCTCCGTGGACGCGGCCGCGGCGGCGGGCGCCTCGGGCGTGGACGGAGGCTCGGGCGCTGCCAGCTCGGGCTCGGGCGGGGCGGCCGGGGGCTCGGGCGCGGCCTCGGCGCCGGCGGGCTCAGCCGGTGCCTGAGTCTGTGCCGGTGCCTCGGCCGGTGCCGGGGTCTCGGCCGGTGCCGGTGCCGGGGTCTCGGCCGGTGCCGGTGCCGGGGTCTCAGCCGGTGCCGGTGCCTCAGCGGGTGCCGGCTGAGCGGCAGCGCCGGCCTGCGGCGCGGCCGGGGTCGGTGCCTCGGCGGGCGCGGAGTCCGCGGCGGGCGGCGCGGTCTGGGCGGCCTCGGCGCCGGCCTGCGGAGCTGCCGGAGTGGGCGCGGCCTCGCTCGCCGTCGCAGCTTCAGCGGCGGCGGCCGCCGCCGCGGCCTGCTGCTCGGCATCACGGGCCGCCTGCTGCTCGGCCTCGCGCCGCGCCTGCTCCTCGGCGCGGGCCCGCTCCTCGGCCTCGCGGCGCGCCTGCTCCTCGGCCTCGCGACGAGCGCGCTCCTCGGCCTCTTGGCGCTCGCGCTCGAGGCGGGCGCGCTCCTCCTCGGCGCGGAAGACGCCATGGCCCTGAGCCACCACGTCGCCGATCGCGCGGGTGATCGCGGCGCAGGAGCGGATGGCGTCGTCGTTGCCCGGGATGACGAACTCGATTCCATCTGGGTCGCAGTTGGTGTCGACGAGCCCGATGATCGGGATCCGCAGCCGCTGCGCCTCGCGCACGGCGATCGCCTCGGTCTTCAGATCGATGACGAATACGGCGTCGGGGACACGCTGCATGTTCTTGACCCCGCCGAGGTTCGCGCGGAGCTTCTCCAGGTCGGCCTGAGCCGCCATGCGCTCGCGGGTGGGCAGGAGCTGAAGCTGGCCTTCCGTCTCGTAACGCTCGAGGTCGTGCAGGCGCCTGATGCGCAGCGAGATGGTCTGGAAGTTGGTCAGCAGGCCACCCAGCCACCGGTGGTTCACGTACGGCATCTCCGCCGAGTCGGCGATCTCCTTGATGGCGTCGCGCGCCTGCTTCTTGGTGCCCACGAACAGGACCGTCCCGCCCCGGCGCGACAGGTCGGCGGCAAACCGGCGCGCGTTCTCGAGCAGCGCCTCGGTCTGCAGCAGGTCGATGATGTAGATGCCGTCGCGCTCTCCGAAGATGAAGCGGCGCATCTTGGGGTTCCAGCGTCGCGTCTGGTGGCCGAAGTGGACGCCGGCCTCCAGCAGCTCCTTGATGCCGATATCAGCCAATGTACTGCTCCCTTTTGTCGTTTTGGACTGCTGCCCGCCGGACGAACGTGCGCCCCCGGACGGTGCCGAGGGAGGGTCGCGATCCGCGATCGACGGGGTCGAAATGAATTTCGTTCGAGTCTACGCAAGTTTTTGTGGTGGCGGTCGTTGAAGGGGTCAGCGAGCCGTCGTCCCCCTACCACCACGACGGCGCGTAGCGCGAACCGAACCTCCCTTCCCCTACCTCCGGTGGTCGGTTCGCCAGCAACATACGGCGGGGCGGCTTTGGACGGGCCGCCCCGCCGTTCATTTCTCGCCGTCCTGTGCGCGGGCCAGTGCGGCTGTCAGATCCGCAGGCAGCGTGGACCTTGAGTCGATCTGCTCGCCCGTCACGGGATGGACGAAGGCGAGCCGGGCGGCGTGCAGGAACTGCCGCTCCAGCCCGTACTCGCCGGCGGTGCCGTATTGCCGATCGCCGCATACCGGGTGCCCGATGGCCGCCATGTGCACGCGGATCTGATGCGTGCGGCCGGTGTCGAGGACGACGCGCAACAGCGTGGCCCCCGGAAGCATGCGCTCGATCTCGAAGTGCGTGCGCGCGTCACGCGGCTCGTCTGTGTCGATGGACATGAGGACCCGGTCGTGGCGGTGACGCCCGATCGGCGCGTCGACCATGCCCGTGCGGGCCGGCGGGCGCCCGTCGACGAGGGTGAGGTACTCCCGGTGGAGCTGCCTGGCCGCCAGCAGCGCCTTGAGCGAGCGGTGCACCTCGTCTGACTTGGCCACGACGAGCAGGCCCGAGGTGTCGCGGTCCAGCCGATGGACGATTCCCGCGCGATAGGGGTCCTCGCCCCCGGCCGCGCGCCCGGCCAGGGCCTGAGCCAGCGTGCCGGTGCGATGTCCCCGGGCCGGATGCACCACGAGCCCCGCCGGTTTGTCGACGACGAGGAGGTGGTCGTCCTCGTAGACCACCTCGAAGCGCACCCCGGGAGCGGGGGCTGCCGGTGGCGGGGAGTCGCCGCCCCGCACCACGATCACCTCCCCGGCGGCCAGGACGTGGCGCTTGGGCCGAGCGCGGTCGTTCACGAGGACGTGCCCACCGTCGATGAGCGCCTGCGCCCGGGCCCGCGACCCCAGCGGTCCGGACAGGAAGCGGTCCAGGCGCATTCCGGCGGCCGTCTCCGGCACGGGCAGCGTCAGCGGAGCGTCGCTCACCCCTGGCGCCGGGAGGGGGCGCCCTCCAGCACGTAGAGCAGGCTCAGCACCCCGAACGTGATCGCCATGTCGGAGATGTTGAAGGCGGGCCACGCTGGGAGCTTGATGAAGTCGGTGACGTAGCCCTGGGCGAGCCGGTCGATGAGGTTGCCCACGGCGCCCCCCAGCAGCAGCCCGGTGGGCAGCCACAGGCCGCGGCGGGTGGGGCGCATGAGGAAGTAGACGACGAGGGCGCTGAGCGCCGCCAGTGTCAGCACCAGCACCAGGGCCCCGCCTCCCGCGAAGAACCCGAAGGCCACGCCGCTGTTGTGGATGTGAACGAGGTTGACCGCGGGAAGGAACTTGTGGGTGGCGCCCACCGGGATGCCGGCGACCACGGCGTGCTTGGTCACCCGGTCGGCGATGAGCACCACCGCGATGACTGCGGCCACGCGGCCGCAGGCGAGCGCTCGCTGGGCCCGTGTCGACTTGACCGCCGCGCGGTTGGCCATGGGCGCCGCGATCTGCTCAGCCGCGGATGGCATTGACGACCAGCGACTGGACGATGTAGAGGACGATGATCGCGATCATCGGAGAGAGGTCGAAGGCGCCGAGGGGCGGGATGAACTTGCGGAACACGCGCAGGTAGGGCTCGGAGACGTCGCGCAGGAAGTTGAGCAGCACGTCGCTCCAGCGCGAGTAGGGCAGCCGCATCCCGAAGGAGAACAACAGGTTGAGCAGGATGTAGAGGAAGATGAGGACGATGTAGACGCGGAAGAGCGCGCTGACGTAGTTGGCGACGTTGCTACGCGTGATTGCCTCGATGAGCATCAGGACGCCACCTCCAGCACGCGGTCCATGGCGTCCGAGAACGCCGCGCGGATCCCGGCGCGCTCGAGGGCATCCAGGCCCCGCGCCGTGGAGCCGGCCGGCGAGGTGACCTCGCGCCGGACCGCCAGGGTGTCGTAGCCGCGGGTCCTGAGCAGCTCCGCCGTGCCGGACATCGTCTCGGCCACGAGCTGCGCGGCGACGGCGGGCTTGATGCCGTGGCGCACGGCAGCGTCGACCTGGGCCTCGACCAGGAGGGCCTGATAGGCGGGGCCGACGCTCGATACTCCGGTGGCGATGCCCAGGAGTCGCTCCTCGACGGTGACGACCGCGCCCAGCCGTTCGAACAGGGCGAGCACCTGACGCTCGAGCGTTCGGTCGATCTCGTAATCGGGCTGCTCGGGATGCGGGGCGTAGACGGTCACTCCCCGGCGGACCTCGACCGGTGTGTTGGGGATGAGCCGGAACACGGGAACGCCTCTGTAGCCCCGCGACAGCCTCACGTTGTCGACTCCGCCGAGCACGGAGGCGACCGCTCTGACCCTGTCACCGATCTCCGCCGCGATCTCCGCGAACTGGTAGGGCTTGTGGCAGAGGACGACCAGATCGGACTCGGCGGCAACCTCGGCGTTGCTGGCCGCCCGCCCGCCCAGCTCGCCGGCCAGCGCCTGGGCCCGCCCGGAGCCGGAGTCCGAGCACAGCACCGGGTCGCCCCAGCCGCGCGCCATGGCGCGCGCCATGTTGCCGGCTCCGATGAGACCTACTCGCATCCGCTGAAATCTACCTGCGCCGGGCGACCGGCCCGCCGCCCCTCCCCGCCGGGGCCGGCGACGCGCGATCAGGACTGGTTGAAGAAGCCCTTCTCCACCAGCCGGGCGCGCTCCTCGGCGGAGACCTCGACGTTGCGCGGAGTGAGCAGGAACACCTTGTCGGCGATCCGCTGGATCCCGCCGCCGAGCGCGTAGGTGAGTCCGGAGGAGAAGTCGATGAGCCGTTTGGACAGATCGGTGTCGGTGCCCTGGAGGTTGAGGATGACCGGGATCGTGTCCTTGAACTTGTCGGCGACGTTCTGGACGTCGTTGAAGCTCTTGGGCGCCACGAAGTGGACCTGGACGTCGCCGCCGCCGCCGCCGCGCCCGTTCGCGGTCCGGCTGCCGCCCACCGGCCGCAGCGAGGTCGTGCGCCGCTCGTTCGTGCCGGCGTCGTCGGCGAAGATGTCGTCGAACTCGTCGCGCCGTCGCCGCGCGCTCAGCTTGCGGACGTTGGGGCGCTCCCGGTAGCTGTCCTGGAGCTCGGCCTCGTGCTCGTTGTAGGGCTCGAGGTCCTCCTCTTCGTAGGCGTCATCCTCGGCGAGGCCGAAGTAGACGAGGGTTCGGTGCCAGCTGTCTCGAAAGGCCATGTGCGTTTGCAGGGTTCGCCCATTTGAGGCGATTCCCTGCCCGTGATTATGACGCGCTCGGTCGGTGTCGCTCAAACAGGCTCGTCCCCAGGCGCACGATCGTCGCCCCCTCCTGGGCGGCCACGACGTAGTCCTGGCTGGTTCCCATCGACAGGTGGCGCAGGCCGTGGCGCTCCGCCAGTCCGCGCAGCTGCGCGAAGTAGGGGCGGCTGTCCTCCGGGTCGGAAGTGAAGGGGGGCATCGTCATCAGGCCCACCACGGTCACCGGGCAGCGGTCCAGGAAGCCCGGCAGGTCGCCGGGGGCGACGCCGCTCTTGTCCGGCTCTCCGGCGACGTTGACCTCGATGAGGACCTCGGTGTCGGGCCCGCCATGGCGCTCCAGCTGGGCCAGCGCGGAATCCGAGGCCACCGAGTGGATGTAGCGGACATGCGGCAGCACGTCTTTGACCTTGCGGCTCTGCAGCTGGCCGATGAAGTCCCAGGTGAAGCGGCCCGGCACCGCGGCGGCCTTGACCGTGAGCTCCTGGGCGCGGTTCTCGCCGACGAGGGTGACGCCCCCTTCTGCCAGCGCAGGCAGCTCCTCGGCCGGCAGGTACTTGATCGCGGCCAGGATCTCCACCTCGGTCGGGTCGCGGCCCGCGGCCGCGATCGCCTCGCGCGCGCCGGCGAGATTGCCGGCCACCGTCTCGGCGCGCAGACCGTGGATCAGGTCAACCACGCCACACCCGCCTGGCGGCCCGTGACCCCCTGGTCGCGCCGGTGCGAGAAGAGCAGATCGGCGTCCGCGCAGATCGTGCAGATGCCGATGTCCGCGATCGCCGTGGCGCCGGCGGCGCGCAGCTGGTGGCGGGCGATCGCCTTCAGGTCCAGGTTGCGGCCGCGGTGGGCTTCCGCGATCGCCGTGAACGGCTCGTGCACCTCCTCGCCGACCTCATAGCAGCAGGGCCCGGCGCCCGGGCCGATGGCGGCGCTCAGCTCTTCGCCGGCTCCCAGCGCCCGCATCGCCGCCACCCCCGCCGCCACCATCCCCGTGGCCAGCCCCCGCCAGCCCGCGTGCAGCATCGCCACCCGCCCGGGAGCGGCGAGCGCGATCGGCAGGCAGTCGGCGACGAGCGCGGCCAGGGCGAGGTCTCGCCGGTCCGTGGCCTGGCCGTCCACCCGCGGGCGCTCGCGCGCTGGCGACGTCGCGTGGGTGATGCGCCGGACCTCCGCGCCGTGCACCTGATGCACGAAGCTCAGGGGCGGCGCGCCGAGGTCGTCCTGGAGCGTGGCGCGGTTGCGCGTCACCGCGCGCGGGTCGTCGTCGGTCAGCCACCCCAGGTTCAGGCTCTCGTAGGGCCCGGTGGAGTGGCCTCCGCGGCGAGTCGAGAATGCCGCCCGCGCTCCGGGCAGGTCGATGGCGAAGTGCTGCCCCAGCGCGTAGAACGGCTCGGCCGGCTCCATGGCGGGGAGCCTAGCTATAGCTAGCCTCGCCCGCCGGCCGCCGCCGCCGCCACCCGCAGCGCCTCAGCCAGTTCGGCCTCGCGGCCGGTGGCCCGGCCGTCGAGCTTGGCCGCGCGCGCTGCGGCCAGCCCGGCCCCCACCGCCGGTCCCTGCTCCAGGCCGGCCGCGAGGAGGTCTGAGCCGTCGATCTCGAGGCCCACGTGACGCAGCTCGTCCAGCCACCGCCGCGCCGGCCCCTCGGCGCCCAGGGCTCCCGCCAGCGCGACGAGCTCAACCGGCCCTGTGGCCACCGCCGCCGCGATCTGCGATGGCTCGCGCGCCTCGGTCAGCCGCCGCGCCAGGTTCCGCGCGCCGGTGGCGGCGGCCGCGATCCGGTCGCGCCGGCCCGCCGGGAAGGCCAGGCGATCGAGCAGCGTCGCCGTCTCGCCCGCGGGCAGGTCGAGCGCTGCCACCGCGAGCAGGAGGTCGGCGGGCATCCCGTCGGCCGGCAGCAGCGCCCGCGCCCGCCGCGCCAGGTCAGCGCGGTCGTCGGTGGCGATTCCGAACCCCGGCGCCAGGGCGGAGTCGATCCCGAGCTCGTGCAGCGCCCGCAGGCCGGCGATTGGCGCGTCCTGCTCGGCGAGCAGCCGCAGCTCGGCGCCGAGCCGCGCGCCGCTCACCGTCGCCAGGGCGCCCGCCGCCACGGCCGCGAGAGCGAGCCCGCGGGTGTGCTCCTCCACGGAGAATCCGAGGCGCCCGCCATACCGGGCGAGGCGCAGCAGCCGGGTCGGGTCGTCGATGAAGCTCGCGTCGTGAAGCACCCGCAGGCGGCGGGCATCCAGATCCTGGCGGCCGTGGGGCACCTCCAGCAGCCGGCCGCGCCGCGCGCCGCTGAGTCCGAGGGCCAGGGCGTTGACGGTGAAGTCCCGGCGCCCCAGGTCCTCCTCGATCCCGGCGGGCGCGACGGTGGGCAGGGCCCCGGGATGCTCATAGCGCTCGCGGCGGGCACGGGCGAGGTCGAAGGTGGCGCCGTCGAGCGTCAGCGTGCCCGTCTCGAAGCGGTCGTGCACCCGGTCCGGGGTCCCGAGCCGCCGGACCACCGGCTCAAGCTCGCCGTCGACGACGAGGTCGAGGTCGAGCGGGTCGGTGTCCAGCAGCAGGTCGCGGACCGCGCCACCGACGAGATAGACATCCTCGGTGTCGCTCAGCCGGGCGAGCAGCGGCCGCGCCGCCGGGAGTGCCTCCAGGCGTTGGAGCAGCGCGGTTGCAGGCAGCTCGGACACCGCCTGAGCATCATGTCGCGCCTCGCGGCGCGTCGCGGGGATCGGTCCGTTTAGCATGCCCGTCCATGCCCTCCGTTCCACGGCGATGGCTGTGGCGCGGGCTCCTCGCGGCTGTGGTCGTGTTGGTGATTGCGGGCGGAGCGGTGGCATTCGTCCTCGCACACGCTCCCGGCAACATCTCGCACCCCAACCTGGAGTTCACCACTCCGACGACCTCCACCGCCCCGGCGCCCAAGCCCCATGCCTCCAAGCAGGTCAACAATTTCCAGTGGCCCCTGTACGGGTTCAGCGGAGGCCGCACCCGCTTCTTCGCCGCGCCGGCCAACCTGGCTCCGCCGCTGCACGTCGGCTGGAAGTTCACCGACGGCGCCCTGCTCGAGTTTCCGCCGGTCATCTACCACGACACGATGTTCGTGCTCGACGACGACTGCTCAGCGCGAGCGATCAACCTCGCCAACGGTCACGTGAGATGGTTTCGCAAGATCGGCAGCCTGTGCGCGGCCTCGCCGGCCACGGCGCCAAAGGCCGGCAAGGACGGCCTGGTCGTGATGCCCGTCCTGTCGCAGGCCGGCCGCTCCCCGGGCAACGGCCGGTTCGTCGCCCTGTCGATGAAGACCGGGCACATCGCCTGGTCGCGGCCCGTGGGAGCGGGCAGCGAGTCCTCCCCCCTCGTCCACGGGATCACCGTGTACTACGGCGATCAGGGGGGCACGCTGTATTCGCGCAACGTCGCCAACGGCCATCTGTACTGGGCCTACCACGCGAGCGGGGCGATCAAGGGCGGCCCGGCGCTCTCGGGCGGCGACCTCTACTTCGGCGACTACGCGGGCCGCGCCTACGCGGTCAACTCCGTCAGCGGCCGCCAGGTGTGGGCGGTGGGCACCAGCGGTACCCAATTCGGCTTTGGCAGCGGCAACTTCTATGCGACCCCGGCGGTGGCCTTCGGCCGCGTGTACATGGGCAACACCGACGGACGCGTGTACTCGTTCGGCGCCCGCAACGGGGCCCTCGCCTGGGCCACCGCGACGGGGGCCTACGTCTACGCCTCGGCCGCCGTGGCCGACCCCAAGGGGCTGGGGCCCACGGTGTACGTCGGCTCCTATGACGGCAACCTGTACGCCTTCAACGCCCAGTCGGGGGCCGTGCGCTGGAAGCACCAGGTCGGGGGCCGCATCTCGGGCTCCTCCACGGTGATCGGCGATGTCGTCTACTTCTCCAACCTCGGCGACAAGTCCACCGTGGGACTCAACGCCGTCTCGGGCCGGCAGGTGTTCTCGTTTCGCGACGGCGCCTTCACGCCGATCATCGGGGACGACCACGCCCTCTACCTCGACGGCTACGCCACCATCTACCAGTTGCTCCCCGGCGCACGGCCCACCCACCACGCCAAACGCAGCGCCCGGCGCAGGGCCAGGCGTCGTGCGGCCGCGGCCCATCACGCGGCCAGGCACGCCAGGGCCAAGAAGAAGCGCGCCGCCCACAAGGCCCGCCACGCGGCGCGCAAAAAGACCGCCGCAAAACAGAAGAAGTAGGCTCGCTCAGGCCCTGGGCAAAGAGCGTCGCACACCGAGGCGCCAACCCCTGGGGCGCGTAGTCAGCCGCTAATGCGGCCCGATGCAGGGCTTCTTGCTATCATTATATGTCTATGCGTTGTCGTAGTGGAAGTCACTGTTCGCAGCCGGCCGAGAAGGGCCGTCGGTTCTGCGCGGAGCACGCGGCAGAGCTCGATCGCATGCGCGAGGAGCTCAAGGATGCCGCTGCCGCCCGCATCGGTCGGGGCCGGCCGAAGCGCTCCTCGACCTGCTGCCGTCCCGGCTGTTATGAGCCGCGTGTCCCGCCTGCCGCGTATTGCGATACGTGCGCTGCCGCGGGATACGTCGAAGAGGCCGCCTGACCGCGGCCCTTTCGCAGCTCGGAATCCCCCAACACAATTTCATTGACGTACGGCGGTCGCGCGATGGCGCGGGCGCTGTCAGGCATCCCGTTCCGGCCGCACCGCGATCCCGCTGTCGGCCAGAAAGCGCTTGACCTCACCCACGGTGTGATGGCCGTAGTGCAGGATCGACGCCAATAGCACGGCGTCAGCTCCGGCCTGCACGGCGTCGGTCAGGTCCTGGAGGCGGCCCGCGCCTCCGGATGCGATGACCGGCACGCCCACGGCTTTGGCCACGCCGTGCGTGAGCGGGAGGTCGTACCCGGCATTGGTGCCGTCGCGGTCCATGCTGGTGAGCAGGATCTCCCCCGCACCGCGGGCCTCGCCCTCCCGGGCCCAGGCCAGTGCGTCGCGGCCCGTCGGGCTGCGCCCGCCGGCGAGGTAGGCCTCCCACCCGGGATGGGTGGGCTCGGAGCTGGTCTGCTTGGCGTCGATGGCCAGGACCACGCATTGGGCGCCGAAGGTGCGCGACAGCTCGTCGATCAGCTCGGGGCGGTCCAGCGCCGCCGAGTTCACCGAGACCTTGTCGGCTCCGGCATCCAACACCGCCTGGGCGTCGGCCACCGAGCGGATCCCGCCGCCGATGGTGAACGGGATGAAGAGCTCGTCGGCGGCTTGGCGGGCCAGCTCGACCACCGTGGCGCGCTTGTCGGAGGTGGCGGTGATGTCGAGGAAGATCAGCTCGTCGGCGCCGGCCGCGTCGTAGCGCGCGGCCAGCTCCACCGGGTCCCCGGCGTCGCGGAGGTCCAGGAAGCCGACCCCCTTGACCACCCGGCCGCCGTCCACGTCCAGGCACGGGATGACCCGCTTGTAGTGCATCCCGGCTACGCCTCGAGGTCCCAGCCGTCGCGCCCGGCCAGGGCCGCCTGTCCCTCGGCCACGTCGAGCCGGCCCTCGTACAGGGCCTTGCCGACGATGACGCCGGCCAGGTTCACCTGACGCAGCCCGGCCAGCGCCCGCAGATCCTCGACCGAGGACACGCCACCCGAGTACACGAAGGTCCCCCGGACGGCATCGGCAATGCGCCCCACCTCCTCGAGATCGGGGCCGGAGAGCATCCCGTCGCGTTCGATGCTCGAGTAGACGAACCGGGTCACCCCGCGCCGGCCCAGGGTCTTGATGACCGCCTCGGCCGGGATCTCGGTCTGCTCTGTCCAGCCGGCGGCCGCCAGCTTGCCGTGGCGAGCGTCGACGGACACCACGACGCGCTCGCGGTGCGTGGCCAGCACCTCGTCGAGGAAGTCGATGTCCGTGTAGGCGGCGGTGCCGAGGATGACTCGCGTCACCCCCGCCGCCAGCGCCTCGCCGACGGCCTCGATCGTGCGCAGGCCGCCTCCCATCTGAACGGGAACGTCGACCTCGGCCACGATCCGCGCGACGTGCTCGAGGTTGACCGGAGCACCGCCGCGCGCGCCGTCGAGATCGACGATGTGCAGGGCTCGCGCCCCGGCCCTGACCCAGCGGCGCGCTGCGTCGAGCGGGTCGGCGTCATACACGGTGCGCTGGTCGAATTCGCCGCGCGCCAGCCGGACCGCCTTGCCCTCCAGGATGTCGATCGCCGGGAGAAGGATCACTCGGTGGCCCGCCCGGACCCAACCCCGACCCCGTCCCCGCGCCGGCACAGCCCGACGAAGTTGCCCAGCAGCGCGAGTCCGTCGCGAGAGGACTTCTCGGGGTGAAACTGGACGCCGAAGATGTTGCCGTGGGCCACGATCGTGGCGAAGCGCTCCCCGTACTCGGTGGTGGCGATGACGTCGCCTGGGTCCTCGGGCCGCGCCGCCAGCGAGTGCACGTGGTAGAAGGCGCAGCCGTCCTGGGGCAGCCCGGCGGTGAGCGCCGAGGAGCGTTCGAGGCGCACGTCGTTCCAGCCGATGTGCGGAACGCGCCGCCCGCCGGCGTGCAGCACGCTCACCTCTCCGGCGAGCAGCCCCAGCCCCTCGGTGAGCTCGTGCTCCTGGGAGCGGTCAAACAGCAGCTGCATGCCCAGGCAGATTCCCAGCACCGGCGTCCCGGCCGCGGCGATGGCGCGGATCCGCGCGTCGAGGCCCAGCTCGACGAGATTGCGCATTCCCTGGGGAAACGCGCCGACGCCGGGAACGACGAGAGCGTCGGCCGCTTCCAGCGCCGCCGGATCGCGCGTGATGAGCGCGCGGGCCCCCACATGCTCGAGGGCCTTCTCCACGGAGCGGCGGTTCCCCATTCCGTAGTCGACCACGGCCACCGTCGTCACGTCAGCGTCCCCTTGGTGCTGGGCACGCCGCGCTCGCTCGGATCGGGCGCCACGGCGCCGCGCAGGGCCCGGGCGCAGGCCTTGAAGACGGCCTCGATGACATGATGGGCGTTGGTCCCGGCCTCGACGTTGACGTGCAGCGTCAGCCTCGCGTTGGACGCGAGGGCACGGAAGAACTCCTCGGCGAGCTCGTGGTCGAAGTTGCCGATCGCCCCGGGCGGCAGCGGCGAGGAGAAGGCCAGCAGCCCTCGCCCCGAGATGTCGACCGCGCACGAGGCGCGGCTCTCGTCCATCGGCACGGTCGCCTGGCCGTAGCGGTAGATCCCCGCGCGGTCGCCCAGCGCCCGGTCAAGCGCCTGCCCCAGACAGATCCCGACGTCCTCGACCGTGTGGTGGGCTCCCGTCTGCAGGTCCCCGCGCGCTGTGACCGTGAGGTCGAAGCGCCCGTGGCGCGCCAACAGGTCCAGCATGTGATCAAAGAACCCAACCCCGGTATCGCGCTCGCCCGCGCCCTCGCCGTCCAGGGCGAGGCTGAGGTGGACGTCGGTCTCCGCGGTGCGGCGGTCGATCTCAGCGGCACGTGTCATCACGCGCCATTGTCGCGAATGCGGGCCTCCATCGACCGGGCATGCAGCTCGAACCCCTCCGCGCGTGCGATCGGAGCGGCCTCCTGAGCCAAAGTGGCGGCGTCGGCGCCGATCCGGACCTCGGTGAAGCGCCGGCGGAAATGGGCCGGCGACAGCGCCGAGGCGAAGCGGGCCGCCCCGTTGGTGGGCAGCACATGATTGGAGCCGGCGATGTAGTCGCCGAACGCGGTGCCGCTGGCCGGGCCGACGAAGACGCAGCCGGAATGGCGCACGGACGGGGCGAGCCGCTCGGCATCAGATCCGACGAGCTGGAGATGCTCGGGCGCGAAGATCTCGGCGATAGCCAGTGCCTGCTCGAGCTCGTCGACGCGGACAAAGCGCAGGACGGCCTCGGTCTCGGGCCCGCCCGAGATCCGCTTCTCGAGCGCGTCGATCAGCTCGGTGGAGGTCGAGATCGCCACCACCAGCGACCCGGCGCCGTGCTCGGCCTGCGCCAGGAGGTCGAGCCCGAGCGTGGCGGGGTCGGCGTCGGCGTCGGCGATCACCATCAGGTCGCTGGGCCCGGCAAAGCCGTCGATGCCCACCCGGCCGAAGACCTGGCGCTTGGCCTCCTGGACGTAGAGGTTCCCCGGACCGACGATCACGTCGACCGGTGCCACGGTCTCGGTGCCGTAGGCCAGCGCAGCGATCGCCTGCGCCCCGCCCATGCGGTACACCACCGAGGCGCCGGCGAGACGGCAGGCGCCCAGCACGGCGGCGTCGACCTCGCCGTCGGCGCCCGGCGGCGCACATACGGCGATCCGCTCGACACCGGACACGCGAGCGGTCACCACTCCCATGATGACCGTGCTGGGGTACGGAGCGCGGCCTCCGGGGACGTAGACTGCGGCGCTGTCCACCGGGACCTCCCGCAGGGTCACCTCGTGCCCCTCGAAGGACACCGTTCGGTCCGACGCCAGGCCGGCCTGCGCGACGCGGGTGACATTGTCGATCGCCCGCCGCAGGCCGTCGCGCACGGCGTCGTCGAGCCGCGCCTCGGCCGTGTCCAGCTCGGCCTCAGGCACCCGCAGCGCAGCGGGGGTGGTGCCCCGGGTGTCGTACTCGCGGGTGTAGAAGCGCAGCGCGTCATCGCCGCTGGTGCGGACCCGCGCGATGATCTCGGCGACCTGGTCAGTGACGGCCTCGGGCGCCGCAATCAGCTCGCGCAGCTCCTGGGCCAGGCCGGCGGGGTCGCCGGAGAGGCTGAGACGCTCACACTGCATCGATGCGCTCCAGCAGCCGGTCGATCACGGGGGCCCTCAGCTTATGGGCCACGGGGTTGGCGATGAGGCGCGCCGTGGACACCGCGATCTCCTCGCGCACCTCCAGGCCGTTCTCGCGCAGCGTCGTGCCGGTGGCGGTGAGGTCGACGATGGCCTCCACCAGACCCGTGAGCGGGGCCAGCTCCACCGACCCCTTGACTTCGACGATCTCGGCCTGGCGCCCCGTGGCCAGGAAATGCGCGGAGGCGATCCGGGGGTACTTGGTGGCGATGCGGACCACGCCCAGGCGGCGCAGCGCCTCCTCGGCGCGGTCCTCCCCGGCGACGCTGGCCAGGACCATGCGGCAGCGACCATAGCCGAGGTCGACGAGCTCGTACACCTCGCGCTCGGCCTGCTCCATGAGCACGTCCTTGCCGGTGATGCCGATATCGGCGGCCCCGGCCTCCACGTATGTGGCCACATCGGAGGGACGCATCGTCACGATGCCCACGTCCTCGAA
Source organism: Solirubrobacteraceae bacterium (assembly GCA_036497165.1). Lineage (GTDB taxonomy): Bacteria > Actinomycetota > Thermoleophilia > Solirubrobacterales > Solirubrobacteraceae > Palsa-465. The sequence continues at coordinate 31,627 of DASXJW010000056.1, forward strand.
CAGCAGCTTGCGGTCGTTGTCGCGGACCTCGCGTGTGTCGAGACCGATCCGGTCCAGCAGGTCGAGGGTCTCCGTGAACAGGGCCCCGCGAGGCACGGCGATGCGCAGGTCGCTCACCGGCCTCGGCCCCGTTCCTCCCCGGTCAGGGCGATGTGCACGCGCTCGACATTGAGCGCGAACCCGACGGCGGGCAGGGGACGACCGAATGAGCCGAGCAGCTCGTCGTAGCGCCCGCCGCCGCCCAGGGGCACGCCATAGGCGGGGTCATAGACCTGGAAGAGGGGGCCGGTGTAGTAGCCGAGGCTGCGCACCAGGCCGAGGTCGAAGATGATTCGCTCCGCCGCCTTGGGCGTCAGGAGGCCGTGAACCTCGCGCAGGCCACTGAACGCGTCGTGCAACGCGCCCTCCAGACCCTCCAGGACCTCTGGGCCCCCGCGCGTGTGCGCCAGGCGCAGCAGGAGGTCAGACTGCTCGGCAGCCAGACCGAGGGCTCGCAGCTCCCGGTCGACGCCCACGAAATCCCCCGCCGCCAGCTCGGTGAGGATGAGATCGCGGCGCTCGGCGTCGACCCCGAACGCCTCGAGCAGCGACGGGTACAGCGACGCGTCGCCGAGACCGACGCGGTAGTTGCGCAGGCCGGCGGCGTCGAGCGTCGCGCAGAGCAGGCCGAGCACCTCGGCGGTGCCCGCGGCCCCGGGAGCGCCGATCAGCTCGACGCCGGCCTGCAGGAGCTCCCGGCTCTGCCCTCGTTGCGGGCGCACGCCGCGGTAGGCATGGGCGACATAGCAGAAGCGCAGTGGCGGCTCGGCCTGGGCGTAGCGCGTCGCGACGAGCCGGGCGATGGGGACCGTCATGTCGGGTCGAAGGACGAGCACGCTGCCGTGCTCGTCGAAGACCCGGTAGGCGGGCCGGGCGCCTCCGATGTTGGCGCGGGCAAAGGTCTGCTCGTATTCCAGAGCCGGCGTATAGACCTCGCCGTAGCCGGCGCTCTCGAACACGGCCCGGAGCCGATCGGTCATGGCGCGCAGCTCCCCCATCTCGTCCGGGAGGACGTCGCGGGTGCCACTTGGGATTCTGTCCACCATCGCTTCGATGCCGCCGTCGCGGGTCGAGCGAAGTGTGCTCACGCGGCGACTGGAGCGTCTTCCAGCCGCGTGATGCGGGCGCCGAGTTCTCGCAGCCGCTCGTCGATCCGCTCGTAGCCGCGGTCGATCTGGCGGATGTTGCCGATCTCGGTCACCCCGTCGGCGCACAGCGCGGCGATGAGCATGGCCATGCCGGCGCGGATATCCGGGGACTCCACCCGTGAGCCCCGCAGCGGGCGCGGCCCGTTGACGATCGCCCGGTGGGGGTCGCAGATGGTGATCGAGGCGCCCATGCCGACGAGCTTGTCGGTGAAGAACAGCCGGTTCTCGAACATCTTCTCGTGGATCATCACCGAGCCCGCGGCCTGGGTGGCCAAAGCGAGCGCGATGCTGGTCAGGTCGGCAGGGAACGCCGGCCACGGGCCGTCCTCCACCTTGGGCATGTGATCGCCGTGGTCGTTGCGGACGACCAGCTCCTGGTTGCCCGGCACGATGATGTCGTCGCCGTGGCGCTCTGAGCGCAGGCCCAGGCGCTCGAAGACCAGGCGGATCATGCGCAGGTCATCGGGGCGGGTGTCCTTGACCACCAGCTCGCCTCCGGTGACGCCGGCCAGGACCATGAACGAGCCGATCTCGATGTGATCGGGCGCGATGGTGTGGGTGCAGCCGCGCAGGCGCGCCTGGCCGTGGACGGTCATGACGTTGGAGCCGATCCCGTCGATGTCGGCGCCCATCTGCTCGAGCATCCGCGCCAGGTCCTGCACGTGGGGCTCGGAGGCGGCGTTGCGGATGACCGTGGTGCCGCGCGTCAGGGCCGCGGCCATCAGCGCGTTCTCCGTCGCCATCACGGAGGGCTCATCCATCAAGAAGTCACACGGACTCAGGCCCAGCGGCGGGGCCGTCAGCTCAACCTCGTCGAGGCGGTCGTCCACGGCGGCGCCCAGGGCACGGAAGGCGTCGAGGTGCGGATCCAGGCGCCGGCGGCCGATGACGTCTCCCCCGGGCGGCGGCATGTGGGCGGAGCCGAAGCGCGCCAGCAGGGGGCCGGCGAGCAGGAAGGAGGCCCGGATCCGCTCCGCCAGCACTCGGTCCACGCGCGTGCTGTCCACGCTGGAGCTGTCGATGAGGACCTCGCTCGGGCCCACCCACTCCACGCGCGCGCCCAGGACCTGCAGCAGGCGTGCCATGGCCTCCACGTCGGAGATCCGGGGAACGTTGCGGAGAATGACCTCGTCGGCGGTAAGCAGGCACGCGGCCAGGATCGGCAGCGCGCCGTTCTTGTTCCCGGCGGCGGTGATGGTGCCCGACAGCGGCACCCCGCCTTCGATGACGAACTTCTCCAGTTTGATCGACCCCGCAGTGGTGGTGGGTGGGCGGTGGCCAGTCAGCGTAGCCGGTACCGCAGGCTGCTGTCCGTCAGCGGGGACGGGGGCCGAGCGCTGAGCTAGGGTAACGGCCATGCCGCAGGTTTCGCGAGAGCAGGCCTGGAACCTTCTTTGCGAATGGACCCAGTCAGAGTCCCTGCGCCGCCACATGCTGGCCGTGGAGACGGCCATGCGCGCCTACGCCCCTCGCTTTGACGGCGACGTCGAGTTGTGGGGCCTCACCGGGCTCCTGCACGACCTCGATTACGAGCGCTATCCCTCACTGCAGGACGGGCACCCGCGCTACGCGCTGAAGGAGCTCGAGGAGCGTGGTTATCCCCCGGAGCTGGTCCGCGCCGTCGCCTCACACGCGACCTACCTGGGTGTCTCGCGCGACTCGCCGATGGAGAAGGCCCTGTTTGCCGTGGACGAGCTCTGCGGCTTCCTCCTGGCCTGCGCCTACGTCCGGCCCGAGGGCCTGGTGGGGATGACGCCCAAATCGGTCAAGAAGAAGATGAAGACTCCCGCCTTCGCCGCCGCGGTGAGCCGCGAGGACATGACGCAGGGCGCGGCCGAGCTCGGCGTTGACTTCGACGAGCATCTGGCCGTCGTGATCGCGGCGCTGACGGAGCGGCGCGACGAGCTCATGCCCGCGGCCACCGCCGCCGACGGGAGCTGACGGAGGAGGCTGTGCCACCGGTTCCGGTCGTGGTCCTCGAGGGCGATGAGACGGGCCAGGAGCTGCTCGAGCAGTCGCTGCGGGTACTGGACGGCGACCTGCTCGGCCTGGAGCTGGAGCTCGAGCGCTTCGACTTGTCGCTGGAGAGCCGCCGGGCGACGTCCAACGGCGTCGTCAACGAGGCGGCGGTGGCCATGCGCAAGGCCGGTTTGGGACTGAAGGCGGCCACCATCACGCCGGAGGGCGCGGATGACGTCGGCTCGCCCAACCGCATCCTGCGCGAGGAGGTCGACGGCAAGGTGATCGTCCGCACGGGACGCCGGCTGCCGGGGGTGGCGCCGATGGCGGGGGTGTATCACCCCATCTCGATCGTGCGCATGGCGGTCGAGGATGCCTACGGGGCGCAGGAGCGGCGCGAGGGCGCCGCCGGCGCGCCCGGCGAGGTGGCCTACCGGACGGAGAAGATCACGCGCTCCACCTGCCGGGCGGTATCCGAGTACGCGTTTCGCACCGCGGCCAAGATGGGCGCCCGCGTGTATGGCGGCCCCAAATGGACCGTGTCGCCGGTGTATGAGGGGATGCTCAAGGAGGAGATGGATGCGGCCGCCGAGAGGCACTCGGACATCACCTATCAGCCGGTGCTGATCGATGCCACCTACGCCGGGCTGCTCTCGGGCGCGACCGACGCGCCCCTGGTGATCCCGGCGCTGAACCGCGACGGCGACTGCCTGTCTGACCTCGTCCTCCCCATGTTCGGCTCCATCGCGGGGGCCGAGTCGGTCCTGCTGGCCTTCGACGAGGACTACGACACGACGTGCGCGATGGCCGAGGCGCCGCACGGGACCGCGCCCGCGCTCCTGGGCAAGGACCTGGCCAACCCGCTGGCGATGATCCTGGCCTGCGGCGCGCTCCTGCGCCACGCCGCCGATCTGTATGGGCCGGCCTGCGAGCGGGCCTCGCGCGCGATCTACGAGGGCACGCTGGAGACGATCGCGTCCGGGACGAAGACCCCTGATCTGGGCGGCCACGCGGGCACCACCGAATTCACCTCGGCCGTCATCGACCGCGTCCACACCAAGCTGGACGTGTGGTCCACGCTGGGCGCCTGACGCCCGCCGCCGGGGGTTCAGGCGGCGCTGTGCAAGACGCCTTGCAGACCCGGTCTTCCGTCCGCCCCCCTCCGTACCTTTACGAACATATGTTCCAGGCTTCCGTCAAGCGATTCCGCGCCCTGTTGACGCTGGTCGACGACGTCCTCGGCGATCCCGAGCCCACGGCCGCCCCGCACCCGCACCGCCGGCCGGTCCGGATCGAGCGGGACCGGCGTACCGGCACCGTCGCGCCCCGTCCCATGCACTGCCTCTCCCCCGTGCGCCCCCAGCCGGGCCGCTCCGGGCACGAGCGCGTGCGCTGACCACCCGTCCGGCGCCGCCGCACGGACCCGGCGGCACCGACCCAGCGTTCGCGGGCTGACATTGGGCGCCGTCCGCGCACGCAGACCGGCGGATCACCCACGCCACGGGAGTACGCTTGAACGGCGATGCTTCTCCTCCAGGATCGCCGCTGGGAGCCCCCGTTCGAAGAGGAGCCGCCACACCGGTCACACAACTGGCGGCTGCCATGGCGCCCATTGGCGTGGTTTGCGATCTGGGCATGGCTGATGGCGCTGGTCCCGGTGGTGGGCGGCTGGGTCGGCAACCTTGCCGGCTTCGGGGTGCTCATGCTGGCCGTCGCCCTGGTGGTGTGGCGGCTGGACCGGTGGTGCCGGCGCATGAACTGGACGGCCATGCGCGACTACAAGAGCTGAAGGCCGCCCGCAGCGGGCGATCCCTCCGCCAGCAGCGCCGCCCGCCGGGGACGAGCGCTACCCCAGCAGCGCCGCGCCCAGCGCAATGACGCCGGACGGCTCGCCGTTGGGCGTCGCCGTCCCCGTCTGCGCGAGGCCGATGAGCACCGCGATGAACGTGCCCAGCCCGAGGACCACGCAGATCATGAACAGCACGAACACCTGGGGATTGGCTCGGAAGTACTTGGCCGCCGCTCGCATTCCGTGGTCATGCTGTCACGCCGACAGAGGGGCCGGTGGCGGCAGGTTTGCCAGAATGCTCCGATGACGACATCAGACCAAGAAGGCGAGCCCATCACCGAGGAGGGCCTCGCGGCCTTGAAGGCCGAGATCGGTGAGCTCGAGACCGTCGCGCGGCGCGACATCGCCGCCCGCATCCTCACCGCCCGCGGCCACGGCGATCTGAAGGAGAACGCCGAGTATCACGCCGCCAAGGAGGACCAGGCGCACCTGGAGACCCGCATCAGCCGGCTGCGTCAGCGGCTGCGCAACGCCGTGGTCGTCGACACCGTTTCCAACGGCGGCTCGACCTTCGCCTTCGGGAGCTCCGCGGAGGTCCGCGACGAGGGCACCGGCGAGATTCACACCTGGACCATCGTCGGCGCCACCGAGGCCGACCGCGCCGCGGGCAAGCTCTCCGCCGAATCACCCGTCGCCAGAGCCCTCATAGGGAAGCCCGCCGGCGCCACCGTCTCGGTCCAGACGCCCCGCGGAGAGCGTCGGCTGAAGATCGAGCGCATCCTGTAGACCCGCCCGCTCTAGGGTTACGGCAGTTCCGGCCCGTGACGCCCCGCCGGGACGGCAGCCCGCCGTGCGATGCCCCGGCTCGGTGTGTCGCCGCGCGACCGTTGGCCTGCATCCCGAGAGCGGGGGCGGCCGGAGCCGGGGCCGAGCACGTCGGCGCTGCCGCCCCACCGCGGCGGCCAGTCCGCCTCAGCGCCGCCGGCCACGCCGTGGAATGGCGGGCCGCCACCCGAAGGCCCCGCCGGCGTCCCTCGAGCAGACCCGCCTCATGGGGTGCGCGCTGTTGCGCCCAGGCCGGCCCAGGGCGCCCGCGCGCCCCGTCGCTGCCGTGCTCGGTCGCCTCCGAAGCCCTACCCCCCACCGCACCCCAAAACGACCACGCACGGCAGCGACGGCGGCCCACGGGCGCCCCAAAGCCCAAGCGGCGGGACACCCCAGGCGCGCATGGCAACAAAAAACCCCGCACCAAGGCGGGGTTTCTGATGAAGAACCGGCGGCGACCTACTCTCCCAGGCCCTTGCGGGCCAAGTACCATCGGCGCTGAGGGGCTTAACGGCTCTGTTCG
>DASXJW010000057.1:0-32050 GCA_036497165.1 Solirubrobacteraceae bacterium
GGGCAGGTTACCCACGTGTTACTCACCCGTTCGCGGCTTTGCCCCGGGCCGAAGCCCGGTTCGTCGCTCCACTTGCATGTGTTAGGCACGCCGCCAGCGTTCGTCCTGAGCCAGGATCAAACTCTCCGTGAAGAACTTCACAAAGAGTCGTCAGGAATACTCGAAACCCGCGTGCGGCCGCAAGCTATGTCGCGGCCGGACCGGCTCCGAATCCTGGGTCTGTCCCTGGTGGGATCAGACCCTTGCGCCCACGGTCCGCCGGCACGAGGCCGGATGGCCGCAAAAACCCACCGGCGAACCGGGGGGCCGGAGCCCGATGTACACGAAGGGCTCCGGAGCGCAAGACGGGGTCAATTCTGGCACCGCCGTTCGAGTGCCCCCCGGAGGGAACGTTCGAGCGACGGCGTCGAACCTGGACACACTTCTCGACCGAAGAATCGGTCAAAGAGTGCGCATGCTGTTGAGTTTTCAAAGACCGTCGCACCGCTCCAGGAGGGAGATCCTCCTCAGGGCGCGCCCGGATCCTTGAACCGGCCCGGGGCGGACCGACGAGTATAGCGCCCAGAAACGTCGTCGTCGCGAATGCGATCAAACTCGTTGCCGGCGCTCTCGTACGGTTCGATCAGCATAGGACCTGGACGACGATCGTGCGTTCCCGGGGACGATCGTCGAAATCGATCAGCACGATCTGCTGCCAGGTTCCCAGCGCCAGGCGCCCGTCCACGATCGGAATCGTCTCGGACGGGCCGATCACCGCCGCCCGCAGGTGAGCGTGGGAGTTGGAGTCGTGGTTGAGCCGGTTGTGGGCGTAGTCGCCCTCCACCGGGATCAGGCGGTCCAGAAGCGCCTGGAGGTCAGAGACGCCCCCGGGCTCGTACTCCATCGTCGTCACGGCCACGGTGGCGCCCACCGCGAACACACTGACCACGCCGCGCTCCTCCCCGGCGGCGGCCACGATCCGGGCCACGCCCTCGGTGAGGTCCACGATGTGCCCGTTGCCGGGCGTGTGCAACCGCAGCATCCCGCCCCCCACCGTCATCCTGGGCCCTACTCGATCTCCACCCGCGCGAAGCGGCGCTTGCCGAACTGCAGAACCCTCCCGTTCACATCGCCGGCCGGCAGGTCCAGCACGTCGCCGGCCACGGGCGCGCCGTCCAGGCGCACCGCGCCCTGGCTGAGGCCGCGCCGCGCCTCCGAGGTGGAGACGGAGAAGGCCTGGGCCAGCAGAGCCGGGAGGTGCACGGCCCCGCCATTGAGCCCCCACCGCACCACGGGAACGTCGGCGGGCAGCTGTCCGCGGACGAAAACGCGATCGAACGCCTCCTCGGCGGCCCGAGCCGCATCCGGGCCGTGGAAGCGCTCCACGATGGCGCGGGCCAGGGCACGCTTGGCGTCGCGCGGCCCCAGCTCCGCCGGCGGCTCGGAGCCCAAGAGGAGCCCGTACCAGTTCTCGAGCAGCTCGTCGCGAGCGCTCAGGGTCTTGCCGTACATCTCCTCTGGTGGATCGGTGACGCCGATGGAGTTGCCGTAGGACTTGGACATCTTCATCTCGCCGTCGGTCCCGATCAGCAGCGGCATCGTCATGATCACCTGCTCGGGCTGACCGTAGGCGCGCTGCACGTCGCGGCCGAGGAGGAGATTGAACTTCTGATCGGTGCCGCCGAGCTCGACGTCGGCCCGCACCGCCACCGAGTCATAGCCCTGCAACAGCGGGTAGAGCAGCTCGAGCATCGAGATCGGCTGGTTGGCCGCGTACCGCTTGGCGAAGTCGTCGCGCTCGAGGATCTGGCCGACCGTGGCGGTGCGCATCAGCGCGAACAGCTCGGACATCGGCATGTCCAGCCACTCGCTGTTGAAGCGGACCTCGAGTCGCTCGGGATCGGGATCGAGCACCTTCAGCGCCTGCTCCTGAAACGTCTGAGCGTTGGCGTCGATCTCGGCCGGGCTCAGAACCGGCCTGGTCGACGAGCGGCCGCTGGGATCGCCCACCCGCGCGGTGTAGTCACCCACGATGAGGACGACCCTGTGCCCGCGATCCTGGAACTCACGCAGCTTCTGGAGCACGACGGTGAACCCCAGGTGGATGTCGGATGCGGTGGGGTCGATCCCGAGCTTGACCCGCAGCGGGCGGCCCTCCGCGAGCTTGCGCTCGAGGGCACCCTCAGGAAGGCAGTCAACCGTGTTGCGCGCGAGCCAAGCCGCCGTCTCGGCGGCGCCTTGAGACGTGTCGGGGCGGACGGGACCCATCTGGCGCCAATGCTAGTGCAGCGTCCTGGATGCACTAGACTCTCGCCGCCGCCGGGGAAGCCCCGTCCGTCCCGCCGTTACGCTGGACTTTCCCACCCACCGCCGACGCGCCGTCGCCATGGTCGGCCACCTGCGCCGGCGCCGGCTTCGATCGCATGAGCGACGACGACGACGACATTCCGCCAGAGCCCCGGGATCCCCGGGGTCCGATCCCCTTCGCGCCGCCCAGACGGCGCTTCCGGCGCAAGCGCGACGGCCGTCGCCGCAAACCGAAGGTCAAGAAGCTGCGGCTGTTCTGGATCCTTCTGGGCCTCGGCGCCCTGGCCGTCGTGTCGACGATCTTCGGGATGATGATGGCCGTCGCCTCCGACCTGCCCCAGATCGAGAACCGCGCCGAGTACAAGCACCTGGGGGCCAACTCCTACCTCTATGACGACCACTGGCGCAAGATCGGCATCTTCGCGCCCGCCAACAGCGAGGTCATCGACGGCTACGGCCAGTTGGGGCCGATGGTGAGGGATGCGGTCATCTCGGTCGAGGACAAGCGCTTCATGACCGATCCCGGCGTCGACATCAAGGGCATCGCCCGCGCCTTCGTCGCCGACGTCACCGGCGGCGCCCGCCAGGGCGCCTCGACCATTGCGCAGCAGTTCGTCAAGAACGCCCTGGCCGCCGAGGGCAACCGAACCGTGTTCGAGAAGCTCCGTGAGGCGGCCCTGGCCTACCACCTGACCCGCGAATGGCCCAAGCAGAAGATCCTCAGCGAGTACCTGAACTCGATCTACTTCGGCAACGGAGCCTACGGCGCCGAGTCGGCCGCGCGCGTGTACTTCGGCAAGCTCCACGGCTACGACCCCTACGTCGCCGCGGATGCGGCGAAGCACGGCTGCGGGGACCCGCCGCTGCCCTCGTGCGCCTCGCAGCTGTCGCCTGCTGAGGCGGCACTGCTGGCCGGCATGATCGCCAACCCGTCGGCGTTCAACCCGATTGCGTTCCCGGCCGCCGCCAAGGCCCGGCGTGACCTGGTGCTCGCCGACATGTACCGCCAGGGCTACATCTCGCGTATCCAGTACGAGGGCAAGGACGGGCTCCAGGAGCCGCTCCCCAAGCGGTCTGATATCGCCCAGCCCGAGGAGCCACCGGCGGCGCCCTACTTCACCAGCTGGCTGCAGCCCCAGGTGATCTCGGCCATGGAGCGCGGGGGCGTTCCACCCAAGGTGGCCGAGTACCGCGCCTACTATGGCGGCCTGAAGATCCGCACGACGATCGACCTGCCCATGCAGCAGGCCGCCCAGCAGGTGATCACGCAGGACCTGCCCCAGGGCCCGAACATGCCGGCGGCGTCGCTCGTGGCCATCGACAACAGGACCGGCCAGGTGCGCGCGATGGTCGGAGGGCCGCTGACCGACGGGCAGGAGGACTTCCAGAAGTACCCGTTCAACCTGGCCACCGAGGGCTTCCGCCAGCCGGGCTCCTCGTTCAAGCCCTTCACGCTGGCCGTCGCGCTCGAGCACGGCTACGGCCCCAGCTCGGTCTTCGACTCGCGGCCGCTCGACCTGATCGTGCCCAACAGCGGCGGCAAGGAGCACTACATGGTCAAGAACTTCGGCAACGAGTACTCGGGCCCGATCACCCTGGCCGACGCCACCATCGTCTCGGACAACAGCGTCTTCACCCAGCTCGGCCTCTCCCCGGGCGTCGGGACCAAGCGGATCGCCAGGATGGCCACGGCGATGGGCATCCGCTCCCCGGTCTCGACCAACCCCGCGATGATCATCGGAGGGCTCAAGCAGGGCGTGACCACGCTTGACATGGCGCACGCCTACGAGACGCTGGCCACGGGCGGCCTGCGCGTGTACTCGCCGGGGCTGGGGGCCCCAAAGGAGGGTCCCGTCGGCGTCGCCCAGATCCAGTGCCTGGCCATCAAGTGCCGTGCCAAGAAGGAGCTGTACGCGACCCCCCACTACCGGCGCATCATCCCCGCCGCCGTCGCGGCCACCGTCCACGAGATGCTCCAGGGGGTCGTGCAGCACGGAACCGCGACCTCGGCCGCGATCGCCGGGGTCGACGTGGCCGGCAAGACCGGCACGACATCCAACTACGGCGACGCCTGGTTCGTGGGCTGGACCCCGCAGATGACGACAGCGGTCTGGGTCGGCTATCCCAACAAGCTCATCCCGATGACCACCCTCTACAACGGCCAGCCGGTCGAGGGCGGCACCTTCCCGGCCAACATCTGGCACGACTTCATGGTCCAGGCGCTGCAGCTCCGGGCCCAGGAGGCCGCGCAATTCGGCAAGCACCCGCACAAGAAGGCGTCGGGGTCGACCGGGACGGGCACCTCGGGCTCGACCGGGACAGGCATCGGGACCACCCCGCCGCCCAGCGGCAGCACGGGGACGACGCCAAGCGGGGGCGGCACAGCGACAAACGGCGGCGGCACGGCGGGCACCAACGGAGGCGGCACGGCGGGCACCAACGGGGGCGGGACCGGCGGCGGCACCGGTGGGGGCACGGGCGGCGCGACTGGTGGCGGCACCGGCGGCAGCACCGGTGGGGCAACGGGCGGGGGCACCGGTGGGGCCACGGGCGGCGGGACCGGTGGCGGGACCGGTGGCGGCACCGGCGGCGGGACCGGTGGGGGCACCGGCGGCGGCACCGGCGGCGCCGGTCTCGGCGGCGGCGGAACCGGCTAAGCGGCGGCGCCCGACCCGGCCGCGGCGGCGGCGCGTCGCACCGGGCGCGACACGAAGCGATTGCCCGCAGCCAGGAAGCGCCAGGGCAGGTCGGCCGCCTTGGTGATCCCCACGCGCGCGTCGACCTCGACGGCCACGTCGCGCCAGGCCCGCGGCCGGTCGGAGAAGACCACGGGCCCGCCCAACAGGTCGGAGCCGTTGAGCTCGAGCCCGATGCCCAGCGCCTGGGTCAGCTTGCCGGGACCCGAGCACAGCTGGCGTATCGGCGCCACCCCCCGCCGCGCGCGCATGTGGTCGATTCCATCGATCGGCTCGAGCGCCCGGATCAGGACGGCGGCTCCCACACCCTCGGGCTCGCACACGGCGTTCAGGAGCGAATGCATGCCATACGAGAAGTACACGTAGGCGCGCGCGGGCGGACCGAACAGGATCTGGGTGCGCGGAGTCACGCCCACGAACGCGTGGCAGGCGGGCTCGGAGTCGTGGTAGGCCTCGGTCTCGACGATGACGCCCGCGGTGTCGCCGTGGGTGATGACGCAGCCGACGAGGTCGCGCGCGACCTCCAGCACAGGCCGCTCATAGAACCCCCGCCTCACCGCCGCATCCTCCTCATCGCCGCGTCCTCATCACCGCCGCCTGCCCCTCACCGCAGCGCCGCGCGGGCCCGCTCGAGCTGCTCGCGCACCCGCGTCAGCGATGTCCCGCCCTCCGACACCTTGGTCTCGAGCCAGGCCCCGTCCCGGAGCAGCCGGTAGAACTCCTCGTCGAGCGCCGGCGACTGGGCCGTCAGCTCCGCCGGCGTCAGGTCCGACAGGAGCTTGCCCGCGTCCAGGGCCTGCCGCACCAGACCGGCGACGACGCCATGCGCCTCCCGGAACGGGATGCCTCGGCGGACGAGCAGGTCGGCGATGTCGGTGGCAGCCAGGAACTGGTCGCCGGCCGCCGCGGCCAGCCGCTCGCGCCGGAAGGTGATCGTCTCGAGCATGCCCGTGGCCGCGTCCAGACACATCTCGAGCGTGTCGCAGGAGTCGAACAGCGGCTCCTTGTCCTCCTGCATGTCCTTGTTGTAGGTGAGCGGGAGCCCGTGCATCACGCCGTGCAGCGCCACCAGGTTGGAGACCAGACGCGGCGCCTTGGCGCGCAGCAGCTCGGCGGCGTCGGGGTTCTTCTTCTGCGGCATGATCGACGAGCCCGACGCCCACGCGTCCGCGACCTCGCAGAACCCGTACTCCTCGGTGGACCACAGGACGATCTCGGCGCCGAGGCGCGACAGGTGCGTGGCGCAGGTCGCCGCCGCCGCCAGGTAGTCCAGGACGAAGTCGCGGTTGGACACGGCATCCACCGAGTTCTCGGCCACCCCGGTGAAGCCCAGCGCCGCGGCCACCGCGCGGCGGTCGGTGTCGAAGTTGACCCCGGCCAGCGCACCCGCCCCCAGCGGGAGGCGTCCCGTGGCGGTGATGACCGCCTCGAAGCGCCGCATGTCGCGAGCCACCATCCAGAAGTAGGCCAGCAGGTGGTGGCTGAGGTAGACCGGCTGGGCGCGCTGCATGTGGGTGTAGCCGGGGATGGGCCAGTCCAGGTGGCGTTCTGCCAGCCTCACCAGGGTGTGGCCGAGCCGGCTCAGCCGCTCCAGGGCCTCGTGCGCGTGCGCGCGCACGAACATGGCGACGTCGGTGGCCACCTGATCGTTGCGGGAGCGCGCCGTGTGGAGGCGTCCTCCGACCCGCCCGGCGATCTCGGTCACCCGCCGCTCGATGGCCATGTGGATGTCCTCGTCGCCCTCGGCAAACGGGAACGTTCCGTCGGTGAGCTCCTGACGCACCTGCTCCAGAGCGCGCCGCAGGTCGGCCCCGTCGGCCTCAGAGATGATGCCCTGGGCAGCGAGCATCGTCGCGTGCGCGATCGACTGGTCGACGTCGTAGGGACTCAGGCGCCAGTCGAACCCGATCGAGTCGTTGAGCCGGCGAAAGGCCACATCCTGGGGCTCGGCGAACCGTGACATAGCGTCAGCAGCGCCTCGAGGTCAGCGACCCAGGACGCCGCGCAGCTCGTCCGCGACCCGCTCGACCTGCCCCTCGGTCATCGCCGGGAAGAAGGGCAGCGCGATCGACCGGGCGGCGACGTCCTCGCAGACGGGGAACTGCCCCTCGCGATGACCGAACTGCTCGCGGTAGAACGACATGAGGTGGATCGCCGGAAAGTAGGGCTTGGAGGGGATGGACCGCTCCGCCAGCGCCCGGACCACGTCGTCGCGGTCCACGTCACGCGGTAGCTGCACCACGAACACGAACCAGCCGCGGCGGTTGCCGCCGACGTCGGGGCACGGCAGACCGAGGCCTTCGGTCCCGGCCAGTGCCTCCCGATACAGTTCGGCCACCCGGGCGCGGCCGGCCAACATGTCGTCAAGACGCTCGAGCTGGGCCAATCCGAGCGCGCAGGCGATGTCCGAGAGGCGGTAGTTGAAGCCCAGGCGGTCGTGGTCGAGCCAACCCATGTCGGGGGCTCGCCCCTGGTTGCGCTCGGAGTCCAGGCGCTCCTTCACGGCAGCGTCCGCGGTGGTGATCACACCGCCCTCCCCCGTGGTGAGCTGCTTGTTGGCGTAGAACCCGAACACCGCCTGGTGGCCGCGCGCGCCCACGGCGATCCCGTCGGCGTAGGTGGCCCCCAGCGCCTCGCAGGCATCCTCCACGATCGGGAGCCGCAGCTGCTCCAGTGCCTCCATATCCGCCGGGTAGCCGAACACGTGCACGGGCAGCAGCGCCGCGGTCCGCGGGGTGACCGCGGCGGCGACGGCGTCGGGATCGACGTTGAGCGTCACCGGGTCGATGTCGGCGAACACCGGGCGCGCCCGCTCATACAGAGCCACGTTGGCCGAGGCCACGAAGGAGAATGGCGACGTGATGACCTCGTCGCCGTCAGAGACCCCCACGGCACGCAGCGCCAGGTGCAGCCCGGCTGTCCCGGACGACACCGCCACGCCGAAGCCCGCGCGAAGCCGCGCCGCGAAGGCGCGCTCGAACTCGCCCAGCAGCGGTCCCAGCGACAGCTGCCCGGAGCGCAGCACGGCCAGCACCCGCTGCTCCTCCTCGGCCCCGAGGACCGGACGGGCGAGCGGGATCTGCTCCACCCCGGCAGCGGTCACGACGTGCCGGGCGCGGCCGCCGCGCCACTGGAAACGGGGCCGCGGCTCGGGGGCTGCATGCCGTGCTCCAGGGAATCGACGAGCGCCTCCCAGGAGGACTCGATGACGTTCTCGGACACGCCGATCGAACCCCACACGCGCTCGCCATCGGAGGCGTCCAGCAGCACACGGGTGACGGCTCCGGTGCCCTTGGTCTCGTCGAGGATGCGGACCTTGAAGTTGACGAGCTCGATGTCGCGCAGGTGGGGATAGATCTCCACCAGCGCCTCGCGCAGTGCCCGGTCAAGCGCATTGACGGGGCCGTTGCCCTCTGCGGTGCGGACGTAGCGCTCTCCGCCCACCCAGATCTTGATGGTGGCCTCCGTCTCCACTCGGCCGTCCGCGCGCTTCTCCACGATCGCGCGCCAGGACTCCAGGCGGAAGAGCGGCTCGTACTCGCCGGTCTCCTTGCGCATCAGGAGCTCGAAGGAGCCGTCGGCGGCCTCGTAGTGATAGCCGCGATGCTCGAGCTCCTTGACGCGCTCGACCACCCTGGAGGCCGCCGCGTCGTCGAGCTCCAACCCCGCCTCGCGGGCGCGCGACTGCACCGTGCCCTTGCCCGACAGCTCGGAGATGAGCATCTCGCGGTGGTTGCCGACGATCTCGGGGTCGATGTGCTCGAACGTGGCCGGGTCGGCGCTGACCCCCGCGACGTGCATCCCGCCCTTGTGGGCGAACGCGTTGCGGCCCACGTAGGGCGCGTCGGGGTCGGGGGTGAAGTTCAGCAGCTCGGCGATGTAGTTCGCGGACGGGGTCAGGGAGGCCAGCTGGGACTCCGTCAGGCATTCGTAGCCGAGCTTGAGCTGGAGGTTGGGGATGATCGAGACGAGATTGGCGTTGCCGCAGCGCTCCCCGTAGCCGTTCATCGTGCCCTGCACGTGGGTGGCGCCCGCCAGCACGCCGGCCAGCGCGTTGGCCACGCCGCAGCCCGCGTCGTCGTGCGGATGGATGCCCACCCGCACGTCTGCCCCGACCGAGGCCACGACGTCGGCCATGGCTGCGCCCACCACATGGGGCAGCGTCCCGCCGTTGGTGTCACAGCACACCACCGTCTCGGCCCCCGCCCCGGCCGCCGCCCGCAGGCACTGCAGTGCGTAGTCGCGGTCGTCGACGTAGCCGTCGAAGAAGTGCTCGGCGTCATAGATCACGCGTTTGCCCTGCGTCCGCAGGAACGTCACCGACTCGGCGATCATGCGCAGGTTCTCCTCACGGTCCACCTTGACCACCTTCGCCAGGTGCAGCGCCCAGGTCTTGCCGACCAGCGTGCTCACCGGGGCAAAGCACTCGGCGATGACGCGCAGCGCAGGGTCGGCGTCGGCCGCGACGCCGCGGCGGCGGGTCATCCCGAAGGCGCAGATCTGAGCGTGACCGAACGTTTCGCGCGCGAGGAGGCCGAACAGCTCCAGCTCCTTGGGGTTGGAGCTGGGAAAGCCCGCCTCGATCAGATCCAGCCCCAGCTCGTCGAGATGGTGCGCCACGCGCAGCTTCTCGCCGGCCGACAGGGACATGCCCTCCCCCTGCATCCCGTCGCGCAGGGTGGTGTCGTACAGCTCGATGAGCGTCGTCATGTCGCGGCGCTGCGGGAGGGGAGCTTGACGACGTCCAGCCACTGCCGGTAGCGCTCGTCGCGACCGTGCAGCGCGTCGACGAACACCTTCTGGACCGCCTCCGTCACCGGTCCCCGGCCGCCTCCGTGGGCGGCCTCGCCGATCCGATGATCATCGACCTCGCACACCGGCACCATCTCGGCCGCCGTCCCGGACAGGAACACCTCGTCGGCCAGGTACAGCTCGGCCCGGGCCAGATCGCGCTCCACCACCTCGTAGCCGAGGTCGCGGGCGATCTGGAGGATCGACTTGCGGCTGATTCCGTCGAGGATGCCTGCGGTCTGCGGCGGCGTGAGGATCACCCCGTCGCGTACGACGTAGATGTTCTCGCCGGTGCCCTCGGACACGAACCCGTTGGCGTCGAGCAGGATGGACTCCTGGTAGCCGGCCTTCACCGACTCGACCTTGGCCAGGACGCTGTTGAGGTACTGTCCGGAGGCCTTGGCGTGCGGGATGAGCGAGTCCGAGGAGATCCGCCGCCAGCTCGACACCTTGGCGCGGACGCCGTGGGTCGCGGACTCCTCGCCGAGGTAGGCGCCCCACGGCCACACGGCGATCGAGACGCTGACCTCGCAGTCCAGCGGGTTCAGCCCCATCTGGCCATAGCCGCGGTAGACGATCGGGCGGATGTAGCACTCGGCCAGCCCGTTGGCGGCGATCAGCTCGTGGGTGGCGGCGCGCAGCTCCTCGAGGGTGTACGGGATCGGCATGTAGTACAGCTCCGCCGACGCGAACAGCCGCTTGAGGTGGTCGACATGGCGGAAGATCGCGGTGCCGTGCGGCGTGTCGTAGGCGCGCTCGCCTTCGAACACTCCGGTCCCGTAGTGCAGCCCGTGGGTCAGTACGTGAATCTTCGCGTCCTCCCAGGCAACGAGTTCTCCGTTGTGCCAGATGAGGTCGGCTTGTTCCACGACTGTCCTTTCAGTTGAAAAAGCGCTGCGGGGGCGCTGCTACAGGTGTTCAAGCACTTCCCGGGTGGCTTGAGCGGTCGTCGCCTCGCCCCCCAGGTCGGGCGTGCGCAGCCCCGCGGACAGCGCACGATCGACGGCCGATTCTACCGCCGCGGCCTCGGATTCCAGGGCGAATCCGTGTCGCAGCATCATCGCCGCCGAGAGGAACATGGCCAGCGGATTGGCGATGCCCTGGCCCGCGATGTCGGGCGCCGATCCGTGGACGGGTTCGAACACTCCCGGTCCGCCGGCGCCCAGGGAGGCGCTGGGCAGCATGCCCAAAGACCCGGTGAGCATCGCCGACTCGTCGGAGAGAATGTCGCCGAACATGTTCTCGGTGACGATGACCTCGAAGTGGCGCGGCTCGGCCACCAGCTTCATGGCGGCGTTGTCGACCAGCAGGTGCTCGAGCTCGAGGTGGGGGAATTCGGCCGAGTGCAGTTCGCGGATCACCTCCCGCCACAGACGACTGGTCTCCAGCACGTTGGCCTTGTCCACGCTGGTCACTCGCGACCGTGCCGCCCCGAACGCCACCCGCGCGATGCGCTCGATCTCCTCTCGGGTGTACACGCAGGCGTCCGACGCGCTGTTCGCCGTGCGGGTCTTCTCGCCGAAGTAGATCCCGCCGGTGAGCTCGCGCACGACGAGCAGGTTCGTGCCGTCGATGATCTCGCGCTTGAGGGGGCTGGCGTCATACAGGGCAGGCAGCGGCTTGACCGGGCGCAGGTTGGCGAACAGGCCCAACTCCTTGCGCAACCCCAGCAACCCCTGCTCGGGGCGCGGCTTGCTCGGGTCGGTGGTGTCCCAGTTGGGGCCGCCGACAGCGGCCAGCAGGACGGCGTCCGCAGACCGGCAAGCCGCCAGCGTCTCGTCGGTGAGCGCGGTGCCGTGGGCATCGATGGCGGCGCCGCCGAAGACGTGCTCCTCGAACTCGAAGCGGCCCGGCGCGACCGCGTCCAGGACCTCGACGGCAGGCCCGATTATCTCGGGGCCGATGCCGTCTCCGGGCAGGAGGATGACTCGGGACGCCATGATCGAGCGCGAGACGGTAACCGATCCGTCCGGGTCAGGCGCGTCGCGCCGTCATGTTGAGGCGTACGTAGTCCAGGACGACCGGCGGCCCGTACCGCTCGAGCACGGCGTCGATGAAGCGGTCGCGCAGGTCCTCGGGGACGTGGTCGAGGTGGCGCACCAGGCACACCGTGCTGATGAACGCCCGCGGCTCGTCCAGCTCGGTCGGCTTGTCCTGGAGCCACGTCGAGACCTCGGCAAAGCCCGCGCGGTCCAGGCGCTGTGCCGTCTCCTCGGCGGTGGCGTAGTTCCACGGCCCCACCCAATCGGCGAAGTACGGGGCGAACGGGGCCTCGTGCGCCACCTCGTCGGCCAGGCGCCGGAAGCGATCGATGTTCCCGCGTCCGCCGCACTGGGCCACGAGACGCCCGCCCGCCTTCATGTTGCGATGCAGGGCGGCGAACAGGGCGTCGTGATCTCCGATCCAGTGGAAGGTCGCGTTGGAGAAGACGACCTCGACGGGCTCGGGCAATTCGAGCTCGGTCAGGTCCTGGCACAGCGCCGTGGCCCGGTCGCCCACCGCCTCCTGGGCATGGCGGACCATCGAGGGGGCGGCGTCGACCGCGTACACGGTGCCCCGGGGAAGCCGGCGGATGAGCTCGAGGGTGATCTTGCCGCTGCCGCACCCGGCGTCGAGCACCACCTCGTCGCCGCTGAGATGGAGGCGGTCGAGCTGCTCGGCGGCCCACCGCTGCTGGGGCGCCGAGACGCGGTCATAGGTACTGGCATCCCAGTCACGCATGGCCATCGCTCACGCCTCCTCTCAGTCCGAGCATCACGGCAAAGCGCCACGACTTGTACACACAGTCCACGGTGGCAAAGCCGGCGTCGCGCAGCCAGCGCAGCTGCGGCTCGACCGGCGCGCAGCGGTCGTGGCGCATGCGCTCGCGGGCTGCGGCGAGCTCCTGCGAGCTGGCGCCCAGCGCCCGGCAGTCCTGCTCCCAGCGCTGTTCGTACACCGCCGTCAGCGCGGCCGTGGGCGCCGACACCTGCTCGGCGTTGACGAACACGCCGCCCGGGCGCAGGACAGCGTGGGTGCGGGCGAACAGGGCGCGCTTGCCGGGGTCGGTGAGATGGTGGACGGCCAGCGCGGAGACGACAGCATCGAAGGGCCCGTCCGGCAACGGCCCGGCCATGTCCCCTACGTGGACCGCGCTGACGCTGTCGCCGAGCCGCTCGCGAGCCTCGCGCAGCATCGGCTCCGAGCCGTCGAGCAGCTCGATCTGGGCCTGCGGGATGGCGGTCAGGACATGGGCGCTCAGCAGCCCCGTCCCGGCGCCGAGGTCCAGCACCCGGTGCACGCCGCCGCGCACCAGCCCGAGGACGTCGACCACGGCGCCGTAGAAGGCGTCGTAGTCCGGGACGAGCCGGCGACGCAGCGACGTGTACTGCGCGGCGTGGGCCGAGAAGGCCCGGGCGGCGGCGGCCGCGCTCACAGCGCGACCGTGCTCGGTCCCACCCACCCCAGGCGCTGGCGATCGTGCTCGTAGCCGGCGATGGCGTCCTCCTGCTCGAGCGTGAGCGCGATGTCGTCCAGGCCGTTGAGGAGGCGGTGCTTGATGTCCGGGTCGATGTCGAAGCGGGCGGTGCCGCCCGGCCAGCGCACCTCCTGGTTTGCCAGGTCCACCTGGGCCTGACCGGCCGCGGCGATGGATGCGCACTCCTCGCTGGTCAGCTGGACCGGGAGCAGCCCGATCTTGGTGCAGTTGGAGCGGAAGATGTCGGCGAAGCTCGAGGCGATGACCGCCTGAAACCCGTAGTCCTCCAGCGCCCAGGGCGCGTGCTCGCGACTGGAGCCACAGCCGAAGTTGCGCCCGGTGACGAGGATCGGGTTCGCGGGGAGGTTCCAGTCGGGCTCCTTGGCCCAGTCATAGAACAGGAACTCGCCGAAGCCGGTGCGCTCCACCCGCTTGAGGAACTGCTTGGGGATGATCTGGTCGGTGTCGACGTCGTCCCGGCTCAGGACGCTGACCGGTCCGGTGATGGTCTCGATCGCCTTCATTTATCCCTCCCACTCGCGGATGTCGACGAAGCGGCCCTCGATCGCCGCCGCGGCGGCCATCTGGGGCGAGACGAGGTGCGAGCGAGCGCCGCGGCCCTGCCGTCCCTCGAAATTGCGGTTCGATGTCGAGGCGACGCGCTCACCGGGGGCGGCGATGTCCGGGTTCATACCCAGGCACATCGAGCAGCCGGCCCCGCGCCAGTCGAAGCCGGCCTGGCGGAACACCTCGTCCAGGCCCTCCTTCTCGGCCTGGATCTTGACCTGCTGAGAGCCCGGGACGACCATCGCGTAGACCCCGTCGGCGACCCGGCGGCCGTCGACCACCTGGGCGGCGGCGCGAAGATCGCCGATCCGCGAGTTGGTGCACGAGCCGATGAAGACCCGGTCGAGCCTGATCTCGGAGATCGGCGTGCCCGCCTCCAGGCCCATGTAGTGCAGGGCCCGCTCGTCGCCCTCGTCCTGGGGCTCGGGCACGGCCTCGGCCACGCCGACGACCATCTCGGGGTTGGTCCCCCAGGTGACCATCGGGCTGATGGCGCCGGCGTCGACGACGATCTCTCTGTCGAAGGCGGCGTCCTCGTCGGAGCGCAGCGCGCGCCACTCGTCGGGCACCGTGGCCGGTGCAGCGGCGCGACCGATGACCCACTCGAACGTGGTGTCGTCGGCGGCGATCATCCCGGCGCGCCCTCCGCCCTCGATCGTCATGTTGCAGACGGTCATCCGCCCCTCCATGGTCAGGGACTCGATGGCGGGGCCGGCGTACTCGACGACGTGGCCGACGGCGCCGTCCACCCCCATCTGCCCGATCGTGGCCAGGATGAGGTCCTTGGCGGTCACCCCGAAGGCCAGCTCGCCCTCGTAGCGGACGCGCATCGACTTGGGCTTGCGCTGCACCAGGCACTGGGTGGCCAGCACGTGCTCCACCTCGCTGGTGCCGATGCCGAAGGCCAGCGCTCCGAAGGCGCCATGGGTGGCGGTGTGCGAGTCCCCGCAGACGATGGTCATCCCGGGCTGGGTGACGCCCAACTCCGGCCCGATGACGTGCACGATGCCCTGACGGTCGGAGCCCAGCGAGTAGACGGGAATGCCGAACTCCTCGCAGTTGCGCTCGAGCGTCTCCACCTGCACGCGCGAGAGCTCATCCTTGATCCGCGCCGCCACGGGCGTGCCGTCGGTGGGCACGTTGTGGTCGGCGGTGGCCAGGGTGCGGTCGGGGCGGCGGACCGCGCGACCGGCGAGCCGGAGACCGTCGAAGGCCTGCGGGCTGGTCACCTCGTGGACCAGGTGCAGGTCGATGTACAACAGGCCGGGGGCGACCTCGTGCGCCTCCCAGATCTTGTCGAACAGGCTCTTGGCCATGGGATGGGCCTCCTAGCTGCGTCTGAGGCCCGCGCTGACCACAGCCAGCAGCACGGCCTCTCGCTTTGAGGGGTTCTCGAAGTGGTGGGGCAGATCGGCGTCGAAGGTGACGCAGTCGCCTGCGGTCAGCTCGTGGGCGCCGTCGCAGTGCAGGATCACGGTGCCCTCCTGCACCAGGGCGGTCTCGCGGCTGCCCGGCTCGTGCATCGGAGGATCGCCGGGACCCCCGGTGACCGCGCCGGGGGCGAGGCTATGGCGCGAGAGCTCGGCTCGCTGGCCGGGCAGAGGCGGCGTGAGGATCTCATAGGCGTGGCCCGACGCCCTGACGGGGCCGGTGCGGCGCTCGCCGCGTCGCACCACCGTCACGGCGCTGCCCTCATCCAGGCGCAGCAGCTGTGACAGGCGCAGGTCGAGGCCGTGGGCGATCCGAGTGGCCACCTGCAGCGTCGGGCTGGTCTCGCCCCGCTCGACCTGGGAGAGCATCGGGGCGCTGACTCCCGAGCGCAGCGCCAGGTCGCGCAGCGACAGGTCCATGGCCTCGCGCAGCGCCCGGACGCGGGCACCCAGGCCGTCCGGGGAAGCCAGGTGCGATTCGGCCAGCGCCATGCTCCGTACGCTATCACGTACAACCGTCTGTTAGGTCGCGCTCGCTCGTCGGACCGCCGCGTGGGTAGCCTCCGGCTCATGCGGACGCGCCCCGATGTTCTCGTTCTCGGCGGCGGCGGCGTGCTCGGTGAGGCCTGGATGATGGGCGTCCTGGCCGGAATCGAGGACGGCGCCGACGTCGACCTGCGCCAATGCGAGTCCTTCGTCGGCACCTCGGCCGGGGCCATCGTCGCCGCCCACCTCGTGGCCGGCAACGCCCCCCGCCGCCCCTCCTCGGTGGGGACGGAGCTGCAGATCGCCGGGGGCGGCGCGTCGCGCGGTCTCGCGCTGGCCGCGGCGGCGGCCGCCCGGCGCGCCGGCGAGGCGGCGCTGGCCGCCAGCGCCACGTTCGCCCCGCTGGCCCTGGGCATGGCCGCGCCCGGTGGCGCGCTGGTCCGCGCGCTGCTGTTGCGCGGTCTCCCCCGGCCACCCGACACCCTCTCCGCCCTGCGCGCCCAGATCGAGCGCTCCGCGGCCCGCTTCGACGGGCGCCTGCGCGTGACCGCGGTGGACCGCGGCAGCGGCCGCCGGGTCGTCTTCGGCAGCCCCGGGGCGCCGGCGGCGACCGTGGGCGAGGCGGTCGAGGCCTCCTGCACGGTCCCGTGGCTGTTTGCTCCGGTGCGGATCGGCGAGCGCGAGTACGTCGACGGCGGGGTGTGGAGCCCGACCAACCTCGACGCCGCCCCAGCCGGCCGCGACACCCATGTCCTGTGCCTCAACCCCACCGCCAGCCTCGCCACCCGTCACACGATGCTGACCGTCATGCGCAACGTCGCCCGCTCCGCGGTGTCGATAGAGTCGCTGGCCCTGCGGCGCCGGGGCGCGCGGGTGCGAACGATCGCCCCCAACGCCGAGTGCGCGGCGGCCATGGGCTCCAACTTCATGGACCAGGAGCCGCGCACCCGGGTGCTGTCGGCCGGCTATCGCCAGGGGCTGATGGTGGCCGCCGACAACGGCCGCTGGTAGGCCCGCTACGGGGCCCGGACCACCTCGGGCGAGGGCGCGTCCGCGGCCTCCTGCTCGGCGAGCACCCCGTGCCGGCGCACGGCGTTGGACAGCGCCCGCACGTAGGCGCGAGCGCCGGCCTCCAGGATGTCGGTGGAGACGCCCTGGCCCGCGCCGCTGACGCCGCCGACCTCGAGCACCACCGAGGTCTCACCCAGCGCGTCCTGACCCCCGGTGACGGCGTCCACGCGGAACTCGCGGAGCCTGGCATCCACGTTGGTGGCGGCGTTGATGGCGTGGAAGATGGCATCGACGGGGCCGTCGCCGGTGAACGAGCCGACGAGTTCCTCTCCGTCGGGGCCGCGCACGGCCACGGTGGCATGGGGCGGGCGTCGCGACGAGGCCTCGACGTCGAACCATTCCAGCGTGTAGCCGGCGACCTCCTGGCGCAGCTCGTCGGTCACCAGGGCCTCGAGGTCCATTGCCGTGACCTGCTTCTTCTTGTCCGCGATCTCCTTGAAGCGCTTGAACGCGGTGTTCAGCGCCTGCCCCTGCAGCTCGATGCCCAGCTCGGCCAGCGCCTGGGACAGGGCGTGGCGGCCCGAGTGCTTGCCCAGCACGATCGAGTTGGCGTCCAAGCCGACCGTGGTGGCGTCCATGATCTCATAGGTCGTGCGCTCCTTGAGCACGCCGTCCTGGTGGATGCCGGACTCGTGGGCGAACGCGTTGCGCCCCACGATCGCCTTGTTGGGCTGCACGGCGTAGCCGGTCAGGCGCGAGACCAGGCGTGAGGTGCGCGCGATCTCGCGGGTGTTGGCGCCGGTGAACAACCCCACGTCGGCCTGCCGGGTGTGCAGCAGCATGACGATCTCCTCCAGCGAGGCGTTCCCGGCGCGCTCCCCGATCCCATTGACGGCGCACTCCACCTGGCGCGCGCCCGCCTGGAGCCCGGCGAAGGAGTTGGCGACCGCCAGGCCCAGGTCGTCGTGGCAGTGCACGGAGAGCACCACGCCGTGCAGGTCGGGCACCGCCTCATACAGGCGGCGCAGGAACTCGCCGTACTCGTGGGGCATGGCGTAGCCCACGGTGTCGGGGATGTTGATCGTGGTCGCACCCTCGTCGATGGCGATCTGGCAGACCTCGGCGGTGAACTCGAGCTCGGCTCGGGTGGCATCCATGGGGGAGAACTCGACGTCGTCCAGGTACTGCTTGGCGTGCGCCACCGCCGCGCGAGCCTGCCCCTTGACGTCCTCGCGCGTGGTCTGCAGCTGGTGGCGGATGTGGATGTCCGAGGTGGAGATGAAGGTGTGGATCCGAGGTCGCTGGGCGTCCTTGACCGCATTGAAAGCCGCATCGATGTCGGCCACGTGGGTGCGCGCCAAGCCGGCGATGACGGGGCCGTCGACGGTCCTGGCGATCGTCTGCACCGCCTCGAAGTCGCCGGGCGAGGTGATGGGGAAGCCGGCCTCGATCACGTCGACGCCCAGGCGCGCCAGTTGCTGTGCGATCTCCAGCTTCTCCTGCGTGTTGAGCGAGATCCCCGGCGACTGCTCGCCGTCGCGCAGCGTCGTGTCGAAGATCAGGACGCGGTTGTGGTCGTCAGGCGGCGTCATGTCGCTTCTTCTCCTTGCTCGAAACTCGGACTGCTTCTCGGGTGTGATCTCGCGGCTACGTGCGGCCGCCCACGCGCTATTCCCCCTTGCGGGGGAGGAGAAGAAGTCGAAGATCGAGGCGCAGCGACATTCAAGGCACAGCCTATCAACGCCTTGCACCTCGATGGCCCGCGCCGGCATCCTGTCCAGCCATGAGGCGATCCGCCCCGGTCATTACCGCGGGCGCGGGCGCGGGCGGCCTAGCTTCCGTCCCCGATCAGCTCGACCGCGGCCAGGTTCCAGCGGTCGCTCGTGGGCGCCGTGTCGGTGACCGTCACCGCCGAGCCGGCGGGGCTGATCGGGACGGAGGTGTACTGGGTCCAGTAGGTGTCGCCGGCGCCGGCGTTGACCCACTGCTCGAGCATCGCCCAGTTGGGCGGCAGGGTCCGCGCGAGCGCGTTGTCCCAGTCGTTGCCGACCTCGAACACCAGTGAGGGCGCGTCCTGGGTGGTGAGTTTCACGGTGGGGGCGCCTGTCGCGCCCGACGCGCCGGCCGAGGCGCCGACGCCGTCCACGCCCTCCATCGCGATGACGCTGAGGTCCTCGGCGTAACCGCTCTTGCCCAGGGTGGACGTGACCGTCGCCGATGGGATCACTGCGGTCGCCGTGGCCTGCCACACCTCGCTGTCGCCCGGCTGGGAGTTTGCGCGCTTGACCAGCGTCCAGGTGAGGCCCGCCCCGGTCACGGTGGCCGACTGCCCGCCGACCTTGTTGGGCCCGTCCGCGGCCACGAACGCCAGCAGCGTCTCCCCCGCCATCGCGGTATGGAAGGCGGGCGTGGTGACCTTGCTCGTCCCGTGGACGCTCTGTTGGGCCTGCATCACGAAACACGTCATCGGCGGCGCCGGGTTCTGCACGGCCACGGTCACGGCGGCGGAGCTGCCGACGTTGCCGCTGCTGTCGGTCGCCTGGGCGGAGACCGTATGCGTGCCCGAGCTCACGGTCGTGGTGTCCCAGCTGATTGCGTAGGGCGGCCCCGTGACGGGACTGCCCACCGCCTTGCCATCGACCAAGAACTGCACCGAGGCCACGGCGACGTTGTCAGCGGCGTTGGCCGCCAGCGGCGTCGTGGCGGAGACGGTCTCGTTCTGGGTCGGGTTGGTCATGCTCACCGTCGGCGGCGTCGTGTCGGGTCCGCCGCCTCCGCCGCCGGAGACGACGGTGACCGCGATCGGCGACGCCGTGGCCACGTTGCCCGCCGAGTCGGCCACCCGTGCACTCAGCGTGTGGTTGCCCAGCGGGGTGCTCCCGACCGTCCAGTTGAACGTGTACGGCGGCGCTGTCACCGCGCTGCCCAGCGGCTGGCCGTCGAGCAGGAACTGCACTGAGGTGATCGTGTTCGAGCCCCCGGCGACGGCCGATGCCTGCACCGGGACGGTCCCGGACACGCTCGCTCCGTTGGCGGGGTTCGTCATGCTCACCGTCGGCGGCGTTGTACCGGGGTTGGTCTGGGAGAGCACGGTCACGGTGCTGCCGGAGATCTGCAGCTCGGTGTCCACCACGTCGTTGGTGGGGTCGCTCTCGGTGAGCACGTGCTCGGGATCGACGATGCCCTCGAGGTCGTAGGTCCCGTCGGGCACGCCCGTGAGGTCGATGGGCTGCCCATTGTCGGTCTGGTCGTATTCGTCACCCCAGCCCACCGACCACCCGAGGGGCTTGGTGGGGTCGGTGCAATTACTCTGCACCGGTGTCGTGGAGTTGGGCGCGTTGGGGACGCCGCCGACGAAGGTGTCGCCGGTGATGCAGTAGTCGGTCTTGGGGCTGGTGACGACCAGGCCGCCGATGGAGCCGCCGGCGTTGACGGTGTTCAGCGTGAAGCGCGTGAGGGGAAACTGGTAATCCGAGGGCGGGTCGAACACGCCGGTGGCCGCGATCGGCACCTTGTGGTCAAGCGTCCACACGCCGGGTTTGTTCATCGCATAGATGGCCTGCATGAACATGGCAGTGCCGCTCTGGGCGTTGTAGGTGGGGTCGATCTCGAACGGCCCGCTGCCCGCGTCCCAGGTGATGTGGGTGAACTGGAGCTGACGGTCGTGGCTCGTCGGGTTGGTGGCGATCGAGATGTCGGCGGCGGGGACCAGGACCTTCATGTCCGGCAGCGTGATGTTGGCGGCCATGGTGGCGACCGTGTTGTCGCCGGAGGTGGCGGTGTTTGAGGCCGTGCCCGTCGACTGGACGGCGAAGTGGTAGGTGGTGCCGGGGGTCAGACCAGTCAGGATCTGGCTGTGGCCGGTCACCAGCGACGCGGTGAGCGTGGTGCTCTGCCCGTAGCTCGGGCTCGTCCCATAGAGAACCTGCGAGCTCGACGGGATGTCGGTGGTCCAGGTCACCGTGGCCGAGGTCGTGGTGACCTGGCTGGTGGCGATCTGAGCGATGACCGGCGGGCTCGTGGAGGCCGCGGGCGTCGTCACGCCCGCTGGGTCGGACGGGGGCGACAGGTTGGCGGCGGCATCGAACGCCTGCACCGTGTAGCTGTAGCTGGTGGAGGGGCTGGCGCCGCTGTCCAGGTAGCTGGTGCCGATGGCCTTGCCGATGACGGCGCCACCTCGCAGGACGTCGTAACCCGCCACGCCGACGTTGTCGGTACTGGGCGACCAGCTCAACTGGACCTGGCTGGAGTTCAGCGCGGTGGCGCTGAGATCGGCGGGTTTGCTGGGTGGGGTGCCGTCGGGCACGCCGGGGCGGATCTCGATCGCCGCCATGTTCCAGCGATCCTTGGTCGGCGCGGTGTCATTGAGCGTGACCTTGGTGGCGGCCGCTGCGCCCGGCGCGGCCTGGCTCTGAGTCCAGTCCGTGTCGCCGGTGGAGGCCAGGAACTCGTCGAACTTCGTCTGGCCGGCGCCGACCGTGCGCGCGGTGGCGTTGTCCCAGTCTTCGCCCACGCCCCACACCCACGAGCCGGGCGCGGTCGTGGTCAGCGACACCGTCGGCGCGCCGGTGGAGCCGCCGGCGGTGGCGACGGCGCCACCCGTCACCGTGTCGGCCCCGGCGAAGGCGACGACGTCGATGCTCCCTCCGTACGAGCCCGCGCTGCGCGTCGCGGTCACGCTGACGTTCGTGAGCACGGCCGGCGCTACGGCGGTCCAGATCTCGGAGGTTCCGGGCTGGCCGTTGGTGCGCTCGGCCAGCTTCCAGCTCAGGCCGCCGCCGGTGACCGACGCCATGGTCTGGCCGCCACTGCTGTTGGGGCCGTCGGAGGCGACGAAGGCCACGAGCAGGTCGTTGGGCGATGTGGTCGAGATCGCCCCGGAGGTGACGCTGCTCGCCGGCGAGGACTGGTGGGTCTTGACCGACGCGTCGATGACGACGCCGGCGGCGGACGCCGGCGCCGCGAGGACGAGCACGATCAGCGTCGCCGCCGACGCCAGGAGCAGGCAGGCGTCAGCGCGCCGCCGAAGGCGGCAACTGCCAGAGGTCATGAGGTCTCCGCGGACGGGGGGTGGGCGGAGCGCACCCTCGCCGACCATCACTCCGGCCTGTGTTAGGAGAGCGTTATCGCGTGCGGTGTGCGTTGTTAAGCAACCGCGGCCGCCGACAAACCCCCCTCGACGGCCTGGGCGACGGCGGCGGTGTCAGAGCGCGACGGTCAGACCGGCCACGAACCCCTCGCTCGAGACGATCTGCCGTACGACCTCGGCGGGCACCGGGGACGCGGTGGTGATCGCCATCGCCGCGAGATGACCCTCGTCCCCGGGGTGCTCGTCGGCGAGGCGCCCGACGGCGGCGGAGATGATGTTGACGCCGTGCTGGCCGAACAGCGTGCCGACCATTCCCAGCATCCCCGGCACGTCGCTGTAGCGAAACAGCGTCACGTGCTCCTCGAGCTGGACGTTGAAGCGCTGGCCCCAGGCCTCGAGCAGGTGGGGCCGGTCGTGGCGGCCGAACAGCGTGCCCGCCACGCGAACCGCCCCTGAGCCCGTGGTCACCTCAACGCGCACGAGGTCGGTGTAATCGCGGGCCGCCGTGTCCTTGGACTCGACGAAGCGGATGCCGCGTTCCTCGGCGACCGCCTGCGCGTTGACGGCGTTGATCTCCTCCTCGGTGTGCCCCGACAGTGCGCCCAGCAGCACGTGGATGGCCAGCAGCCGGGTGTCGCGCTCGGCAAGGCGACCGAAGAACTCGATCTGGATGCGTTCGACCGAGCCGCCCTCGGCCACCGCCATGGCGACGGCGACGCGGCCCAGCGACTCGCACAGCGGCACGTAGGGACCGAGGACCTCGAGGTCCTCGGCCGAGACGGCGGGGACGTTCACGGCGCTGGTCACCACGCCACCGGCCAGCGCGGCCACCACCTGCTCGGCCGCCTGGTATCCGGCCCGATCCGTGGCCTCGGCGGTGGAGGCGCCCAGGTGCGGGGTGACGATGACGTTGGGATAGCCGAACAGCGGATGGTCGGTGATCGGTTCCGAGCGGAAGACGTCGAGCGCCGCGCCGGCCACCTTGCCGGAGTCGATCGCCGCCTTGAGGTCCTCGTCGACCACCAGGGGACCGCGCGCCACGTTGAGCACCCGGACACCGTCCTTGCACTTGGCCAGCGCCTCCGCGTTCAGCCAGCCCTCCGTGTCGGGGGTCTTGGGCAGGTGCAGGGTGAGGAAGTCCGCGGCCGCATACACCTCGTCGGGCGCCGCGGCCTGCTCGACGCCGAGCTCGCGGTAGCGCTCGGCGCCGACATAGGGGTCGTAGGCGATGACGTGCATGTTGAAGCCGCGCGCCCGCTGGGCCACCAACTGCCCGATCCGCCCGAAGCCGAGAATGCCGAGCGTCTTCTCATACAGCTCCACTCCGGAGAACTTCGAGCGCTCCCAGGCGCCGCCGGTCAACGACGCGTGGGCCTGGGGGATGTTGCGCGCCAGCGCCAGCAGCAGCGCCATGGTGTGCTCGGCGGCGGTGATGACGTTTGACTCGGGCGCGTTGGCGACGACGATGCCGCGCTTGGTGGCCACGGGGACGTCGACGTTGTCGACGCCGACGCCGGCGCGACCGACCGCGCGCAGCCGAGTGGCCCGGGCCAGCAGCTCTCCGTCGAGCTTGGTCGCCGAGCGGATGAGGATGCCCTCGTACTCGCCGATCCGCGCCTCGAGCTCGGTGCGGTCCCAGCCGACCCCGAGGTCCACGTCGAAATGCTCGCGCAGCAGGTCGACGCCGGAATCGCCGATCTTCTCGGCGACGAGAACCCGCGTTCCGCCCGCCCGAGTCATGAGCGCTCCAGGACCCAGTCGATGCAGGCGGTGAGTGCCTGCACGTCGGCGGGATCCGTGGCCGGGAACATGGCGATCCGCAGCTGGTTGCGTCCCAGCTTGCGGTAGGGCTCGGTGTCGACGATGCCGTTGGCTCGCAGCGTCGCGGCGAGCGCGGCGGCGTCGACGGCGTCGTCGAAGTCGATCGTGCCCACGACCAGCGACCGCTTGGCCGGGTCGGACACGAATGGGGTGGCGGCCTCGTGCGCCATCGCCCACTCATACAGATGGGTGCTGGAGGCGGTGGTGCGCCGCACCATGGCGTCCAGGCCGCCCTGATCGAGCATCCAGTCCAGCTGGTTCTCCAGCATCAGGAGGGTGACGATGGCCGGCGTGTTGTAGGTCTGGTCCTTGCGCGCGTTCTCGATCGCGGTGGGCAGCGAGAGGAACTCGGGGATCCAGCGGCCGTCAGCCCCCCTGCCGAGCTGGTCGACGCGCTCGAGCGCCGCCGGGCTCATCGCCGCCAGCCACAGGCCGCCGTCGGAGGCGAACGCCTTCTGGGGCGCGAAGTAGTAGACGTCGGCGCCGGCCACGTCCACCGGCAGGCCGCCGGCTGCGGAGGTGGCGTCGATGAGCACGAGTGCGCCGTCGGCGCTCACCGGACGCACCACCGGCACCATCACCCCGGTGGAGGTCTCGTTCTGCGCCCAGCAGTAGACGTCGACCGGCTCGGAAGCCTCCGCGGTCGCCGGGTCGGGCGCGTCTCCTGCCTCGGCCTCGATCACGATCGGCTTGCGCAGGAACGGTGCCGCCTTGGCGCAGGCGCCGAACTTGGAGGAGAACTCGCCATAGACGAGGTGCAGCGAGCGCTCTCGCACCAGGCAGCACGTCGCGGCGTCCCAGAACGCGGTGGTGCCGCCATTGCCC
Source organism: Solirubrobacteraceae bacterium (assembly GCA_036497165.1). Taxonomy (GTDB): domain Bacteria; phylum Actinomycetota; class Thermoleophilia; order Solirubrobacterales; family Solirubrobacteraceae; genus Palsa-465. The sequence continues at coordinate 24,460 of DASXJW010000057.1, forward strand.
AGGATGACCTCGTAGCCGTCGGGGAGGGAGAGCAGATCGGCGATGCCGGCGCGGACCCGGCCCACCAGGCCGCGGACCGGCTTCTGGCGGTGCGAGGTGCCGATGACGCCGGCTCCGGGACCGGCCACGTACTGCAGCTGCTCTGAGCGCACGCGCGACGGGCCCGAGCCGAACCGGCCGTCCGCGGGCTTGAGGTCATCAGGAATCCTGAGATCGGTCGAGGTCTCGGTCATGTGTCGTTGCGCGGGGCTGCAGGCCCGGGGCCGCCGGCGACGGCGCAGGCGAGCGGGCGGGCGGCCCTATTCCTGGAAGTCGGTGTCGATCCAGTCCATCTGCGAGCGCAGCTCCTTGCCCACGACCTCCACCTGGTGGCCGGCCTGCTCGGAGCGCATCCGCTTGAAGTTCTCCTGACCGGCACGGTTCTCGGCGATCCACTCGCGGGCGAAGTCGCCGTTCTGGATCTCCGCAAGGACCTGCTTCATCGCCGCCCGGGTCTCCTCCCCGATGATGCGCTGGCCGCGGGTCATGTCGCCGTACTCGGCCGTGTTGGAGATCGAGTAGCGCATGCCGCTGATCCCCTTCTCGTACATGAGGTCCACGATCAGCTTGAGCTCGTGGAGCACCTCGAAGTAGGCCAGGCGCTCGTCGTAGCCCGCATCGGTCAGTGTTTCGTAGCCGGCGCGGACAAGCTCGGTGACGCCGCCGCAGAGCACCGCCTGCTCGCCGAACAGGTCGGTCTCGGTCTCGTCCTTGAAGGTCGTCTCGATGACGCCGCCGCGGGTGCCGCCGATGCCCTTGGCGTAGGCCAGGGCGAGGCCCAGCGCGCCGCCCGTGGCGTCCTGCGCGACGGCGACCAGGCACGGGACGCCCGAGCCCTCCAGGTACTGGCGGCGCACCAGGTGCCCTGGCCCCTTGGGAGCGACCAGCGCGACGTCCACGTCGGGGGGCGGCACGATCTGCTCGTAGTGGATCGAGAACCCGTGGCCGAACATCAGCAGATTGCCGGGGGCGATCCCGTCCTTGAGGCCGTCGTCCCAGATGTGACCGTGCAGCTCATCGGGAGCGAGCAGCATCACGATGTCGCCTTCGCTGGCGGCGTCGGCGGGGTCGAGCACCTTCAGCCCGTGGGCCTCGGCCTTGGCGACGCTGCTCGAGCCGGGGCGCAGCCCGACGACGACGTTGACGCCGGAGTCCTTGAGGTTGAGGGCGTGGGCGTGGCCCTGAGAGCCGTACCCGATGATGGCGACGGTCTTGCCGTCGAGCTTTGAGAGGTCTGCGTCGTCGTCGTAGTACATATGGCTCGCAGGCTACAAGGCGCAGCCTCCGAGGGGGTTCTCTCAGCCGCCGAAGCGCTGACGCAGGGCCATCACACTGTTGACGTAGGCCTGGGTATCGGGGAACAGGCCGTGCTGGCGCACCGACTGCAGCCCCTGGTAGTAGCCGGCGGCCGCCATCGCCGGATCGCCGCCCGTCTGGGCCAGCAGCGAGTGCAGGAGCAGCGTCCCGGCCCGGATGTTGTCGGTTGCCGAGCTCGGCGACAACGGTGGAGGCCCGGCAAGGTTCTGGCCGATGTAGTTCCAGGTGCCCGGCATGATCTGCATCACGCCGGTGGCGCCGGTGGAGGACACCATGCTGTTGTTGAAGCCGCTCTCCTGGTAGCCGACGGCTTCGGCCAGCGACGACGGCACGCCTTCGGCGGACGCGATCGACCCGACCTCCGACGAGCTCACGGTCTCGCCCGTGGGCTGGGCGCCACTGGAGGCGGCCGGCGAGGTTGAGACCATCTCGGTGCTCGCCGGGGCCGAGGCGCTCCCGCCGCCGAGACGCAGCGTGCTGCCCGAGAGCAGCAGCCCGGACGGCTGCAGGCCGTTGAAGGAGGCGAGCTCGTTGACGCCCACGCCGTAGCGGGCCGCGATCGCGCTCAGCGTGTCGCCGGGCTGGACGCGGTACCCACCGCCGGTGCTCGACGCGACCGGCGCGGAGGCCGGGGCCGCGGCGGTGGCGGTGGCGGCCGACGCGCCCGCGGCGTGCAGCATGGTGCCGGAGACGAGCAGCGCGGACGGGTCCAGTCCGTTGGCCGCGGCCAGCGATCCGACACTCACGCCCAGGCGCGCCGCGATCGCGCTGAGGGTGTCGCCGGGCTGCACGACATAGCCGCCCGAGAAGCCGGCGGCCGCGGGCTGGCCGGCGTCGGTGTCGCCATCGCCGTCGCCGGCGGCTGCCGACGGCGCGGCGCCCGAGGCTGTGACGGTGACTCCCTGCGGCGGGATCGCCAGCGACGATCCCGAGACCAGCTGCGCGTCCGGCGACAGGCCGTTGGCCGCGGCGAGCTGGGAGATGCTCAGGCCATCGGCGGCGGCGACCGAGCTCAGCGTCTCCCCCGCGGAGACGACGTGCTGGAAGGAGGCCGAGGCGGTGGCGGGAGCCCATGCGGCCGCCGTGATGGTCAGGAGCAGAAGAACGGTTTTCCAGGTGCGCATGGGCGAGAGTGTCGTGGCTCTGGCCGCCACAAGAAACCCGTGCAATCGCTGGTGCAGCGTGCAAAAACGCTGTCAGGCGCCGGCCCGGGCCACGAGCGACACGCCCGGGAGAGTCACCGAACCGTCGTCGTCGGTGAACGGAGCCGCCCCGCGCGCCATGTGCGCGACCACCTCGGCTCGCTGCTCGTCGGTGAGGGCCCGGTAGGCGGCGCTGAAGCCTGGCGACACGTCAGCGCTCTCCTCCACCATGTCCTGCACGGAGGCGTGGTGGCGCAGGATCGGGACCGCCGACACCTCGACGTCAGTGAAGCCGGCGTCCTGAAGCAACTCGGCAAGCGCGCCCTCGCCGGCCAGCGCGAAGGGGCCCGGCGCGTCCGGATCGGGGGGCTCTGCGTGGCCGAGCTCGATGAGCGCCAGGCCGGGGATGGTCGCCCACGGGTTGCGCTCGCGCGCGTCCCACACCGCGATCGCGGCGTGGCCCCGGGGGCGCAGAACGCGGCGGATCTCGTGGGCCGCGGCCGCGGGATCGACGGTGAGCATGATCCCCCACCGCACGAGCACGGCGTCGACGCTCGCCGTCTCCAGGTCGATCCACTCGAGCTCGAGGTGGCGAAACTCGGCGTTGTCCACGCCCGCCTCCGCGGCGCGCCGGCGGGCGACCTCGATCATCGGCTCGGCGCCGTCGCTGGAGATCAGCGTGCCACCCGGCCGAACGAGCTCGGCGGCCAGGAACCCGGTGTCGCCGGGGCCGGCGGCGAGCTCCAGGACCCGCTGGCCGGGCTGGAGGTCGAGGGCCTCCACCATCGCCACCGAGACCGGCATGCCCCAGTCGCGGACGCGGTCAGCGCGCTTTCCCCATCCCCCCGCCGCGGTCTCCCAGGTCTCGCGGGTGGCGGCGCGCACCTGATCGGGATCTGCGGGCGTCACCCCCGGCAGGTTATCCGTCGCCGGGCTTCACCGCCGGCGGCGCCAGGCGCTGGGTGAGCTGCCCGAACGCGGCGTCGATCTGCGCGCTCATCCGCTGCCCGAAGATGGCCACCAGCGCCTCGGTGGCCAGCGGGCGCAGGCGTTCGATCGTCGCGTCGATCTCGGCCCATCGCTCGGTGGGCATGCCGGCGGCCTGGAACGGCTCCCACACCTCGCGCATGAACAGCGTCACGAACGCCGCCGAAACGGCGTCGCAGTGCAACTCGACCTGCTTGAACACGGTGAGCGCCTCGTTCAGCGAGACACCCCGCGCCACCACCTGCTCGGCCACCGCCAGCAGTGACGGACTGGGCACCTCGTACCGCCCCTCCCCCGCGCTGACCAGCACGCCAAGGCGCTCGGCCCGCGCCAGAACCGCCGTCGCCTCCTCGGCGCCGACGCGGAAGCGGCGCCCCAACTCGGCCACCGTGAGGATCTGGGGCGTCTCGGCGGTTTTGCTCAGGGCCTGGCGAAACCGGGCCACCCGCTCAGCCGTCGATTGGTCGTCGTCGAGCAGCCGCTTGATCCCGGCGAGGTTGAATCCGTCGGACTGCAGGTCCTGGATGAGGCGGAGCTGGGCGACGTGGTCGGGGCCGTAGTAGCCGACCCGAAGCCGGACCTCGGGCGGGTCGAGCAGCCCGCGCGCTTGGTGGGCACGGATGTTGCGAACGGTCATTCCCGTCTCGGCGGCCAGCTGCTCGATCGTCAGGTCGGCGGGCATGGCCGGGATGCTACCGGCGATCGACGTCACATCAACCGATGTGACATGACGCCGAGTGGCGGCGCCTCAGCGCAGCTCCCGGCGCAGCAGCTTTCCCGTCGGGCCGCGGGGCACCCCCGCCACCGGCTCGAAGCGCTTGGGGATCTTGAAGGGCGCCAGGCGCGACGCGCAGTGGGCGCGCAGGGCATCGACGGCCACGTCGGCGTCCTCCGTCAGGACGACCCGGGCGACGATCGCCTCCCCCCACTCCGGGTCGGCGCGGCCGAAGACCGCGGCGTCGACCACGTCGGGATGCTCGAGCAGCACCGACTCGACCTCCGCCGGCGCCACGTTCTCGCCGCCGGTGACGATCGTGTCCGCCTCGCGCCCGGCGATGACGAGCCTGCCCCCGGGGCCCCACGCCCCCAGATCGCCGGTGTGCAGCCACCCGTCGGGCGCGAGCGCGCTGCGGGCGACGGTGCGCCCGCGGACGAGGACCTCGCCGTCCGCGGCGATCCGCAGCTCGGTGCCCAGCAGGGGCACACCGTCGGTGGCGATCTGAGAGCAGGCCTCGGTCATGCCGTAGGACGGCGACACGCTCACGCCCGCCTCGCGCGCGCGGGCCAGCAGCGCCGGCGCGATGGGGCCGCCGCCCAGGAGGACGCGTCGCAGCGACGGAGGCTCGCGCAGGCCGGCGTCGAGCAGCCGCGACAGCATCGTCGGCACCAGCGAGGCGAGCGTGATCCGCTGCGCCGGGTCCATGAGCGCGGCCACGGCGCGTTCGCTGTCGAAGCGCCCGTGCAGCACCACGGTCGTCGCATAGATGGCCGAGCGGATCTGGACGGACAGGCCGCCGACGTGGGCCAGCGGCATCGGGCACAGCCACCTCTCGGCGGGATCGAGACCCAGGGCCAGCGCAGAGCCCAGCGCATTCCACAGCCAGTTGTCGTAGCTGAGGGCCACCGGCTTGGGGCCCGCCGTGGTGCCCGAGGTGAACATCAGCGTGGCCGTCGCCTCGGGATCGATCGGGGTGACCTCGACCCCCCCAGCGCCGCCGCCGCCCGCGCTCTCGGGCAGCCCGTCGAGGACGAGTGACGCCTGCGCGGCGCGAAGAGCCCGCTCGGCCTCGGTGAGCCGCAGGTCGATCGGCACGGCCACCGCGCCGATGAGCAGGCAGCCGTGCAGGGCCACCACCAGCTCCTCGCTGGGCAGCGCCAGCGCGACCCGGTCGCCCGCGCTCACGCCACGCTCGGTCAGCGTCGCGCCCACATCAGTGGCGCGGTCGCGCAGCTCCGCGTAGGTGAGATTGCCGGAGGCGCCGGCGCCGGCGCCGGCGCTGAGCGCCAAGCGGTCAGGGTGCGTGCGCGCGGCGCGGACAAGCCAGGGCTCCATGACGGCCGAGAGGCTAGTCGGCCACGAGCACAGCGGAAGGGGGACAACGCGGCAAACCCGCGTCGGGTCGCGCCGCCGACCCGGCCGGGCGACTCAGCGGTGCTCGGCCGCGGGCATCCGGGCGCGCGCCGGCGCCTCGGCCCGCGTGCGTGGCGCCATCGACGGCGGAGCGGCGGCACGCTCGGCGGCCACGTCACCGCGGCGCCGCGGACGGCGCACCCGCATCTCCTCGGCGAGGAAGTAGGAGCCGACGACCAGCACGGCGGCCACGACCTGGGCGACGATCGTCTGCACGTTGGGGAAGACCGCGAACCACAGGCCCATCCAGCCGGGGATGGCGACGTTGATGGGCGTGGTACCGATCCAACCCGCCTGCTGGAGCTCCTGGACGGACTCGCCCACCATGACCAGGAGCACGACGCCGAGCAGGATGCCGGTGGCCACCAGCATCCGCTTGTACGGGAGCTTGCTCTGCAGGCCGAAGGTCAACCAGCCGATGGCGGCGACCAGGAGCAGGCCCACCAGCACCCCCTCGAGGACCACGCCCGAGCCGTAGCGCAGGCGGAGGTTCTGCAGGAACAGGACGACCTCGAAGCCCTCGCGGTAGACCGAGGTGAAGCCCAGCAGGACCAGGCCCAGCAGGGCGCCCTGGGTTCCGGCCGAGCCGGCGCCGCCCATCAGCGCCTTGCGCCGCCGGTTGTGGCTGGCGATCCAGCCGGTCCAGTAGACCTTGTGGAAGAACCAGTTCATGACCACCAGCAGCACGACGATGGCCAGCAGGCCGGTGGCCGCCTGGAGGTCCAGGCTGCCGGGGCCCACCGCGTCGGTGACCGCGATGGCGGCAAACCAGGTCACCACGGCGGCGGCGAGGGCGCCCAGCCCGCCCATGGCCAGTGGCCGGCGATAGACGCTGTTGTCACCGCGCATGCTGGCGGTGAGCACGGCGAGGACCAGGATCGTCTCCAGGCCCTCGCGAAGCACGAGGATCCCGCTGTCCACCACCACGGCCAGGTGACTGAGGTGCGTCGACGGGTCGGTGGGATCGGGCGTTCCGCCTGCGGCGCCGACGAGCTGCCAGACGAGCAGCCCCGCGGCGGTCACGGCCAGCAGGCCCCAGCCAAGGCGTTTGCGCGTCGCGCCAGCCATTAGGCAACCCTAACAGACGTCGCGCGAAACCCGATATCAGAATTGGCGGACATGACCGTGGTCCGGCTTCTTTCCCGTTCCTGACATAGAGTCCTCGTGGTCCCTTCACCCTCGATAGGAGCACGTGTGAGCACCAGCTGGCAGCCCGTGGGCGAGTACAGCGACATCCGTTACGAGCGGGCCGCCGGCGACGATGCCGGCATCGCCAAGATCACCATCAATCGGCCCGAGGTGCGCAACGCCTTCCGCCCGGAGACCGTCATCGAGCTCTCCGACGCCTTCGAGCGGGCCCGGGAGGACGAGACCGTCGGGGTCATCATCCTGACCGGCGAGGGGCCGGACGCGTTCTGCTCGGGGGGCGACCAGCGTGTGCGCGGGAGCCGCGGCGGCTACGTCACCGGCGCGGATCCGGCGGCGGCGGGGCGACAGCAGGCGGTCGGCCGCTTCCACGTGACCGATCTGCACATCCAGATGCGGCGGATGCCCAAGCCGATCGTGGCGATGGTCGCCGGGTACGCTATCGGCGGCGGCCACGTCCTGCACGTCGTCTGCGATCTCACCATCGCGGCCGACAACGCGCGCTTCGGACAGGTCGGCCCCAAGGTGGGCTCCTTCGACGGCGGTTTTGGCGCCAGCGTCCTGGCCCGCCAGGTCGGCACCAAGAAGGCCAAGGAGATCTGGTTCCTCTGCCGCCAGTACGACGCTCAGCAGGCGCTGGACATGGGGCTGGTCAACACCGTCGTGCCACTCGAGCGCCTCGAGGAGGAGACCGTCCAGTGGTGCCGGGAGATGCTCGCGATGTCCCCCTTTGCGCTGCGGATGCTCAAGGCGAGCTTCAACGCCGACGAGGACGGCCTCGCCGGGATCCAGTGGCTGGCCCACGACGCCAACCTCCTCTTCTACATGA